>JAGWZH010000055.1 GCA_018971945.1 Alphaproteobacteria bacterium | reverse complement strand
GAGGGAGCGGAATCGTGCCTCGCCCTTGGGTCAGGCATGGCGGCGGTGCAGGCTGCGCTCTTGGGGCAAGTTTCGGCCGGGGATCGGGTGATCGCGGCGCGGGCGATGTTTTCCTCATGTCTTTGGATTCTCGACACGCTTCTCCCCCGATTTGGGGTGGAGGTGACGTTTGTGGATGGGGACGATCTCGACCAATGGGCCGCCGCGGCCGCGCGTCCGGCGAAGCTCGCCCTCATCGAGACGCCCGCCAATCCCACGCTGTCCGCCGTCGACATCGCCGCTGTCAAGGCGATCCTCGCTCCCATCGGCTGCCGGCTGATCGCCGATAACGCCTTCGCCAGCCCCGCTTTGCAGAACCCTTTGCATCTTGGGGCTGATCTTGTCGTTTATTCCGCGACCAAACATATCGACGGACAAGGCCGTACCCTGGGAGGCGCGATCCTTGGGAGCCGAGCCCTGATCGACGAGGCGATTAGGGAGTTCTGCCGCCACACGGGTCCCGCCTTGTCGCCCTTTAACGCCTGGGTTTTGCTCAAAGGGTTAGAGACGCTGAACCTGCGCGTGAGGGCGCAATCCGCCGCGGCCGCGGCGGTGGCCGACGCCGTCGCCGGCCATCCGCGGGTCCTCAGAATATTGTATCCAGGCCGCGCCGATCATCCCCAGAGAGCGATCCACGCCAAACAGATGAAAGCCGGCGGCACGCTGATCGCGCTTGAACTCGAGGGCGGCCGCGCCGGGGCCTTCGCCTTCCTGAACGCGCTGCAGATTTTTGACATATCGAACAATCTGGGAGACGCCAAAAGCCTCGCCGCTCATCCATCGACGACGACCCACCGACGCCTCAGTCCGGAGGCCCGTGAGGCCATCGGCGTGGCCGAGGGTCTCGTGCGGCTTTCGGTCGGCCTTGAGGATGAGGCGGACCTCGTGGAAGATGTGCTGCAGGCGCTTGACGCATCCGCGTCAACGCTGGACGCCGCCGCGGGGTAACTGATGTTTGAAGCCGAGACCCACAATGTGGTGGTGCGGGTGCGGCCGCGATTTTTGGATAGCCAGAGCGACCCCGATGCACGGCGTTTTGTCTGGTCTTACACAATTGAGATTCACAACCGTTCTGAAGAGAGGGTTCAGCTCATCGGCCGCAAATGGCGGATCACTGACGATACGGGCCTGACCCAAGAAGTGACGGGGGCGGGGGTCGTCGGCGAACAGCCCATTTTGGAGCCGGGGATGGGCTATGAATATACCTCCGGCGCGCCGCTTCTGACGCCTTGCGGGGTCATGGTCGGCTGGTATCAGATGATCCGTCTCCGGGACAAAGCGCCATTCGAGGTGGCGATTCCGGCCTTTCCCCTTGATAGCCCCTACGCAAGGAGCCTGCCGCAATAAGGCGTTCCATAAGGCGCGGTTTTGGCTTATCGGATCACCCGCGCCCGTCTGTGCTGCGGGGTCATGCGTTGACGAGGTTGTGATGGCCGCCTTGGAATTCACCCGGCGCTATGCGATGGCGCATCGGCTGATCGCCGATCCGACGGGCAAATGCGCGACGCCGCATGGACACAACGAGTTTGTCACCGTGCGGCTGGCCCCTCAGCACACCTTTGTCTTCAGTGCGACGAATATGGACGCGGCCTTCGACGCCGTGAAAGGCCGCTGGCATGCATGGATCGACGATCATGTCGATCACGCCCTGCAACTGAACGCCGCCGACCCCCTCATAGGGTTTTTTCGTGAACACGAGCCGTATCGTTTAGCCCGGCTCATGGTTTTTCCGGGCGATCCCACGACGGAAGCCTTGGCGGCGGTGTTTTTTCTCAAATTGTCGGCGTTCTTGGAGGCGGACCAGCTGCCTTATCGCGTGGAGGAAATCCGCGTGGAGGAGACCCCCACCAACGCCGTCCGCCTGAACCGGGTGCTGTTTGACCCTGCCCGCTGCGGCGTCGCCGCGGACCACTGGGCGCGCCGTCCAGACATGAGCATCAATGATTTCAGTCGGGTGATGGCTTAAGGCGACGCAGCAGGCCTGGGGCGGACGAGGCTTGCCGTTTCGATGCAAAGTTCAAAGAAGGCGCGAGGCGGCGGGGCGGCGGCCCCCGCGTGTCGCAAGCGCATGGCTTTGCGGGTCTCACAAGGGGTCCGCACACGCCTCTTGAGCCTTAGCCGACGATCTCTTCCGGCTTGAAGAAATAAGCGATTTCGATCGCAGCGTTCTCGGCGCTGTCCGAGCCATGGACGGTGTTCGCCTCGATCGAGGACGCATAACGACGCCTGATCGTGCCGGGGGCTGCGTTATAGGGGTTGGTTGCGCCCATGATCTCCCGGTAGCGGACCACTGCGTTGTCTCCCTCCAAAACCTGCACCACCACGGGACCGGAGGTCATGAACTTCACAAGATCGCCGAAGAAGCCGCGTTCTTTGTGAACAGCGTAAAAGCCTTCGGCTTGTTCCTTCGTGAGATGAAGGCGCTTTTGGGCCACAATTTTCAGCCCGGCGCTCTCGATCATCGCGTTGATTTCGCCCGTGAGGCTGCGGGCGCAAGCGTCTGGCTTGAGGATGGAAAAAGTGCGCTCGGCCAAGGACGGCCTCCTTCATGACAGGGGGAGAGGGAAAAGCTCGCGACCCTATAGCCGCGACCTTCGCGGTTTCCAAGCGGCCTTTACGGGCTCAGCCGCAGCTGACCGCAGCGACCCGGTTCTCGCGATCGAGTTGGATGGTGAGCCGGTTGGCGTTGTAGTCCATCGTCGCCTGGCATTCAAAGCAGATGACGCGATAGGTTTGCGGCAAGCGAGAGCGGTCGATCTGGCGGTCGCCTTGCCCGATGAGACTTTGATAAGCGGCGATGTCGCAGGTCGCTGGCCGGGCTGTTGGGGGTTCATCCCTTGCGCGCGCGTCGTCGACATCGATGATGACGCAGCCTGACAAGAAGGCCGCAGCGGCCGCGACGCTTATGGTGAACCAACGCTTCATGAAAACGCCCCTTTGACTGGTGATCCCTCGAAGGGCGAGATGCGTGCCGTCCTGGCCTTGGATGCAAAGCGAGGGCGGCTTATAAGCGCGCCGTGACGCCAAGAGGCTTTGAGTGCCCGCGCCGCTGGGCCTCAGGCGCCGATAGAGCGACAAGGCCCCCCGATCAGATCTTTGCGCCGCCACCTTGGGCCTAGCCTGCCCGACCCTTGGTCCAGATTCCCTTTTTAGACGCTTCGCCTTTGGGCTTAGCCCTTACCCCGAGCCCGGATCCCTGGTCAGAAGCCACGATGCGGATCCGCAACGCAGATCCCTGGCGCCGTTCTCTAGCCCTGTCGCTGGGACCGGCGACGGAGACGCCAATTGCCGATCGCGGCGGCGAGCCCCGCCGCGAGAGCCAACCCCACCACCGCCGCGCCGACGATCACGAGCGTCAGGGCCGTTTGATTATAAGGCTCCAGCAACCACGCCGCGGTTTGTTCCAGTCCCGGCATAGTCGCCCCTCCGCGATGACCCTCTCAAGACGCGACCTGCGCCCCCTCGCGCTACCCATCGCGGCGCGCGGTTCCCCGCCATGGATCATAATCCATGGTTTCGGGACGCGCAGAACGCAAAATGCTGGAGCGCTGCAACGAACGGCGCCAAAATGCCGCGCTTCAAGCCTTTTTCTCCCATCGCCCTGTTGGCGTTTCAGCCCAGTAGACCGCGCCGGCGCCGGAGGCCTTGACCGCCTTCCAGTGACCTCTTGCGGTCTTGAGCGCGGCCTCGTCGCGGCCGTCGAAGACGACGCAGACGCGCTTGAAGCCCTCCAGACCGCGCAACGCGGCCCCGTCGGTGAGAAACAGCACCGTGGCGCCGTTGGGGTTGCCCTCAGCCCTGTCGGTCAGGAGAACCGGCTGTCGCGCCGCGAGGGGACCGTCGCGGCCGTGCGGGATAAAGGCGGCATCCTTCACCGTCCAAAGGGCTGCGTCGAGGGCGTCGAGGCGCGCGGGATCTGTCCCCCTCACCAAGACGCGCCAGCCTTTGGCGAGGCTCTTTTCCAACAGGTCCGCCAACGCGGCGGGGAGGTCCCGGCGCTCCAGATGGTAGAACCAGACCTCCCCGGCCTCTGCGCCGCTCATCGCTTCAATTTTCGTATTTGTCCGCAATGAGGCGGCTCAGGAGCCGGACGCCGTAACCGGTTGCCCAGCAGGGGGACGTTGGATCTTCATAGGGGCCGGGTTTCCACGCGACGCCAGCGATGTCGATATGGGCCCAGGCTTGGCCGTCTTTGATGAATCGTTTGATGAACTGCGCGCCCACGATCGAACCCGCCGCTGGTTTGCCGGAGATGTTCTTCATGTCCGCATTGGGGGTATCGATCATTTTGTCGTAGGCTGCGTTCATCGGCAGCCGCCACACGGGTTCGCCCTCCGCCGCGGCCGCCGCAGCGATGGAGGAAGCGAGGTCGTCGTCGTTACAAAACAGGCCCGCGTGCTCATGGCCAAGGCTGATGATCACAGCGCCGGTAAGCGTCGCAAGATCGATCACGGCGGCGGGCTTGTGCTTTTCCTGCGCGTACCAAACCACGTCCGCCAAAACCAGACGGCCTTCCGCATCAGTGTTGAGCACCTCGATGGTCTGTCCGGACATGGTGGCGACGATGTCGCCGGGGCGCTGCGCGCTGCCGTCAGGCATATTCTCCACCAGCCCGACGATGCCGACGACATTCGCCTTGGCGTTGCGGCCGGCGAGGGCCTTCATGGCCCCGGCCACGGCCGCAGCCCCACCCATGTCGCCCTTCATCTCGTCCATGCCGGCGCCGGGCTTCAGCGAGATGCCGCCGGTGTCGAAGGTGACGCCCTTGCCCACCAGACACACCGGCGCGGCTTTTCCCGCGCCCTTCCAGCTCATGACCACAAGCTTGCTCTCGCGAACGCTGCCCTGGCCCACGCCGAGCATGGCGTTCATGCCGAGCTTCCTCATCTCGGTTTCGCCCAGGATCTTCACCTCCACGCCCAACTCCGAAAGCGCGGCGAGGCGCTCGGCGAAGCTTTCAGGGTGCAAAACATTCGGCGGCTCGTTCACGAGATCCCGCGCGAAATAGACCCCGTCGACCACGGCGTTGTCGACCTCAAAGCGGGCCTGGGCGGCCTTCGCCGCGTCGGTGACCACCTGGATGTCCCTGAGCGTTGGTTCTTGGTCTGGTTTCAGTTTGGTGCGGTAAAGGTCAAAGCGATAGGCCGCGAGCCGCGCGCCGACCGCCGCCTTGGCCGCAGCCTCCGCCGCCGAGACCCCGCCCAGGGCGTCGGCGAACAGCGACAGCTTCTGCACCCCCGAGGTGAGCAGGCGCTTCACCGCGTGCCCCGCCCAACGCTCGACGCCGAGGGCTTGGAGCTTGTCTGCCGGTCCCACCCCGATAGCCAGGAGCCGAGACGCATCAAGCCCTGGCGGCGCGAGGAGCTCCGCGATTTGGCCTGGCTTGCCGGTCATTCGGGCTGCAGCGATCGCCCGGGCCAGCCCGCCCCCAAGCCGTTCGTCCAACGCCGCCGCAGAGGGGCTCAAGGCGCCGCCCTCTGCGACCATCACTGCGAGCGCCTCGCCGCGCCCCTCTTTGGAAAACCGCACATTCATCGCTTTTTGGCCATCCGCTCTTGGTTTGGAGGCGAAGGGCCGGCGAGAGCGCCGCTGCGGGGGTCTTCCCTTTGACCCTTCAACCTGTTGCGAAGCAGTGGTAGCTGTGCGGGCTGCGAAAGAAAAGCGCCCGGGAGCGGGGATGAACATCGTCCAAGACTATGTGTTTCGGCAGGCGCTCGGTCCGCTCTTGGCGGTGCTGGGCGCGCTTGCCGCCATAGCGATCCTGACCCAGGGCCTCAACCGTCTCGACATCATCGTCGACAACCGCCAATCGGCGATGGCCTTTGTTTGGGTGACCCTGCTCGCCACGCCGCAACTGATCAGTCTGATCCTGCCCCTGGCGGTGTTTTTCGCTGTCGCCTTCGCCATCAACCGGATGAACGTCGAAAGCGAGACGACGGTGCTTTATGCGGCAGGCTTTTCGGCCTGGCGGCTGTCCCAACCGGTGATCATGCTCGCATGCGTTGCAGCTCTGGCGCATTTGTGGGTGACGACGGTCATCCAGCCAGCCGCCTCCACCGAGATGCGCGAGACGATTTACGACATTCGCGCGGACGTTGCGTCCACGCTGGTCCGCGAGGGCGACTATACTTTTCCCGCCGAGGGCCTGACCATGTATGCGCGCGAGCGCGCCCCGGGCGGCGAGATGCGCGACCTGTTCGTCCATGACGCCCGTCAGAGCCCGGCGGTGACCTACACCGCGCGCAGCGGCCTCATCACCATGGCGAACGGGACGCCCCAACTCGTGATGATTGATGGGCAAATCCAGCGCCAATCCGACGCCGGGGCGGTGGAGACCCTCGATTTCGACCGCTATCCCCTCATCCTGAACGAGCTCGTGGAGACCGAGACTGACCTGGTTCTCAAGCCGGGCGATCGAACCTTGGCCCAGCTCTTCTTTCCAGACATGACCAATCATTATGATCAGCGCAACGTGAACCGCCTGACCGCCGAGGGCCATTACCGGCTTGCAGCGCCGCTCTTAAACATCGCCTTGGCCATGATCGCGTTGGCGAGCCTTCTCGGCGGAGAGTTCAGCCGGCAGGGTTATCTGGGTCGTCTCTTGTGGGCGTCGGGCGTCGCTTTGCTTGTCAGGCTCCTGGCCTTGGGCCTTCAGGCGGCCGCTGTGGACGAACCCGCCCTGAATGTCGCCCAATACGGTTTCCCTCTTCTGGTCTCCGGCGGCGCCGCGGCGCTGCTGCTCCGCGCGGGCCGCCGCAAGACGCGCGAAGGTCCTGCCGCCTTTGCTCCCGCTTGACGTCGTCGTTTGAGAAAGGCCCGCCCCATGGGCGCTTTGTCCCGATATCTTCTCTTGGCCGCCCTCGGCGGCGTCGCCACCGCGATGAGCGCGGTGCTGGCCGCCATCTTGCTGATCGATCTTGTCGAACAGATGCGCTCTGTCGGGGCCCGGGTGGACCTGAGCATGGGCCAAGCCGCAAGCTTGACCCTGATGAAAGCGCCTATCCTGATTGAGCAGACCCTGCCCTTTGTGGTGCTCGTCGGGGTCATGATTGGCATGATCCAGCTCAATCGTCGTTCCGAGCTCATCGCCATGCGCGCCGCCGGGGTTTCGGCCTGGCGCTTCACCACACCCGCCATTCTCTCCGCCTTCGTCATCGGGGCGGCGGTGATCACCGCGTTGAACCCAATCGGATCCAAGCTTTACGCCGAATTCGAAGTCCGCCGCGACGCGTTGTTGTCCCAACGCCTTGGTCCTCCGCAGGAGCGCGGGGTTTGGCTGCGGCAGGGCGATGAGTTTGGCCAGGTCGTGATCCAGGCCGACGCGCTTGACCCGCAAACCGCGGTGCTGACCAACGCCACCTTCTTCTTTTTCGCCCTTCAGGGCGATGTGCTGCGCTTTGAGCGGCGCATGCGGGTCGAGTCAGCCGAACTGCGCAGCGGCTTCTGGCAGCTCAACGGCGTCGTGGAAGGCGCGCCCGGCGAGGCGCCGCAGCGCCAGGAGACGCTCGCTATTCCCACCAATCTCGACGCCAGCGATCTCCTGGAGCGGTTTGTATCCCCCGCAACCCTGTCGTTCTGGAGCTTGCCATCCTTTATCGCGGAAGCCCGCGCCGCTGGCCTCTCGCCGCTCCGCTTCGAGATCAAATGGTCAAGCCTCGTCGCCTACCCGTTCCTGCTTGCCGCGATGGCGGCCTTGGGCGGGGTTTTCTCCCTGCGCATGCAGCGATTGGGCAATATCGCCGCGTGGGGTGGTCTGGGGGTCGGTCTCGGCCTGGGATTGTTCTTCTTTTCTCAGCTCTCGCAAGCGCTGGCGATCACCGAAGCCGTGCCCCCTTTGGTCGCCGCTTTCGCCGCCCCGCTGGCCGGTCTTTTTTGCGCTTTGGGAATCATGTGCTTTCTGGAAGACGGTTGAAGAGCGCGCGGTTTTTCTGGTCGATCCCTCTCCGCAGCGCTGCGGCTCTCCGCTTTACGGATCAGGCCCGGGACGGCTAGGAAGAAGCGGGGAAGAAGGTAAAGGTCGCCGATGCAGCGTGGGGAAACACCGAGCGAGGGGCGCAAGCGGCGGCTTTCGCCGTCCGTGACGCCGCCGCGCTTGTCTTCCACGTGGGCGACGCCCGCCTGGGTCGTTTTGATGGCCGTCGCCGCCGTCGCCGCCCCCGTGTCCCCCGCTGTCGCGCAAGAGCCGGCGCCGAATGCGGCCGCGGACGCCGAATTGGTCATGCTCGAGGCCGATCGTCTGGTGGAAGATCAGGACAGCGGAACCATCACCGCCGAAGGCGACGTCAAGGCCCGCTATCAGGGGCGCACGCTTCGCGCCGACCGCCTGATCTATGATCTGGAGAACGGCTCCATAAGGGCGAGCGGCGGGGTGGAGTTGGTCGCAGCGGACGGCTCTGTGCAATATGCCGAGGAGATGCAGGTCGACGAGGGGCTCGCGCTTGGCGTCGCGACCGAACTCCGCGCGCGCTTCCAGCCCGAGGGCGTTCTGGCTGCGCGCAGCGCGGTCCGGCGCGAGGCCGGCGACAACGAACTCGACTATGTCGTCTACACGAGCTGTCCTGTTTGTGAGGAGGACGGGGCCCGCCCGCCGACTTGGACCCTCCGCGCCCGGCGCGCGGTGCAAGACCCCGAGAGCCAAATGATCTCCTACCGCGACGCGGTTCTGGAGGTCGCCGGCGTCCCGGTGTTTTACGCTCCCTATTTTTCGCACCCCGATCCCACCGCGGGGCCTCGCTCGGGCTTTCTGCAGCCGGACTTTGGCCGCAATGGCCGGCTTGGAGCCTTCTATGAGCAGCCTTATGTGTGGGCGATCTCGCCGCATCAAGACCTGACGGTCTCTCCGCGGCTTCATGAGAAAGTCCGTCCGCTTCTGGGTTTTGAGTATCGGCGTCGGTTCTGGTCGGGCGACATCCTCATTGACGGCAGCGTGACAGCCGAGCGGGACTTTGATGGCGAGGGCGACCGGTTTGGCGACGATTCGTTCCGCGGGCATGTTTTCGCGACTGGCGCCTTTCGCATCAACGAGGACTGGGACTGGGGCTTTGGGGCCGAACGCGCGAGCGACGATCTTTATCTCCGCCGCTATGATCTTGACGGCGCCGGCGACCCGAGGGGCCCCCTCGTCGGCGACTACACCCGCCTGATCAGCCAGCTCTATGTGGAGCGTCAGACCCCCGCGAGCTACGCGACGCTGCGCACCGTGTCGTTCCAGGGCTTGCTTGAGCAGGACGGCTCCGAGCGTCTGCCCCTGGTTCTGCCTCAGGGCGAGATCAGCCAAAACCTGACCGAGCCCCTTTTCGAGGGCCAAGTGCGCCTCGCTGCGTCCACAGCCTTGTTGGAGCGATCCGAGGGCGTTGACAGCGCCCGCGTTTCCGCCGGCGTCTCCTGGCGCCGCGACTGGATCATGGGGCCGGGCCTTGTGGTCAGCCCGTTCGCCGAGACCCGTGCGGATTATTACCGTTTTGGTCCCAACACGCCCGGCCAGGCCGACCAAGACGCGACCCGCAGCGTCGGGGTCGGCGGCGTTGAGGTTTCATGGCCTCTTGTTCGGACAACGCAGGGCCTGTCGGTCGTGGTTGAGCCCGTGGTGATGGCCGCGATCGGCTCTCAGGGCGGCGCTGATCCGGTGATCGTCAACGAGGACAGCCAAGCCTTCGAATTGGACGAGTCCAACCTCTTCCGTCCCAACGCTGCGCCCAATTACGACCTCTGGGAGCCTGGCCAGCGCATCAGCGCAGGCCTTCGCGCCACAGCACGCACCGACGCCGGGGCGACGGTGACGGGGCTCATCGGCCGCCGCTGGCGCTCTGACGCTGAGCCCGCCTTTACCCCGTCCACGAATCTTAACGGCCGGGCCTCCGACTGGGTCGGCGCGGTGCAGGTTGATTTCGGCGACCGGCTGCAGGCGAATGTCCGCAGCCGCCTGCGCGACGGATCTTTGGCGCTTCAGCGCCTTGACGCAGGGGTGTCGGCCCGTCTTGGCCGTTTCGCCGCCGGGGTGCGCTATTTGAACGTGGACGGCGCGCTCAATGCCGGCGACCGGGTCGAAGAACTCGCTGCCGATATATCCGCCCGTCTGGTCGACGGCTGGAGCGCGAATGTCGGCTTTAGGCGCGACCTGGATTCGGACATAAATCTGCAGCAGAGATTGGCGCTGATTTATCAGGACGATTGTTCGTTCCTGGAACTGGCCTACAGCCGATCCGAAACCTTTGATCGGCGATTGGGGCCCAGCGAAGGGTTCCGAATCCGGGTCGGCCTGACTACCCTTGGGGTCATTGGCGGCGGTGACTAAGCCCCGACGCGCCTTTGGACCTTGTTCAATCCCATGCTGTTCACGCCTGGGGTTAATGCGGAGCATCCGATGAGCTGGAAGCAAGCCTGGATCGCGTTGGCGGCCGTTGTGGGGATCGGAGCCCCTTTGGCCCTCGCGCCGTTCACCAAAGCTGCGGCGCAGGTGCAGGAGGGCATCGCCGCGATCGTCAATGAAGACATCATCACAACCTTTGACGTTCGCCAGCGCGCGACGCTGCTTTTGGCCTCCTCTGAATTGGAGCCCAATCGAGAAAATCAGCAGCGTGCCCAGGTGCAGGCTCTGAGGGATCTGATCGACGAGACCTTACAGCTGCAGGAGGCGGCCCGTTTCGAGATCGAGGTCACCGACCAGCAGATCGACGAGAACATAGCCGAGCTGGCCAGTCAGGGCGGCGCCACCCAAGCCGATCTCGAGGGTCAGCTCTTGGCGGCGGGCATCCGTCCCCAGACCCTGCGCGATCAGGTGCGTGCCGAAATCGCCTGGCGCCGCGTCGTGAACGGTCTCTTTGGCTCCCGCATCAGGATTTCAGCTGCTGAGGTGGAAGCGACCCAGGCCCGTATCGCCGCCAACGCCCAGAGAGCGCAATATCAGGTTTCTGAGATCTTCCTGCCGGCCGAGACGCCTGCGGAGTTTTCTGAAGCCCGCGCGAACGGTCAGGTGCTGCTTGAAGAGATGCAGCGCGGCGCGCCTTTCCCTCTTGTGGCGCGCCAGTTCAGCGCCGCCGCCAGCGCCGCCCAGGGCGGCGATCTTGGCTGGGTCGCCGCAGGCGAACTCGCCCCCGCCATTCAGAACGTTCTTGACTTTCTTGAGCCTGGCCAAGTCTCGATGCCCATCGCCACCGAGCGGGGCGTCTATATTATCGCTCTCCGCGACCGTCGCGACGGGGTCGTCCCAGGCATGGACACGATATCGGCGCTCCGCGTGACCGCTCCCGCCAGCAGCGAGGCCGCTCTCAACCGCGCTCGGACACGCATCGCCGCCTGCGCGGGTCTCGCCAGCGCGGCGGATGATGTCCCTGGCGCTGAGATCCAGGATTTGGGATTTGCTGTGGAGAACACGCTGCCGTCGGATCTGCGCGCCCAGGTGGCTGGTCTTGAGCCTGGCGAGGCGAGTGCGGTGCAGCCAGCGTCGGGTGGCGTAGCGCTTGTGGTCCTGTGCTCCCGCGACAGCTCCGCGGCTGGCGTGCCGACCCGCGACCAGATCGAGGATCGGCTCTGGGAGGAAGAGATGACCATGCTCGCCCAGCGGCATCTCCGCGACCTCCGCCGCGAAGCCAGCATCACCTCGCCATAAGACGAAAAGCCATGGCGGCGCAGCGCCCTCTGGTCGTGTCGATGGGCGATCCCGCCGGCGTCGGGTTGGAGGTCGCGCTGATCGCGGCGCGGGATGCGTTGGCGGACCTACCGTTCTTCGTATTGCTGGCCGATCTGGACGCGGTGGAGGCCACAGCCCGGCGCGTAGGCTATAAGGGTGAGATCCGCAGCGGTATGATCGCGGACGCTGTCCCCGGCGGGTTGCATGTGATCCACACCCCGCTCAATGTCCGAGCCTCGCCTGGACGGCCTGATCCGCGCAACGCAGAAACCGTCCGGGTGGCGATTGAGGCGGGGGTTCGCCTCGCCGCAGCCGGTGAGGCGGCAGGCCTTGTGACATTGCCGATCGCCAAAGCGGTCATGTACGAGGCGGGCTTTCTTTTTCCCGGCCATACAGAGTTCATCGCCGCCCTGCTGGAGACGCTGGCGATGGCGGGACCGCGGGGTCCTGTCATGATGCTGGCGGGGGACGGCCTGCGGGTATCTTTGGCGACGATCCACACCCCGTTGCGGGATGTCGCTTCAGCCTTGACGCAAGCGCGGGTGGAACGGGCGGCGCGGGTGACGTTGCATGCTCTGGCGTGCGATTTTGGCATAGCCGGTCCGCGCCTGGCGATCGCAGGCCTCAATCCCCACGCGGGCGAATCTGGAGCGCTGGGACGAGAGGAAATCGAGATCATCGGTCCGGTCGCGGCCCGGCTGCGTGCGGAGGGGCACAGGGTCAGCGACCCGTTGCCGGCCGACACCTTGTTTCATCCGGAGGCCCGGGCAAGCTATGACGCGGTCTTGGCCATGTATCACGACCAGGGGCTGATCCCGGTGAAAACCGTTGATTTCTTCGGCGCGGTGAACGTCACGCTGGGGCTGCCGATCGTGCGCACCAGCCCCGACCACGGCGTCGCTTTTGACCGGGCGGGCCTGGGCGTTGCGCGGGCGGACAGTTTCATCGCCGCGCTGAAGCTGGCGGCGGAGCTGGGCGCGCGGCGCGCGGAGCAGGCCGACCGTGTCTGAGCAGAGCGTGCGCGACGCCCTGGAGCGGCATGGTTTATGGGCCAAGAAAAGTTTTGGGCAGCACTTTCTTTTGGATTTGAACCTCACCCGCAAGATCGCCCGCGCTGCAGGGGACCTGGCGGGGCGCGCCGTGATCGAAGTGGGACCGGGCCCGGGGGGACTGACCAGGGCGCTTCTGGAGGCAGGCGCTGATCCTCTCGTTCTGATCGAGCGGGACCCCCGGTTTGAACCCTTACTGCAGGAGCTTTTGGCGTCCGCCCCAGGGCGGGGTCGGCTGATTGTGGCGGATGCTGTCGTAGCGGACGAGGCCGCCTTGTTGGCGGAGGCGGGGAGTTCTGGCCCAGCCTCCATCGTATCCAACCTCCCCTACAATGTCGGGACGCCGCTTCTGGTCAAATGGCTCAAGGCGCCGATTGCATGGCGCGGCCCGATGACTTTGATGTTTCAGAAAGAGGTCGCCGATCGGATCGCAGCGCAGCCGGGGACCAGCGCCTATGGCCGGCTTGCCGTTCTGGCGCAGGCCGTGTGCCAGGCGGGGCTTGTCGCGGAGATCCCGGCGCGGGCGTTCTCGCCGCCGCCCAAGGTCGCCTCAGCGGTGGTGCGTCTAACCACCCTGCCCGCGCCGTTCGCCGACCTCGCTGCGCTGGAAGTGGTGACGGCGGCGGCGTTCGGCCAGCGGCGCAAGATGCTGCGGAGCGCGCTGAAAAGCCTGGGCGGAGACCATGAAGCCCTGATCGCTTCAGCCGGGCTTGATCCGCAAAGCCGAGCCGAAACAATCCCTGTGGCGGGGTTTATAGCGCTCGCGACCCTCTGGCGCGCAGCTCAGCGGGCCGCGTAGAGCCCGTCTACAAAAGCGGAGAGCCATGTTTGCCGGGGGCGCCGCAGGCGTTCGGCTTTCACGATAGAGACAAGCTGGGCGAAGGCCGCATCGAGATCGTGATTGATGAGGACATAGTCATATTCCGCCCAGTGGCTGATTTCGGCCTCTGCCTTGGCCATCCGCTCCCTGATCACCTCTGGACTGTCCTTGGCGCGGCGCTCCAGCCGATGCTGCAAGGCCGAGAGCGAAGGGGGTAGTATGAAAACGCTGACCACATCGTCCGGCGCCGACGCCCGCAAGGCTCGCGCGCCCTGCCAATCGACGTCGAAGACCATGTCCCGTCCGTCTCCCAGGGCTTCTTCGACGGGCGCGCGCGGGGTGCCGTAGCGATTGCCGAAGACATTGGCCCATTCCAGGAAAGCCCCGGCGGCCTGTTGCGCCGTGAACGCCTCCGCAGACAAAAACACGTAGTCTCTGCCGTCGATTTCGCCAGCCCGCGGCGGGCGGGTCGTCGCCGAAACGGACAATGTCAGCCGGGCGTCGCTCTCAAGAAGCATGCGGGTCAATGTGGTTTTCCCAGCCCCAGAGGGACTTGAAATGACCAGCATGAAGCCGCGGGTCAGGAATGCGTCATTCGACATTGGAGGCCTGCTCCCGGAACTGATCGATCACGGCCTTGAGACTGAGGCCGATCGTCGTCAAAGCCATCTCGCTCGCTTTCGCGCATAAGGTATTGGCCTCGCGGTTCAATTCCTGCACCAAGAAGTCCAGCTTCCGGCCTGCAGGCTCGGTCCCGTCCAGCAGGGCCTGCGCCTCCCGCAGATGCGCGGAGAGCCTGTCGAGCTCTTCTCTGATGTCCGCCTTCGCAGCGAGGATCGCGGCCTCCTGCGCCAGACGCGACGGATCAAGCGGCGCATCGGCGAGGAGCGGTTCAAGCCGTCTGAGAAGGCGGTCCCTTAGGGCGCCGGGCGCCAGCGCCGCCTGCGCTCCTGCCTCACGGACCAATCGGCTGATGTCGGCAAGCTGGCCGCCCATCGCTTGCCGGAGCGCCGCGCCCTCCTGCCGGCGAGCGGCGCGCAACAGATCGAGCGTCTTGCCGAGATCGGCGGTGAGAGCGGCGAGCAAAGCGGGGCTGGGGCCATCCTCGGCCAAAGCCTCCCCCTGAACCAGCGCGCCGCGCAAGGCGAGAAGACCGTCCCAGCGCGGGCGATCGACTTGGCCTCCGTCCAGATAGGGCTCGCCCGCTTTCAGGACCATGTCGATAAAGCCGGTGTCGACCCGCAAGGCCGACGCGAGCTCCCACTCGCGTTTGACCGTCAGCGTGATCTGCAGCGACCCGCGTTTGAACCGGGAGGCGGCTTCGGTCCGCAAAACCGGTTCAAGAGCGTCAAATCCCAAGGGCAATTTGGGTTTCACATCGAGCGCCCGACCATTGACGCTGCGGGCCTCCCAGCTCCACCGCGCCCCTTCGCCTGCGCCGTCGATCCGGGCGAAACCCGTCATGCTGCTGAAGGCCACGGGGTTCAGTCCCCCGCCTCGGCTTCGAGGGCCCGATAGCGCTGAACCGCCGCGTTATGGTCTGCATAGCTGGATGAAAAGACATGGCCTTGTGAGGGATCGCCGGGGACGAGGGCGACGAAGAAGAGATTGTCTGTGGGCGGCGGGTTCAACACGGCCAGGATCGCCTCACGCCCTGGGTTGGCGATGGGGCCCGGGGGCAGACCATCAATCTGATAGGTGTTGTAGGGCGTGCGTCGGTCGAGCTCTGACCGGCGGATGCCGCGAGGCTGTCCTTGGGCGTCCCTGAGCCGGTTGCACTGGCAGACGCCGTAGATAATGGTCGGGTCGCTTTCGAGCCGCATCCCGCGACGCAGCCGATTGACGAACACTCCGGCGATTTCAGCGCGTTCGCTCGCAATGCCGGTTTCCTTTTCAACGATCGAAGCCAGGATCACGGCTTCCTCGGGCGTCCGGATGGGCAGATCTGGCGCACGGCCCTCCCAAGCTTCGGCGAGGAAAGCGGCGTGCGCATCGCGCATGACTTGCACCAGAGCGGCGCGGGTCATCCCCCGGGGCGCGTGATAGGTATCGGGGAGGATGGAGCCTTCTGGAGGGGTCTCGGGCATATCGCCCGTGAGGAACGTGGCTGCGGCGATGCGTTCCATAGCCGTCGCGGTGGTCCAGCCCTCAGGGATGGTCAAGTCGTGGAGGAGCGCATCGCCCGAAGCGATCATCTGGGCGATCTCGCGGGGCGAAGCCCCTGCCTGCACGGCATATTCTCCCGCCTGGAGCGGTCGATCGCGGCCATAGAGAATCGCAGCGGCGCGGAACGCGAGGGGATGACGGACCAGGGCGTCTGCATGGAGAAGATTGGCCACCTGGATCGCGCCCGCGCCTAAAGGCACGACAAACACCTTTTCCTCGGTGCTTGGGCCCTCTCGATTGATTTCCGTCATGGCGAGCAGGGCGGCGGCGAAGGCCGCCATCAGGCCCATAAAAGCAAAGGACATCAGGGCCCAGAGGGCAGACAACGCGTCCCCGCCCTTTCGACCCTTGTCACGGGTCATGGGGGCGGCGCCACAAGCACAAGCGCGGCGTTCGTGCCGCCGAATCCAAAGGAGTTCGACAAGGCTGCCCGGATCGGCCGCCTCCGGGCGACCTTGGGCGTCAGATCGATGCCGGTTTCCGCTGTCGGGTGATCGAGATTAAGCGTCGGCGGCGCGACGCCGTCGCGGATGGCGAGCGCACAGAAGGCCGCCTCCACCGCCCCGGCTGCGCCCAAAAGATGGCCGATCGCGGACTTTGTCGAGGACACCGACAAGGTGGCGGCCGCCTCGCCAAAAAGCCGTTCGATGGCCTTGAGTTCAATGTCGTCCCCGAGGGGCGTGGAGGTGCCGTGCGTGTTCAGATAATCGATGTCTGAGGGAGAGAGGCCCGCATCCGCCAGGGCCGCTTCCATGGCGCGATAGCCTCCGTCGCCGTCTTCGCTCGGCGCTGTGATATGGTAAGCGTCCCCAGAAAGACCATAGCCTTTCACTTCCGCATAGATCTTGGCCCCACGCGCTTTTGCATGCGCGTAGGCCTCCAGGATGAGAACCCCAGCGCCCTCGCCCATGACGAACCCGTCGCGATCCTTGTCATAAGGCCGGGACGCTTTTTCCGGTTCATCATTGAAGCGCGTGGACATGGCGCGCAGCGCGCAGAACCCTGCATAGCCGATGCGGCAAACGGAGGCCTCCGCCCCGCCCGCGACCATCACGTCGGCGTCGCCGCGGACGATGAGGCGGGCTGCGTCGCCGATCGCATGGGCGCCGGTGGCGCACGCTGTGACCACCGCGTGGTTTGGTCCCTTGAAGCCGTAGCGGATCGACACCTGGCCGGAGGCCAGATTGATCAAGGCCGAAGGGATGAAGAACGGGCTGATGCGGCGGGGCCCCTCCTTCTCGAGCTGCAGGGCTGTGTCAGCGATGCTGGAAAGACCGCCTATGCCTGACCCGATCATCACGCCCGTGCGCAGGCGGCCGTGTTCATCCTGGGGCTTCCAGCCTGAATCCGCGACGGCCTCGTCGGCAGCGGCGATCGCATAGAGAATAAAATCATCGACGCGGCGCTGATCGCGGGCGCTCAGCGTCTTGTCCGGATCAAAAGAGCCTTCGATGTCTGGCCCGCCGCCGCCGCGACCGTCCACCCGTGGGACGAGGCAGCCCACTTTCGCGGGCAGATCCTCGACTTCAAAATGGGTGATCCGGTTCGCGCCTGAGCGTCCTTCCAGCAGGCGCGACCAGGACAAATCCCGACCCGCCGCGAGCGGCGTGATGAGGCCGATCCCGGTGATGACCACCCTGCGGGGAGGGGACGCAGCCACGGCGCGCGCAGACAAAGCGCTGGGCTTACTTGCCCAGCTTCTCCTGGATGAACTTCACGGCGTCGCCGACGGTCTGGATGTGCTCGGCCGCATCGTCGGGAATTTCAATGCTGAATTCCTCTTCGAAGGCCATCACGAGCTCAACATTGTCCAAGCTGTCAGCGCCCAGATCATCGATGAAACTGGCTTTCTCGGTCACCTTTTCCGGCGTTTCTTCCAGGTGGGCCAAGTGCTTGATCACGATGGATTTCACACGGTCAAACACGTCAGACATGCACGCCTCGCCTTATGGTTTGTTAGAGATTTTGACAAAGCACGCTTCGAACCGAAAGGCAAAGCGCGAACTGAACATCGGCGGGGCCCTAACACATCCCGGCGCCGGTGGCCATAGGGGCTCTTGCGTCGGACAGGGGCGCAGCGCGGACGCGCGCTAGCCGAACCCCACGGCCTCGGCCAGTTGCGTGACGCCTGCTTCGTCCTTGACCTCGATCAAAACCCTTTGGGCCGACCAGTCGACGGTCAAAAGCCCGAAATTCCGTCCCCGATAGGCCGCCGTCCGCAAAGCATTGGGCGGCAGCACGGCCCAAACCTCCGTCAGGCCGGACGAGGTCGCCTCCCAAAGGGGGCCGACGCCGGGGCGCGCAAGGGCTGAGATTTCGCCATAATGGACGTCCCCGCTCAACAGGATCACATCGCCAGAATCCCCGATCAGGTTCAACAGCCGCGCGCGCTCGGCTGGAAATTGCTCCCACGCCTCCCAGCCCGTGCCCTCGGAGAGGACCTGCAGGCTTGAGCAGATCACCCGGAGGTCTGCGGGCTCTGCGAATCGCGCCTCGAGCCACGCCCATTGGCTTGCCCCCAACATCTTGACCGCAGAGGGATCGTCCACGGTCTGATAGGGGCCGGCGATCGCCCGGTCGGGGAAAATCCGCCCCGCCATATATTGCCGGGCCATGCGCCACCAACCGCCGCTGGAGTTTTCAGGGTCCCGGTTCCAGCGCAGATCCGGCGCGATCAACTGGACCCGACGGCCAGGGGGTCCGAGGGTCATGGCGGTGAAAATGCCGCCCTCCTGGGTCCGACGCGGGCTGTCGGCGGGCTCCCCCCAAAAATCGCAGAATTGCCGGCGCGACTCCTCCTTCATGGGGTAGTCTCCGCCTGCATCGTTGGCGCCATAGTCGTGGTCGTCCCAGATCGCCAGGGTGGGAACGGCCGCGCGGAATCTCTGAAACTCTGGTTTTTCCGCCAATCGCCGATAGGCCGCTCGCATGCGCTCGGGGTGTGCGGTGTCGGCGTAGACCCCGTCCCCCAGCATGACGAACAAATCCGGGTTCTGCGCCACGATGGCGTCCCAAATGGGCTGATCTTTGGTCTGCCGCGCGCAGGAGCCGAAGCCGATGCGAAGCGCGCCCGACGCCTGAGCCTCCGCCGCGTTTGGCAGAGCCAAGGCGGCGAGCCCCTTGGCGACCGATCGGCGAGAGAGTCCTGCCACCACCGCCTCCCCTGAATCAAATCATCGCCATGCCGCCATTCACGTGCAGCGTCTGGCCGGTGACATAGGCGCCGGCCTCGCTGGCGAGATAGACCGCAGCCGCCGCAATATCTTCAGGCGTTCCCAACCGGCCTGCAGGGATGCGGCCCAAAAGCGCAGTCTTTTGGGCTTCGGGGAGAACGTCCGTCATTGCAGAGGCGATAAAGCCGGGCGCGATGCAATTGACGGTGACGTTGCGGCTGGCGACTTCTTGGGCCAGCGCCTTTGAGAACCCGATCATGCCGGCCTTCGAGGCCGCGTAGTTGGCTTGGCCAGGATTGCCTGTGACGCCCACGACCGACGTGATGCCTATGATACGGCCCCAGCGGTTTCTCATCTGATTGCGCAGCACAGCCCGGGACAGACGGAAATAGGCCTCGAGATTGATCTTGAGGACGCTGTCCCAATCCTCGTCCTTCATCCGCAAGAGGAGACCGTCTTTGGTGACCCCGGCGTTGGAGACCAGGATGTCGCAGCGTCCTCCCAAGGTCGCCTCGGCCTGTCCCGCCAGAGCGTCCACGGCGTCGGGGTCATCCAGGCGGCAGGGCAGGATGGGGCAGTCTTGCCCAATGCGTTCCCGGGTCGCCTCCAACGCCTCCATGCGCGTTCCCGACAAGGCGACCTTAGCCCCTTGCCTTGCGAACGCCACAGCGATCGCGGCGCCGATGCCGCCCGAGGCGCCCGTCACAAGAGCGGTTTTGCCGGAGAGGTCGAACATGGGACGCAGCTTCCTTTCATGAGAACGCCCACCGCATGGGGCCGACGGCGCGCCGACGTCAAGAGGCCCTGTCCGCGTCGATCCGGTCTGCAGTGGGCCTGCCCGCTGGTCCAATCTGGCGAACCGCCCCAGCGCGGACCGCAGCGATCCGGGCGCATGTGGCGTGTCTGATCATAAGACACGTGACGCTGCAAAGCGCGCCGGTCCAGAGCAACGAAGGGGCGGCGGGGCTTTCGCCGCGGGCGCGGCGCCCCATAAGCGCGCCTTCGCTGGCGGATCCAGCAAGCGGGCTCCCGCGGCGAAGCGATGGCCTTGTTGGGCGTCTCGCCTGCGGATCCGGGCGGTTGCAGGGCGGGCGGTTGC
>JAGWZH010000054.1 GCA_018971945.1 Alphaproteobacteria bacterium | reverse complement strand
CGCTCCGGCGGCAGGGGCGGACGGCCAAGGCGCAAAAGCTCGGCGTTGACGAATCTGCGGTCAAAATCGGCGTTGTGGGCGACGATGGGGCTGTCCTTCAAGAACTCCAGCAGCGCGTCGACAATATCGGGGTCTTTGAACAACGGCTTGTCGGACAGAAACGCATTGGTGAGGCCGTGGACCTTGACGACTTCTTCGGGGACCTCGCGGCCAGCGGGATTGACATAGCGTTGAAAAGTGCTGACCGGGCTCAGATTAATGAGCTCGACGCAGCCGATTTCGACGATCCGATCGCCGTTTTCAGCTTCGCGGCCTGTGGTTTCGGTATCAAAGACGATTTCACGCAACGCCGTATAGGTCCCTGTCCTTATGGCCCTGTCCTTGTGGGGTCCCGATAAGCCTATTTCTCCAAAGCGTCCAGCACAGCCCTGACCTGGCGGCGCGCCTCGTCGAAGCCCAAACCCGTATTGATGACGAAATCGGCCCGCGCACGCTTTTCGGGGTCGGGGATCTGTTTGGCGAGAATGGCGTTGAAGGCGGCTTCGGTCATTCCAGGACGGCCAAGCACGCGCGCCCGCTGCACCGCTTCTGGCGCAGAGACCACAACCACCGCGTCCACCATCTTCTCCCCGCCGCCCTCCAAAAGCAAAGGGATGTCCAAGACCACGACCGGAGCGTGGACGGCGCGGGCTTGCTCCAAAAAGGCGGCTTGCCTCTCGCGCACCAGGGGATGAACAATCTCCTCAAGCCTCCTCCAAGCCGAAGGGTCGGTTCCCAACGCGGTGCGGAGGGCCGACCGGTCGACCGCCCCATCAGCGGCGATAACCCCAGGAAAAGCCGCCGCGACAGGACCGACGGCGCGGCCATGCGGACCATAAAGCTCATGGACGGCGGCGTCGGCGTCATAAACCGGCACGCCGGCGTCGCGGAACATCTGGGCGGTCGTGGTTTTGCCCATGCCGATGGACCCAGTGAGCCCGAGAATGATCATGGCTTTCGCTCCGCCAAAATGGTCAAAAGACGGGCCCGCGCCGCCCGGACGTCAGGCCGGACGCCGAGCCAGTTCTCGAAAGCCAGCGCGCCCTGATGGATCAACATCCCCAAACCGTCGACGGCGATGAGGCCGAGAGCCTCGGCCTTTTTTAGCAGCGCCGTCTGCAAAGGGGCGTAAACGGAATCGGCCACGATTGCTGAGGAACGGGCTTTGGAGAGGGGCCAATCCGGCGCATGGCTCGCGCCCATGCCTAGAGTGGTGGCGTTGACGATCAGGTCAGCGGCCGCGAAAGCCTCGGGAAGACGCTCGAAATCCCATACCTCTATGCTGAGGCGGCGCGCGGCGGCGAGCCCCTTCGCGCGGTCGCGGTTGAGCGCAAGGACGCGCGGCACGCCCGCCTGCTGCAGACCAAAAGCGATGGCCCGGCCCGCGCCGCCTGCGCCCAAAACGACGGCTGTTTGGACGCGTGCGCGCCAGTCGGGAGCCGCCTCATCAAGGCTTGCGACGAAACCAGGAGCGTCGGTGTTTAGACCCCGCCAGCCTTGCCCATCCGGAACAAGAACATTGGCCGCCTGGAGAAGGGCTGCGGCGGGGTCAAGCGAGATTGCGGCCACTGCAGCGGCCTCTTTAAGGGGGGCGGTCACATTGAGACCCCCAATCCCTAACGCGAAAGCGTGGGCTATGGCCTCCGCGGCCAAGGGGGCCGAAACCGGCAAGGCCACATAGACCGCATCAATCCCATGATCTTCATACCACCCATTGTGCATGGCTGGCGACAGCGAGTGGGTCACCGGCGAGCCCGCAACGGCGAACACTCGCGTTCGGCCGGAAATCT
Organism: Alphaproteobacteria bacterium; assembly: GCA_018971945.1. Lineage (GTDB taxonomy): Bacteria > Pseudomonadota > Alphaproteobacteria > Caulobacterales > Aquidulcibacteraceae > REEB509. The sequence continues at coordinate 18,796 of JAGWZH010000054.1, read as the reverse complement.
CATGAGACCCGATCCTCATGAAGGGACAAGGCCGTGTTCGCGCAATTGCGCCAAAAGAGGCAGAAGCGGCAGGCCCAGAATTGAAAAATAATCTCCCTCGATCTTGGAAAAAAGCTGCGCACCCAGGGCCTCCAGCTGATAGGCGCCGACGCTGGCTGTGGCCCCCTCCCCCACCTGATCAAGATAGGTCTCCAAAAAGGCGTCCGAAAAGGGCCGCATCATGAGGCGCGGGGCTTCGATATGACGCCAGACGACAGCGCCGTCTTTGGCGAGGCAAACCGCGCCGATAAGATGGTGCGGGCGGCCCCGAAGCTTTTTGAGACTTTCGCGGGCGGCATTGCGGTTAAGAGGTTTGTCAAAGAGCTCACCGTCGCACGCCAGCATTTGATCGGCGCCGATCACGAAGCCTTGATGGCGGACCGCTACGCTGAGGCATTTGGCTTCGGCAAGCGCGTCGGCCTGATCGCGCCCCGACAGGCCCTCTGCGCGCAAGCTCGCCTTGATCGCCTCCTCGTCGACCGGGGGCCGGACAATGGCGAAATCCAGACCCGCGGCCCGCAAAAGCTGGGCGCGCACGGCGCTGCCAGAGGCGAGGATCAGAGGCGCGGTCATGAGCGGTTGCGTTCAGCAAGGAGATTAAGGATTGCAGCGGCGGTCTCTTCTACGCTGCGGCGACTGACATCGATCACCGGCCAGCCGTGCCGTTCAAACAAACGCTGCGCGAACCGGATTTCTTCTCGGACCGCGTCTTCCTCGGCATAGGATGAGGCGCGGTTCTCGTTCATCGCCATGAGGCGGTTGCGACGGATTTGCACCAGACGATCCACCGAAACGGTCAGACCCACCACAAAAGGGGGGTTCTCAGAAAAGAGCTCCTCGGGCAGCGGCGCGCCTGGAACGATCGGGACATTGGCGGCGCGGACCCCGCGATTGGCGAGATAGACGCTGGTCGGGGTTTTGGAGGTGCGGCTGACCCCCATTAAAACGACCTCGGCGTCCTTAAGCTGCACTCCGCCTTGGCCGTCGTCGTGCGCCATCGCGTAGTTCAACGCGTCGATGCGCCTGAAATAGGAAGCGTCCAAAGTGCGGCCCGCGCCGACGCTTTGATTTAAGCCAAGGCCAAGATGTCTTGAGAACATATCAAGAACGGGGTCCAGAATGGCCACACAAGGGACGCCGATATCCTTGCAAAAAGACTCAAGCCTCTCGCGGTGTTCGAGCGAGGAGATCGTGTACATTACCGGACCAGGAGCATTCTCAATATCTTTCAATACTCTTTCTAGCTGCCTCGACGATCTCACCAGAAAATATGACGCTTCTATTGGATATATATTGTCGAACTGGGCGCAGCTTGCCCGCATAACGCCAGCCAATGTTTCTCCTGTGGAATCAGAAACTAGATGCACATTGAAGTAAACACCTATATTGCTTTTCATAGTCTTCGTCTTCTTACAAAGTCGTTGGGCCGCATGCGGAGGCGCAGATTGGGGATAAAGAGCAGAAAACGTTGTGGACAAGACGGGGAAAAATTGGGTTTTGGATCCTTTGAAGAGACGTTCGCAGATTATCCCCAGCCTATCCACAGGCTCGCCGGACAGGTCTAAGGAATCGGTTGCGTCGGGCAGAATCGCTGAAGGTCTTGTTAACCATGGTTTAGAGGTCCTCTTGACTTCTGACGGGCCTCTTGGGTCAGGGCCTTTGGCGGTGCTTTTCCAAGGTTGCGTGGACCGCTACCACTAAAACCACTCCATTCGTTCATCAATTAAAGGGATTAGAGGAAGGGCGTAAGCATGACGAAACCCCTGTTGCGGGTCTTGGAAGGATCGGTTCTGGAACGCCCGCCCATCTGGATCATGCGTCAGGCGGGACGATATCTGCCTGAGTATCGGGAGCTCCGAAGCCGGGCCAAGAATTTTTTGGATTTCTGCTACGCGCCCGCCTTGGCGACGGAAGCGGTCATGCAGCCGTTAAGGCGTTTCCCGCTGGATGCGGCCATCCTGTTTTCCGACATCCTCGTCGTGCCGGACGCGCTTGGGCGGTCAGTCTCGTTTGTGGAAGGGGAAGGTCCAAAGCTTGATCCTCTCATCGAGGAGGGGGCTTGGCGCTTTGGAGACGTCGAAAAGAGCCTCCAGAGGCTCGCGCCTGTCTATGAGACGGTTGAGCGGATCAAATCGCAGTTGCCGAAGGAGACCGCTTTGATCGGCTTCGCCGGGGCTCCGTGGACGGTGGCGACCTATATGCTGCAGGGCGAAGGGGGCGAAAAGGACCGGGCCCGGCGGGCTGCTTATCACAGGCCTGGGGATGTGGACGCTCTCCTGGCGGTGCTTGTAGAGGCCACCGCGCGGCACTTGGCTGAGCAGGTGAAGGCCGGAGCGGAATGCGTGCAGATCTTTGAAAGCTGGGCTGAGGGGTTGCCCCCTGCCCTGTTTGAACGCCTCGTCTTGAAGCCGACGGAGGCTCTGATCGCGCGGCTCGCATCCTTGGGGGCTTCTGTTCCAGTTATCGCCTTTCCGCGCGGCTGCGGCGGCTATCTCAAACTCTATACAGAGCGGGTAAAAGCCCAAGCCATCGGCATCGACACGGGGACCGACCCTGCTTTCGCCAGCGCTGCGGCGCGGCCTGGCCAGGCGCTTCAAGGCAATCTTGATCCCCAGCTCTTGGTCGCTGGAGGAGAGGCGCTGCGGCGCGGAGCGGAGGCGGTGATCGAGGGCTTTCGCGGCCGACCCCATATCTTCAATCTCGGGCACGGCATCACGCCGGAGGCGAAGCCTGAGCATCTCGCTGCTTTGGTTGATCTGGTCAAAGGCCGCGCCTAAAGACCAGCGCAAGCTCGATCGGCGAATGGCGGCCTGCCGCTGGACATGGCGGTCCATTCAGGAAGCACATGCCGCTGGCGTTCGGTTTGCAGTGACGAATGCGGAGACAGGCGTGCCTGCGACGCGCTATATTCCACCCGCAACCGGCCGGTCCGACGTGATCGACGACACAGAAGGGGAAGTCATTCATGTCGGCGGCGACGGCTTTGCGTATTGAGACAATCCCTCCGCGGCTGATGAATGAGGGTATCCCATTGTGGCGGCTTGTGAGGACCATCGCCTTGGGGGCGGGCCGGTCTGTGATCGTCGCTCAGCCAATTCCTGCTTACCAAGCATGGGAGTTCGCACCCGGCGATGTGGTCGAAACAATGATCCGCCCCACATCTGACGGCCTCACCCGGGCGGCGCCCGCCGCCGTTGTTCTCGCCACCGCTTGAGCCGATAGGCCCTATGACCCGCCGCATCGCTGTGATCCTGTCTAATCTGGGCGGCCCGGACGGCCAGGCGGCCGTTAGGCCGTTTTTATTCAATCTTTTCAATGATCGTTGGATCATATCCGCGCCAGCGCCCGTCAGGTTCTTGATCGCTCTCTTGATCTCGACGACGCGGGCGAAGTCTGCGCGGGAGAACTACGCCAAGATGGGAGGAGGCAGCCCTATCGTGCCGGAGACCCAGGCCCAGGCCGACGCTTTGGATCGGGCGCTCGCCGGGCGTATCCCAGGGGCTGAGGTGAAGTGCTTTCTCGCCATGCGGTATTGGAAGCCCTTCGCTGCGGACGCGGCGCGGGGGGCAGCGGACTGGGGCGCGACAGAAGCCGTGCTGCTCCCGCTTTATCCGCAATTCTCCTCTACGACCACCCGGTCGGCGATGGAGGCCTGGCGCAAGGCCGCCTCTTTGCCGACGAAAATTCTTTGCTGCTATCCGGCGGGGGCGCATTTCGCGAAAGCCCATGCCGACGCCATTCTTGCGGCATGGCACAAGGGGGGCCGGCCGACCAAGCCACGCGTATTGTTCTCCGCCCACGGCTTGCCCAAGCGGACCATCGATCAAGGCGACAGCTATCAGTGGCAGGTCGAGCAAACGGTGGCGGCGGTGAGACCTCTCTTGCCTGCGGATTGGGATTTCCAGATTTGCTTCCAGTCAAGGGTCGGACCGCTTGAATGGATCGGTCCCTCAACGGAGGAAGAAATCGATCGGGCGGCGTCGGACGGGATCGGCGTGATCGTTTCGCCAATCGCGTTTGTTTCAGAGCATATCGAGACTTTGGTCGAGCTTGACGAGGAATATGCTGAGATCGCCCATGAAAAAGGCGTGCCCTATTATTTGCGGGCTGCGGCTTTGGGAGCGGCACCGGCCTTTATCGAGGCTTTGGCGGATTTGACCGTTCGCGCCGCTGGGCGGCCGCATAGCGTTGCGTCGGAGACAGGCGAGCGGTTATGCCCGACAGGCTTCGGGCTTTGTCCCATGGATTCGGTCGGATGAAGGACTGACGATGGACGATCTTTATCTGTGGATGAAAGCTTTGCACATTCTCGCCGTCATAGCGTGGATGGCGGGGATGCTCATGCTGCCGAGGCTTTACGCCTATCAGACGGAAGCGGAGCCTGGCGGCGAGCTTGAAGCCAAGATGATCGAGGCTTCTCAACGGTTGCAGAAGATCATCCTCAATCCGACGATGATTTTGTCCTGGGTTTTCGGTCTTTACCTCGCGCACTGGCAGTATCAGGCCAATGGAGGCATGCCTGGCTGGCTGTGGGCGAAACTCGCCCTGGCTTTGTTCGGGATGACGGCCTTGCATGGCTTCGTCGTCGGTCAGGGCAAGCGGCTCGCCAAGGGCGAGCGGCGGTACAGTTCGAAAACCTGGCGGCTGCTGAACGAGGTTCCGTTCATTCTCGCCATTCCCATCGTGATCCTTGTCATTCTGAAACCGTTTTAAGGATCGGCCATCATCGCCGGGCCCCCCGGTGAACACGGGCGCGCAATAAACCCATTATGGTCTTGACGAGGCCGCCCAGCTATGGTTGCGATGGTTAGGCCGGGCCTCGGCCTAGGCGTCCGCGTCGGCAGCGCGCGAGCAATCCCATCTCTATCTGCCGATCCCAATCCAAGCACCGGACCACGTCCTCCGCGCCCTTACTTCGCGTGCGTCGTCCGATCCAGGTAAGCCATGACCGATCAAACAGATATCGAAACCGACGACGTCGCCGTTCCTGCCGCAATGGCGCTGCCGGAGGGACTCACTCAGCTGACGCTGCAAGAGTTGAAGAAGAAATCCCCTACCGATCTTTTGGCTTTCGCTGAAGGTCTTGGCATCGAAAATGCGAACACCTTGCGCAGCCAGGACATGATGTTCGCCATTCTTAAGCAACTCGCAGACAGCGGTGTTGAGATCGGCGGCCAGGGCGTGATTGAAGTTCTTCCAGATGGATTTGGTTTTTTGAGAAGCCCGAAGTCCAATTATCTGGCCGGGCCTGACGATATTTATGTTTCTCCCACTCAAATTCGAAAGCTCGGCCTCAAGACCGGGGACACTGTGGATGGGCAAATCCGTGCGCCGAAGGACGGCGAGCGCTATTTCGCTCTGGTGAAGGTAAACTCGATCAATTTCGAGGACCCCGAGCGCGTTCGGCACAAGGTCCATTTCGACAATCTCACGCCGCTTTATCCCAACAAACGGCTCACGATGGAAATGCCGGATCCTACGATCAAGGATCGCTCAGGGCGGATTATCGACATCGTGGCCCCGATCGGTAAAGGCCAGCGGGCCCTGATCGTGGCGCCCCCGCGCACTGGTAAAACGGTCTTGTTGCAGAACATTGCAAAGTCAATCGAGGCGAACCATCCAGAAGTTTATCTGATGGTGCTTTTGATCGATGAGCGACCCGAAGAAGTCACCGACATGCAGCGGACGGTCAAAGGCGAGGTCGTGTCGTCGACCTTCGACGAGCCGGCCACAAGGCATGTGCAGGTGGCTGAAATGGTGATCGAGAAAGCCAAGCGCCTCGCCGAACACGGCCATGACGTGGTGATCCTGCTCGACTCGGTCACCCGCCTGGGACGGGCTTATAACACGGTCGTCCCCTCCTCCGGGAAAGTATTGACCGGAGGCGTGGACGCCAACGCCCTGCAGCGACCGAAACGCTTTTTCGGCGCGGCGCGGAACCTCGAGGAGGGCGGGTCTTTGACCATTATCGCTACCGCCCTGATCGACACGGGGTCGAGGATGGACGAGGTGATCTTTGAAGAGTTCAAAGGCACTGGCAATTCAGAAATCATTTTGGATCGGAAGGTCGCGGACAAACGCATTTTCCCCGCGATGGATATTCTGAAGTCGGGCACGCGCAAGGAAGAACTTATCACCCCGCGTGAGCACATGCAGAAAATGTATGTGCTGCGTCGCATCCTTTCGCCGATGGGCACCCAAGATGCGATCGAATTCCTGATCGATAAATTGCGGCAGTCAAAAACCAACGACGATTTCTTCCAAGCGATGAACACCTAGGAAGCTTTCCAGCGGGACGAAATCGGCCTTTGACGGCGGAGAACGCCCAAGATCGATTATTTATGCGCGCCCCTTAAGCAAGGCGTCCTACGCGCGCGAGTGACCAGATCTCTGGTCCTCCAAGAGCGCCGTGAGCCGGTCCACCGCCCGGGTGAGCGCGGCGATTTCCTGTTCTCGCAAGAGATCGATCTTTTGATGCAGCGTTTCGATTTCAAGCTCTGCTTTACTGTTGATCTCAAAGTCGAGAATGCTGCGGCGACGATCGACTTCCGACTGCCTGTTTTGGCTCATCATGATGATGGGGGCGGTGTAGGCGGCCTGGAAGGACAAAAGCAGGTTCAACAAGATGAATGGATAAGGGTCCACCCGCTGGGCGGAGACGCTGTTGAACGCCAGCCAGACCAGCAAAAGCGTGCTTTGAATAACGATGAATCGCCACGAGCCGACGGTCGCTGCGACCGCATCGGCGGCGCGATCGGCGAAGCTTCTGTCGCCGCCTTCGGGGTGAAGCCTTCTTGTTCGAGGGGTGGCGCTTGTCGCGGGCCGCTCATGTGTGGGCTTGGTCATTGGGGTCCTCCAAGAGTTTGGACAATCGCTGCAAAGGCGGCGGTACGCCCCGCGACGGATCGACCCTTGCCATCCCCGTCTCGGGCCGCCATGACAAAAGCCAGACCAAGGAGCGCCACTCATGCTGAAAATCTACCACGCCAAACAGGCAAGGAGTTTGCGCGTCGTTTGGCTGGCCGAGGAGATTGGGATGCCGCACGAGATCGTGCACATGCCTTTCAATCCGGCCGCGCTCAAGGCCGAAGAGTTCCTCCGGGTGAATCCGTTCGGTGCGGTGCCTGCGATCGAGGACGGCGGCGTGCGCATGACTGAAAGCGGCGCAATCTGCCAATATCTCACCGAACGCTACGGACATGCGCCCTTCAAGAAGACCCTCGGAGATCCGGAATACCCTGCTTATCTGCAATGGATCCATGCGGGTGAAGCCACGCTGACCCCGCCCCTCGGCGCGATCGCGCAGCACACGCTGGTGCGGCCGGTGGAACGGCGGATCGGGCAAGTGGCGGCTGAAGCTCAGGATACGTTCCGGGAGCGGATGAAGGTGTTGGAGCTTCATCTGTCAGAAACGGGCTATCTTCTCGGGGAAGATTTCACCGCTGCGGACGTCATGGTCGGTTACGCGCTTCATCTCGCCGCGCTTCTGGGCCTTATGCGGGAAGCGCCGCATGATGTGGGGAATTATTGGGCGCGTTTGCAACAGCGTCCTGCCTATCAGCGCGCCGTCGCGGCGTGATCGTCAGGGGCCCTTGGGTCCTTCGGGCCGTCCTTGGGGCCGCCGGAGCGGGTCTGCTCGTCCTCTCTCTGCTAGGCTTTTTCCCTGAGCGCGGGCTCGGTTTTGAGCTTCTGGCGCATTTACGGGTCCAATGGCTTGCGGCCGCGGCGCTTTTGACGCTCTTGAGCGTGTTTTCAGGCTCGCGCTGGGCTACGCTGATGACCGCAACGGCGTTGGCGGCCAACGCTGGCGCGGTATACGGCGCCATGGCGGCGGCGGAAGGGCCCCGCACCGCGCAGCGGGGCGCGCCGGTCGTGACTATTGTCTGGGCCAATCTGCAGGCGCAGCCGCAGGCGCTAGAGCGGGTCGCTGCTCTGGCGCGGGCCGAAAGCGCCGATATCGTGGCGCTGACGGAGCTGACCGCCGGCGGTGCGGACGCCGCGGCGCGCGCGCTGGATGGATTTGAATGCCGCACCCCGGTCACCGGCGTGGTCGATCGACTCACGACGCTGATCCTGGCGCGGACCTGCGGGGGCGCAGGCGAATCGGGTCTGCCCTCCCCTTCCTCAGCCGTTTGGCTGGAGAGCGACGGCTTGCGGGTGGTGGCGGCGCATCCGGCTCCGCCCCTCAGCGAGAATGGCCGGGCGATGCGGGATTTGGCGATCGAGGCGGCGGTGGATCTGCGATCGCTCTCAGGGCCGACATTGATGATCGGGGATTTCAACGCGACGCCCTACGCCAAAGCCTTTGACGGCGTCACGCTCGCGGCGATGAGCCGGGCGCGGTGCGGGGGACCGTTCGTATCCACTTGGGGAACCGCAAACCCCCTGCTGGGTCTCCATATCGACCATGTCTTTGTGTCTGCGGGGGTGCGGCTTTTAGGATGTCGTGTCGGGCCGTGGAGCCGATCGGACCATGCTCCCCTTGTGGTCAGGGTGCAGATCGCCGCGCCTTAGCAGCGCTCGCTGATTTCGGCGTGGCTCGGATGGAGGCGCTTTGTCTGGACCGTCATGTTTTGAGAACGCCCGCAAGCATGACACGGTCCAGCTCTGCGGGTCCTGGGTCCTTCGGTAAGCGCCGATCAGGCAGGGCCTGATTGTGCGGCTGACCTTCGGCGGAAGGGCGAGGCAAGCAGAGCGCATACGCCCCCCAGGCCTCTGGGAAAGCGGGCCTGGACAACCGATCTCGTAACCCCGGTACAGAGCTCGGCGCTCTGGTTTACTCGCCGTGAGGAGCGTGGAAGGTCGGTTTCAGGTTCCCCGTACCGCCGCCACGATCTTGCGGGCTGCATCTTCAAGATCGTCGGCGGGGATCACGTTCAGCCCGCTTTCGCGAATGATCTGCTTGCCCTCATCAACATTGGTCCCTTCCAGGCGCACCACCAAAGGCACGTTCAGGCCCACGGTCTTCACCGCGGCGAGCACGCCGCGTGCGATGACGTCGCACTTCATGATGCCGCCGAAAATATTGATCAGGATGCCCTTCACCTTCGGGTCAGCGGTGATGATTTTGAAGGCCGCTGTGACTTTTTCTTCCGAGGCGCCGCCGCCGACATCGAGGAAATTGGCCGGCTCCTCGCCGAACAGCTTGATGATGTCCATGGTGGCCATTGCGAGCCCCGCGCCGTTGACCATGCAGCCGATCGCGCCGTCGAGGGCGATATAGGCAAGGTCATATTTTGAGGCCTCGATTTCTTTTTCGTCCTCCTCGCCCAAGTCGCGCATCTCGGCCCATTCGGGATGGCGGAAGGAGGCGTTGGAATCGAAGCTGATCTTGGCGTCCAAAAGCTTCAGGTGCTGGTTCTTTGTGACAATCAGCGGGTTGATCTCAAGAAGGCTCATGTCCTCCTTGGTGAACATCTCATAGAGTTTCTTCACGATCTCCACGCACTCGGCCTCAAGATGGCCGGTCAAGCCCAGGACTTGGGCGATGGTTTTGCCGTGGGCCTCGGTGATTCCGCCGGCGAAGTCCACGGGAATGGTGTGGACGCGCTCTGGGGTGTCGTGGGCGACCTTTTCGATGTCCATGCCGCCGTCTGGGCTCGCCACAAAGCTCACCCCGCCATGGGCGCGGTCCACCAAGGCGGAGAGATAGAGTTCGCGGTCAATGTCGGAGCCGTCTTCGATATAGAGCCGGTTGACGACGCGGCCGGCGGGGCCTGTCTGTTCGGTGACAAGCGTGGCGCCAAGCATCTGCTCGGCGAAAATCCCGACGTCTTCGGGCTTAAACGCCAAGCGCACGCCGCCCTTTTCGCCTGCCCTCGCCTCTTTGAACCGGCCTTTGCCTCGGCCGCCGGCGTGGATCTGGCTTTTCACAACCCACAAAGGCCCACCAAGCCTCGCGGCGGCCTCGATGGCTTCTTGGGGGGTGAAAGCGGGGTATCCTTCGGAGACAGGCAGGCCGTATTTGCGATAGATCGCCTTGCCTTGGTACTCGTGGATGTTCATCAGAAGGCCCCGTCTGTGGCGACAAACTCGCGGGCGTTGCATAGCGGCGGGTTCGCCCTTGGGCAAGCAGGGGGCGCGGGGTGGCGAGGCGCGCGAATAGACCCCATAGACCCCTCACGCCTCCCCCTTCCGCTCGCCATAGCTCAGCTCGGCGGCGGCGACAGAGGTGGCGTGCTTGTCCTGGAACAGTTCTTTTTGGGCCCGAGGCGTGGGTTCGCGCGCGGTCCGCCGCCAGAGCATGGCGATAGCGAGGACCGCCAGCATCGCGCCAGCAAAGAGAAAAATGCCTCCAGGGCCTATAAAATCGACAATGACCCCTTGCGCCAAAGGCCCCAGGATCGAACCCGACGCCCAGATGAATAAAAGACCTGACGTGGCGCGCGCCATCGCGCCTTGCGACGCGCGGTCGGCCATATGGGCGACCGCGACGCCATAATAACTCAAGGCCCCTGCCCCCCAGAGAGCGTAGAGCCCAGCGGCGGCCCAGAAGGGGACGCGGCCGGCCGCGTAGGCCAGACCAGCCGCCGCCAGGGCTGCAAGCCCCGCGCAGGCTGCGATAACGAGGCGGCGGTCGATCACGTCAGAGAGCTTGCCCACGGGCCATTGCAGCAGCAGCGAGCCGATCCAAGCCGCCGCATAGAAGCTTGTGGCGGTGGCGGGCCCATAAATCTGTGCTGCGAAGATTGGCGCGAGGGCGAGAACCCCGCCGTTGATCAGACCAGCCAAAAAGCAAGCCACCACCGCTGCGGGGGCCGTCTCAAAAAGGGCGCGCAGGGCCAAGGGCTCGGCCTTGGGCGCGGGCGGCGGGACGACCGTGGTGAAGCAGACAGGAACCATGGCCAGAGCCAAAAAGGCCGCCGCGATCATCACAGGCTCTGGGTCTGCGCCGGCATAGGGGACGATGAGGAAGGCCCCTGCGGCCAAGGCGGCCTTGGTGCAGACCATATAAACGCCGATCACCGAGCCGCGCTCCGCACGAGGCAAGGCCGCATTCATCCAGCTCTCCGAAGCGGCGAACATCAGAGCGATGGACCAGCCCATGGCGACACGAACCAGCATCCAGACCGTGGTGAGATCAGCCCAATGCAGCGCCAGAGCGCCGGCGGCGGCTATCGCAGCGGACGCGGCGAAGACACGGATATGACCGACCCTGGCGAGTAAACGCGGCCCGACCCAGGCGCCGGCCATGAAACCTGAGGAATAAGCCGCGGCCACAAGACCAAGGGCATAGACGGGAAGCGCATCCGCGCTCATCGCCAAGGGGATGTGCACCGCGAGCGCCGACTGCGCCAGCTGAACGATCACTACCGCGGCGATGAGGACGGAAACGGTGCGCAGGCTGTGCATGAGACGCGCCCGCCTTAGCGCGGTTCGTGGGCCTGGTTAAAGACCGATTTCGGAGAAAGCCACTGGCTGGGAGAAAACAACGGCGTCATCGCGGTCGCGCAGTTCGAAGGCGAGGCTGCGGCCAGCCCAATCGATGCGCACAACCCCATAGTTTTCCTGCGTGTAGGCCGGAGTGATCATCGTGGGCAGGGTTTCGCTGTCGCCAGCGCTCCAGGGCATATTGATCGACGAAGCGGTGAAGTCATAGAGCGGATAGGACGTGCGGCCGGGAGGCGTCCGGTTCACCGATGCGTAGTGGCGGTCGCCAGAAACGACGAACACGCCGCGGGCGCCGGTTTCGGCGATGAGGTCATAGAAGCGCTGCTGCTCGCGGGGAAAATTACCCCAACGTTCCCAGCCATGGCCTTCTGCGACGATCTGGATCGAGGAGACGACGAGGCGCAGATCGGCAGGCTGGCGGAGCTGGCGTTCGAGCCAGGCCCACTGCGCGGCGCCAAGCATGGCTGCTTGGGGACTGTCATCGGGGATCCAGCGCTCACGGCCCGGAGCGTTGCGCGCGTCGGTCGGGCGCAAAGGGCTGCGGTTGAAACGCGTATCAAGCACGATGACCTGCAGCCGCCGGCCGTCGGGACCAAAGGCGTAGGACCCATAGACGCCGTCGGGATGGTTTTGCGGGCTGTCCTCGCCCATGTTCCAGAACCGTGTAAACATGCGACGGGCCAATTCGCGTTGGGCGAAGGTCTCCCCTCCCCCATCATTGACGCCGAAATCATGATCGTCCCACACCGCGAGGGTGGGACGGGCGGAGACGAGCGCACGGAACTCGGTCTTGCGGGACTGCTGCCAATAGGCGCTGCGGAGATCGGACAGGACCGGATCTTCCGCCGTCCAGGAGCCATAGACATTGTCGCCCAAAAGGATCGCAAGGTCCGCCGGCTGCGCCGCCATCAGCTGGAGTGTCGGCTGGGGACGTTCCTCGTTGAGGCAGGAGGCGACGACAACGGCGGAAACCACGCCCGTCGGCAGCGCGGGCGATCGGGGCGCTGACGGGAAATTGTAGAAGATGCTGTCGGTAGCGGCGGCGTCTGGGGTGCTGGTCGCTGTCTGCGCGCTTTGCGGACTGGCGCAGCCCCAGAGGACGATGGCTGTGAGGGAAGCGAGGATTGCAGCCCGCATTGGATTGTCCTTCTGGATCAGGTGTTTCGCGTTTAACGGCGGAGGGCGACGGTTTTGCAAAGCTTCAGGACTTCGCGCCGAGGGTTTGGGCTTCGACAAAGGCGATATGTTCGCGCAGGCGGTAGAGTTCATCGGTGTAGCTTTCGGGGACTGCGATGCGGCCCACCTCTTGCTGGAGGGCGGCGAAGCCGGCGCGGACATGGGCGATGTCCATATCGGTTTTTGCGGCGCGGGCGCGGCCTTCGAGGTCCTTGAGATCGCGATACCAAAGATAAACCCGGCGGCGGATGCGCCAGCGATAAACCGGCGGCGCAGACCGGATCAGGGGCGAGAGCAGGAGCAAAGCTGGGATGATGACGATCCCCGCCCGCTCGACAAGGTTCGCCGCCCAATAAGGGAGATAGCGGCGGAGGGTGCTTGGGCCGGTCTGGTGGAAGCGGACAGCTTCCTCTGAGAGGGGCAAGTCCACGCCGTGGGGGTTGGGATAGGTTCCAGGGGCGCTCAGAACATCGCCGCGGCTGAAGCGTTCTTCGGCGGTCTGCAAAAGCACGCTTTGAATGGCGGGGTGCAGTTCAGACCGCACCGCCAACTGCGCGGAGGCGGCAAGAAGGGGCACGTCCTGACGGGGACGGTCCGCGGCAGGGTCCAGAACGCCGCGGCGGAGCGTGACGGCGGAGAGATAGGGCGCGCGCCGCTCGTAAGCGGGGGCGCGGTCGAACGGGATGAGCGCCAGGGTCGGATCGGCTGTGAACTCTTGAACCCATCCGGCTTGAGGGGAAGCAACGACAAAAGCTGCGTCCACCCTGCCCGCGCGGACGGCGGCCACGGCGTCGCGACCGCCGATGGGTTCAAGGGTCAAGTCTCCTGCGCCTAGCCCGTTGTCGGCGAGAAGCGTTTCAGCGAGGGATCGGGCTCCTGACCCTGGCGGTCCCGCGGCGACGGCGAGGCCTTCTAGCGCCTGCATGTCTGGGCCATCGGCGGTGCGGCGGGCGAAAATCCAGATCGGTTCGGAGAACAACGCGCCAAGCGCCTGCACGCCCTCGACCTCGCGAGAGAGACCTGATTGCACGAGGGCGACGTCGACGCGGGTGTCGTCGGCGGCGGCAAGGCGGGCGAGGTTTTCCGCGCTGCCCGCAGTGGCGATGATCTCCACCTCGACGCCGACTTCGCGGAGGCCCTGGGCCAGTTCCTCCGCCGCGGCGGCATAGCCCCCCCCGGGGGCGCCGCCAGCGATGACGACGCGTTTGGGCGGCGCCGGCCCGACAAAGGAGGCGATGGCCCACACCAAAGCTAGTGCGGCGAAGGCCGCAAGGATCCACGGCGGCCAACGGCGCATCAGGGCGCTTCGGCTGTCGATGAGGCCGCGCGAAGGGCGCGAAAATCCCAACCAGTTTCCGCCGCCAGATAAGCGAACATCGCGTAGGCGGCGACGTTTTGGCGGAGCTCCATCGGATCGATCCGGTCGAGGGTGTCGTCAGGGGTGTGATGGTAGTTGAAATAGTCGATGCCGTTTTGGGTCAGATCAACCACGGGGACGCCGGCTTCGCGCAAAGGGGCCAAGTCCGGACCGCCATTGGCGGTGTTGGAGCCTTGGGTGATCCCAAGGCTTTGCAGAGCGGCTTGGAGCGCCCGGCCGTGGCTGATGGCGCCTTCGCCAAAGCGGGTCTGGATCCGCCAGATACGACGGGCGCCGAAATCGCTCTCTGCGGCGATGATATGGTTGGCCAAGCCCGCGGCGTGGGCCGCAGCATAGGCGCGGGCCCCCCAAATGCCCGTCTCCTCCGCGCCGAAAAGGACCACTCGGATGGTCCGGGCAGGCCGATCACGGCGAGGAAGCCGGCCAATAAGTTCCGCAGCGGCGGTGACGACGCCTACCCCTGCCCCATCGTCAAGGGCGCCCGTTCCTTGGTCCCAGCTGTCGAGATGGGCGCCGATGAGGACGATCTCGTCAGGCCGCTCCCGGCCTATGATCTCGCCAACGACATTGGCGCTGGGCGCGTCCTCGCTCATGGCGACATTGATCTCCAGCCGGATGCGCACAGGACCCAAAGCCATAAGGCGTGTCAGCTGGTCGGCGTCTGATGGGGAGACGGCGGCGGCCGGCAGGTTTGCGCCGTCAGCCTGGCGGGGGCGGCCGCCTTGGTGGGCGAAGCGGTGGTTGTGGGTGCCGACGGAGCGGATGACGCAGGCGCTGGCGCCGCGGGCCTGGGCCAAGGGGGCGCAGAGACCTCGGCGGCGGACCGCCATGCCATAGCCGGACCCATCCATGGTGGCGATGGTGGGCTCGTCGATGAAGACGATGCGGCCGGCGATGTCTTCGGCCGTTGCGGCCTCAAGGGCGGCGAGGCTTTCAAACCGGACAAGCTCGCCCTCAAGGCCGCCCTCCGGCGTTGAAGGGCTGCCGGCCAAAGCCGTCATCACGAGAGGCTGGGCGTTGGGTCCCAAGACCTGCCCGCGATCATAGAGGCGCATCCAGAACGGGATCGTGAAAGGCTCGGCGCGCACATTTTCAAAGCCGCGCTCCCGGAGCATGGCCACGGCCCAGGCGATGGCGCGCTGCTCGGCTTCGGATCCGGCGAGCCTCGGGCCGACACGGGTGGTCAGATCTTCGACGATCTCATAGGCTTCGTCCTGTTCGAGGGCCTGATCACGCAGGCGCTCGGCCACGGCCAGAGTTTCGACCGGGATCGGGGTGGGAGGCGGAGGCCCCTGCTGCGCCCAGGCGACGCCCGCGCCTACCCCCGCCAAAGCCGCTATCGCCAAAGCCGCCGCCGCTCTGCGCATGAGACACCCTCTCGTGTTCAATCTCGGACAAAGCTATTGTCTTAGCGGCTCAACACGGATCGGCCAACGCATGGATCAGCGCGCGTACTGGAATTCCGAAGCGGGCGAGACCTGGGCGAAAGAAGCAGGTCGCCTCGACGCCATGCTGGCTCCCATCGGGGATGCCGCGATCGCAGCGCTTCGGCCGCTGCGTGGGGAAAGGGTGTTGGACGTTGGATGCGGCGCCGGCTTCACAAGCAGGACGCTGGCGGCGTTGGGCGCCGAGGTCGTCGGGGCTGACGTGTCAGCCCCGCTGTTAAAGGCGGCGCGGACCGCTGGCGGGGCGCCTTCCTATCTCGAAGCGGACGCTGGCGCTGATCCTCTGCCCGGTCCGTTCGACGCCTTGTTCTCGCGGTTCGGGGTCATGTTCTTCGCTGATCCGACAGCCGCTTTCGCGCATTTGCGCGGGGCGATGGCGCCCTTGGGCCGCATGGCGTTCGTCTGCTGGCGCACGATGCTTGAGAACGACTGGGCGCGAGAGCCTTTGGCGGCGGCTCTGCCGCATCTGACGACCCCGCCCGAAGCCTTGGATCCTTATGCGCCGGGGCCGTTTGCTTTCGCCGATCCGGAGCGGACGAAGCAGATTCTGGTCGGCGCGGGTTGGCGGGAGGTGACCCTTGAGCCCCTCTCCCTCCCCTATCGGGTGGGAGTGGATGTAGAGGACGCCCTGTCGCTGATGCTCAAGATCGGGCCGTTGGGGCGGCTGTTGCGAGAGCAGCCGGAGGCTGTGCCGAAGGCGATGCCGGCGCTGCGCGCTCTGATAGAGCAGCACGCCGGGCCGGAGGGGGTAACTTTCACGGCGGCGGTTTGGCTCGTGCGCGGGCGGGCTTAGCGCCCCCTCCTCTTCCACTCCGTTGCGGTTTGGCCCCAGAGGTCCACGGGTTCGCCTTCATAGGGGGCGGGCATTTGAACCGGCCCCTTGTTCACGGCCCCCAGACGGGCTGCGACATGCTGGCTCGGATGGTTGCGCGGGTGGATGCAGTGGTTGATCTCGGTCCAGCCGAGGGCTTCGACGGCCCAGTCTCCGGCGGCGCGGGCGCCTTCGGTGGCGAAGCCCTTGCCCGTGGCCTCCTTGATGAGCCCGTAGCCGATCTCGGGCGCCGGCCAGCCGCCGGGATACCAGGGGCCCAAGCGACCGAGCCAGCGGCCGGTCTCTCTCTCGATGACGCTGAACATGCCGAAGCCGTCGGCGGCCCAGCAGCCGATCATGGTGCGCAAAGACCGCCAGACGACGCTTGGGGGCATGACGCCGCCGATGAAACGGGCGGTCTGTTCATCCGCCATCATGACCGCCCAAGGCTCGACGTCCTCCGGTACTGGCGGCCGCAGGATGAGGCGGGCGGTTTGGAGGGTGGGGCCGAGGGGGTGGATCGGTTCTTTTCGCATGCCGTCTAGCTAAGGCTTTCTGATCCGCCTCGTCATCTCCTATGTCGCGCGCTGCTTTTTGTGACGGCGCCCTGATGTTCAGCCCTGGGGTCAGCCCAGGGGGTTCTTATGACGCTTTCGCCATTATCTATCTTGGCGGTCGGTTTATTGGTTGGCGCTCCGACAATAGCGCACCCTTAAGCCGCTCAAGCGAGCGTCTGGCAACGCTTGGCCAAGCTGCGGGCGGCGAACGGGCCGGGTCTATTTGACGCCATGGCGCTTGCGCGCAAGGCTTGCGAAAAGCGCGACCGCAACGCAGACTTGGCTTTGGGGCTTGAGCGGCTTGGCCCCGGTTCTGCTCTAGCCCGGGCCTTGACCGATCGGGGCGATCTGGGCGCCCCTTTCCGCTTTGAGCGGGAAGTCGCGCCTGTTCTGACGCGGCTCTGTGTCGGCGCAAATTCATCGCTCGCCCCCTGGTGAGGCTCTGCCTTCAGGCCATCCGGGCCGTCGCAATGTGGATCACGCCGTTTGAGCTGATCTTGGACGACGCCGTCTCTTTGTCCCAAAAATTGAATGCGACGGCGACCGATCGCTTCTGGCTCACGCCCGCTTTGGCAGAAGACGACACGCTGGTCCCAGAAGAGGCGCGCTAGCGTCGCGCGGCGGCGCGGGGCGCAAGGCTGGCGGGGCGCAAGGCTGGCGGAACGCAAGGCTGGCGGAACGGGCGCGGCTGCTCAGCGAGGCGTGAAAAGAGCCGCGGCCCCCGGGGGCCGCGGCTCCAACGCCGTGTGATCAGAACGCGGTCTGATCAGAACGCCGGCGTCGCCACGCTCGGATCCAGCGCTTTGCATGCCTCCACCAGGCCACGGACGCTTTCCACGGACTTGGCGAACATCGCCTTTTCGCCCTCGTCCATCGGGAATTCGATGATTTGTTCGACGCCTCCAGCGCCGATCTTCACCGGAACGCCAACATAAATGTCGTTGAGGCCGTATTGGCCCGAGAGATGGGCCGCGCAGGGCAATACGCGCTTCTGGTCTTTCAGATAGGACGCGGCCATGGCGATGGCGCTTTCGGCAGGGGCGTAGAAGGCCGAGCCCGTCTTCAGGAGGCCCACGATTTCGCCGCCGCCTTTGCGGGTGCGCTCGACCATGGCGTCCAGCTCGGCTTGGGTGAACCAGCCCAGCTCGACGCAGGTCGGGAGCGGCAGACCGCCAATGGTAGAGTACCGTACCATCGGAACCATGTCGTCGCCGTGCCCGCCGAGGGTCCAGGCGACGATGTCGCGGGCCGAAACGCCGGTCTTTTCCGCCAGGAAATAAGCAAAGCGCGCGCTGTCCAATACCCCAGCCATGCCGACAACTTTGTGATTGGGCAAACCGGAGAATTGGCGCAGGGCCCAGACCATCGCGTCAAGGGGATTGGTGATGCAGATGACGAAAGCGTTCGGAGCGTATTGGCGGATCCCCTGCCCCACCGCTTTCATAACCCCGAGATTAATGCCAATCAGGTCGTCGCGGCTCATGCCCGGTTTTCGAGGGACGCCGGCTGTGACGATGCAGACGTCGGCGCCAGCGATGGCCTCGTAGTGGTTTGAACCGGAAAGGGCGACGTCGGTTTTGAAGACAGGCGTCGATTCAGCAATGTCGAGCCCTTTGCCTTGCGGGGCGCCTTCGGCGATGTCGAAGAGGACCACATCGCCCAATTCTTCGCGGGCGCAGATGTGGGCGAGCGTCCCCCCGATCATGCCGGAACCGATGAGGGCGATCTTCTTGCGGGCCATGGGCGCTCCTTCGTTTGGGCGGTGGGTATCGAATGTGGGGCGGGGTTTAGCGTCTAGGGGTGTTGCGCGCAATGCGAGGGCGCTTGAGGGGCAAAGGCATGGAGGGGCAAAGGCATGGAGGGGCCGCCTCGCGCGGCCCGCGTCGGCGGCGCGCCCCTCGCGCAGACAAATCCCCCCAAGAGGCGCTCATGAGGCGGACGCCACGCCGCTTTGCTCAGTCACTACCCGCCCCCTTCTTCAAGGCGTTCTTGACATGTC
>JAGWZH010000053.1 GCA_018971945.1 Alphaproteobacteria bacterium | reverse complement strand
CCCCCATGCTGGTGGAGAGGCCGGACGCTTGCGACCTGATCGCGCTGTTGCCGATGCGGATCGTGTCGGCCTCGATCTCCAGTTCGGCGACCCCGGTGAGACCAATGGTGGAGTCAAGCACATCGATATCGGCGCCGACCATCCGCAGACTTGAGAGGGCCTGAGTGACGACATCGATCGTGGCGTTGCGGACCAGGATCGTTCCCCCCGTCAGGTTGGGGGCGTTGGGTCCGATCAGCGTGAAACCATTGAAGGGGATTTGCGCATCCTGACCTGCGCCCACTGTGAACAGATTGAATGACTGGCCGGTGATGGAAAGAGAGGTTGCAGGCTGGTTCTGCGTCGGGGGCTGCGCAGGGCCGATCTCGATCGTATTGGCGACAAAGGTCAGCGCCCCATCTGTGCTCAGCTGGGCGCCATTGACCGTAATCGCGCCATTCCGGGCGCCGCCCAGAAATCCAAAGGCCCAAGGCGAACCTGTCGTCAGGCTCGACTGCAGGTCGGTTGCGGAGAAGAAACCAAATCCCCCCGAATCCTGAAGCAGCACCAGCCGATCGCTGGTCGAGAAATAGGCCGGTCCCTGAATGCCCTCTATGCTCGCGCCGGGACCAAAGACCACGCCGTTGGGATTGATAAACCAAAAGACGCCACTGCCTGGTGAATTCATTCGGCCTTGAATCACCGAGGCCCCGGGCCCCGTGACCCTGCTGATCCAATGGAGGATGGTCTGGCCGGGAATCTGCGGATTGGTTCTAAACGTGGCGCTTTCGCCTGTCCCTAGACTGAACGCCTCGAAGCTGAAAAACGCCGTTGCATTGGCCCCGGTGGCGTCGCCTCCGCGGACCTGCCCGTGAACGCCCGCCACGATTTCATAGTCAGGCCCCTGAAGGGTCTGTCTGGCGACCAGGCTCCCATCGACAATAACCTGCGCGCGCGCCGCGCCCACGCTCAAGGCGAAGATCGATGCGGAGGCGAAAAGAGTGATCAGCCGGTTCTTGGTTCTGGCCCCCGGCATGCCAACAGGATTGCTCATCGCCATTTTCCAATCAAAACGAAGCCAGACCATTCAAACGGGTGGCGGCCTTCCGCGATGGCGCGCCGCTGGGCCTCAGCAAGGGACCAGGCTTTGTTGCGAGGGGCGCCAGACGCCTGACGCGCCGCCATATCGGCATAGAAGTCGCCAAAAAGCTGCGCAGTGGACTCGTCGCTGACCTGCCAAAGCGCGCCGATCACAGTATCTGCGCCCGAGGCAAAAGCCGCCCCCGCCAGGCCCATGACCGCGCGGTCGTCGCCGGCGGCCGTTTCACAGGCGCTCAGGGTCAACAGATTGATCGCAGCGTCCCTGATGCGCGCGCGCGCGACAAGCTGATTAAGCTCGTCAAGATAGATTGGCCCCTCATGGCCTAGGACAAAGCTCTGCCGGAAATTCCCTCCGAAAGACCCATGAGTGGCCAGGTGGACGATATTCAGTCGATCCGAAGACAGGCCCTGCTCAAGGGTCTCCCGGTTGAAGCGCTCATTGAGCAATGTCTGGGAGCGAACGCTCGAACGAACGGCTTCGAGTTCTGCTCTGACCGCAGGCAGCGGCTCGAAGTCATCGACCGCGTCTGAAATGCCCGCGGCGAGGGCCTGATAGGGCCGCTCCGCCGGCTCGATGGGATCGATCAGGGATAGGCTGAGCACCGTGGCCACCGCGAAATCCTGGGCCACAAAGCGCCCCTCAGGCGACAAGAAAGCGGCGAGGGGCGCATCCCTCAAAGCGCCCACGGGCGCATATAAGACAGTGGACAGGCCGTTGCGCCTCAGAAGACCCTCGACCGGAGCCATGACCCCTGCATAAAGCAGCTGCGCATCGGCCTCGTAGTCATTGGACAAGGTGCTTGGCGAGAAAGCGCGCCGCAGCCGGGCCGCCGCATCCTGCAGCGCCTGGGCGGAAACCTCAGAGCGCTGCAGCGTTGCGCCGTCGCGCGTGCCCAGAAGAACAAAAGCTTCCTCGCCGATGGTGACGGGATAAAGAACCGCTGCATCGGCGGGCAGGTCGGAGAGATCGGACGAAATCCCGCGCCTGACACAGGGGTCGCCGACAAAACTCTCGATCTCAATGGAGCGGGCAAGCTCGATCGATTGGCGCGCCTCCTCCACAAGGCCCGACCGTTCGAACCCCGCGTCAACTGGCGCCCGCCGCAACAGAAAATCCGCTTGCGCCGCCAGAAGAGGCATGAGCTCCGCCTGAAGTCCTGCTTCACCGGCTCTTGTTTCATCAGGAATGAGGCTGTCGCGGCGCCGGACGATCACCGCCACCGCCTCTGCATAACGCCTTCGCGCGAGATCATGGGCGCCGCTGACCTCGGCATAGGCGGCCGCCTGGCCCAGCCACAAAGCCGAAGCCTCGCGACGCTCGCCAGCGGCGGCGAGAAACGCAGCCCGCTCGGACATGATCCTTGCTTCTTCCTGGCGCCCCGCCACCCCGTAAGCGCGCGCCGCAAAACCGCGCGCGAGGGCCTGGAGCTCGCGGTCGCTGGTCGCGTCGGCGGCGGCGATCGCCTCCGCCATGGCCGCCTCCACGACCCGATGGATGCGCGTGTCGTCGGCGAACAGATCCGCCGTCAGGGCGGCATCAAGGGTTGAAAGCAGGGCGTTGGCGCGTTCCTCCGGATCGGGCAAAAGACGGGCAGCGTCCAGAGCGCTTTGGGCAGGAGAGCCCGCGCCCAAGGCTTCCGGTGAGCGCGCCTGCGCCCGGGCGGACGCTGCATAAGCGGTCGCGGCGAACGCGGCGTCGCCCGCGGCCAGCGCCAAAGCCCCGGCGGACAGAAAATGCTCGCTCGCCATGGCGAAGAGGGCCGTCCCCCCCTCATCGTCAGGGGCGCCGCCGCTGCGGGCTGCCTCCAGCCATGACAAAGAGCGTACGCCCTGCAGGGTGGAAAGACCCCGATTATAATGAGCGCGGGCCTCTCCCAAGCTATCGCCAGCACGGACGAAGGCTTCGGCGGCCTGACGATGCAGACGATCGGCCAAGACCCGCCTCCCGCGGGCCGCCGCCACAAGGCCGAGACCGTCAAGGGCGGCCCCGAGCCGGGCGTTGTCATTCTGCGCCAGCGCTGCGTCCCTGGCTGCTTCAAAGCCCGCCTGGGCCTCAGCGAGGCGGCCGGCAAGGAGGAGCCGCTCGCCATCCGCCTGCAACCCAATGTCGTCGACGCTGATCTCAGGCTCTGGGGAGCCAGAAGAAGCCTCAAGCTGGCAAATCAGACGTTGGGCGAGGTTAGGACCGGCGATCGCAGGAGCGAACAGGCCAAAACACAAAAGGCCCGCACAACTGGCGAGGCCGATGCTGGTGAATCCCCTCATGCCCACATGCCCCGAAATAAGCCCCGAACAGAGCCTAGTCAAAAATCAAATTTATGCAAACAGATAGCATCACAGCTTCCAACAAAAGCATGGGATCGATCCCAGAGCATTCAAAGCGCCCCCGCGTTTCAATCGTCCCAGTCTGAGAGTGCCGCCCTGGCGGTCGGTGCTTTTGCCTCTTGCTTGCGGCGGGACGCGAGGCGGTCTCATGAGATCAATCGGTGTCCGCCTGGGTCGACAGCGTTGCTTGTCGGTCCGGCCGTCCTACACCGCTTCGGCCAGGCGGATGACCAGAGCGACCGCAAACACACCAAAGGCGAGGGCGGGGCCGAAAGCGATACGGTCCGTTGGACCGATGCGATGGCCTTGCAACCGCCTCACAGCGATCACGGCGATGGCGACGCTGGAGGCGATCAGAACCACAAAAGGCACCCCGAACCAGCCGACCCAAACCCCGCCCGCAGCCAAAAGCTTCGCATCGCCCATGCCTATGCCGTCGCGGCCACGGCGGGCGCGGTATAGCGCGTTCACGCCCCAAATCATCCCATAGCCGAAGGCCCCGCCCAACAGCGCCTCAAGCCCTCGCTCCTCGAGAAGAGCAAGGGCCAATCCCAAGGCTGCCAGGCAGATATTGACCGCATCGGGGATGCGCTGGGTTCTGGCGTCGATGAGGGCCGCAGCGCCAAGCCCTGCGCCAAGGCCCGACAAGAACAGAATCTCCATCATCGCCAAGGGGCGTTGCTCCAACTCATGCTTCTTGATCCCTGGCGGACAATCGAACCACAAGATCATACGCTTTGGGGGTCGAGGCGAAAGGCCGCGTCCCATCCGTTGGTGTCAGTGCGGCCCGCCAGCGACATCGCGATCATCGAAGTCCAAGGTCCGAGCTGATTGTTTGCGGCTGGGGGAGATGGGCCTGCCCCCTCTGTCAGGGAAGTTGTCGCCCGCCTCAGAATCCAATTCCTATATCACAGCAGGCGACAACTTCCCTGACAGAGGGTGCAATCGCCTTGATCGCCTTGCCGGCTGCGTGCTCGCGCCGGATCCTCAGCACCGTCTCTAAAACCAGCATCCCCGTCTCGCCGTCTGACAAATCGCCAAACGGACAGCCTGCTCTGAAAGAGGTAACCGGGGTCCCTTTTGGACGCCGATCCACACGTTCGCGGGCTCAATCGATCCCCCGGATCGATTGCAGGCCGGATCGATTGCAGGCCGGATCGATTGCAGGGCGCCCGCGAACCCCGCAAACGGCGCCGAGCATGCCGATTCCGACGTGAAAGCGCCCACCATTCCGAGGAACAGGCGCCAGGGCATTCCGATTAATTGACGCCCACCCATTCCGACAAATTGGCGCCCACCCCGGTTCCGGGGTTTTGGGGCCCCATGGGTCGGGCGTGACGACCCGCCATCTGGACTTTGGGTGATAGAGGCTGTGTGTGATGGAGGCTTCCGCCGCCGCATGAGTTATGATAATTTCTTACCGAATAGCGATCGATTGAGAAAAGGTAATATCGTGTCTGACACCGCCACTTTGTCCGCAAAGTTCCAGATCTCAATTCCTAAGGCGGTGCGCACGGCGCGCCATTGGAAGGCGGGACAGGAATTCGCCTTTATTCCGAAAGGAACAGGTGTGTTGCTGGTCCCCGTGCCGAAGCGCGCAGAGCTTGCAGGTATCGCAAAGGGCTCACGGCCGGAGGATTATCGCGACCGTGAAGATCGCTTCTGATGCTTCTGGTCGACACGTCCGCATGGATAGAGTGGTTGATCGGTTCACGGACCGGCGTGGCGGTCGAGAGATTTATTCCCGATCGCGAAGCTTGGCTTGTGCCGACAATTGTTCAGCTTGAACTTGTTAAATGGCTTACCCGTGAGGCGGGAGAGGAAAAAGCCGATCAGGTTATCGCCTTCACCCAGATGTGTGCGGTGGCGCCGCTCGACACAAAAATCGCGCTCTTGGCCGCCGAGATGTGCACCAGGCACAAGCTCGCCACCGCCGACTCCATCATCTACGCGACAGCATTGGAGCACGGCGCTGAAGTTTTGACGTGTGATGCGCATTTCGATGGACTGCCAGGCGTCAGGTTCGTTCCAAAGTCCCAGTCTTAAAATCTGATCCGGGAATGCCCGATTGAAACGCGCAGAGCTATCAACCCGCTGGACTGCCTGATGGGCTGTCTCGCGCCCAGACAGCGGGTTGTCAGAGGTTTTGTCGGGCGGGAGGGGGACGACCTCCCAACAAGCGACCGCGCAGGCGGGAGGCGCTGCGGGTGTAAGCCCATGTCGGCGAATTCGCCATTCGCTATCAGATTAATCCGCCCCGGGATCATCCACCAACCCGGGCTTCAAGACGCGCAAGCGCAGCATCCAGGACCGGCAGGTCGTTCTTGATGGCGCTTGTCACGCATAAGCTTCAGGCTTCCTCTTTGATAAGAGCTCGCGCTCTGGGGAAAAAGATCAGACATTAAGCGCGATCAGATAAAGTCCGGAAAGGACAATCCAGGCCCCATCGAGAGATTTAAGCCTGTTGGCCCCCAGCCAATGGGCGATGCGGCGGGCCAAAAACCCGCCCAGGATCGCCCCTGGGGCCGCCAAGGCCACCACTTCCCAGGGCACCGTCCCCTTCTCCACATGATAGGGCGTGCCGATCAGCACGGTCATGGAGGAGATGATCACCGCAGTGGCTGTGCAGGTGTTGAGCGGATAGTGCCGGATGAACAGATAAATCGCGACAAGCTCGCCAATACCCACCGAGAACAAGGCGGTCACAAACCCGCCCAGGATCGACAAGGCGATAAGGACCGCCATATCGATCGGCGCGAGCTCTGTGCGGGCGGGGCGGGTGCGATTGACCGTCCAGGTGGTAAGGATCAGCGTGATCCCTAAAAGGACCGAAAAGCCCTTGAACCATAACAGCACATCGCGGGGATTGAATTCGGTCAGGCGTTGGGTCGCCAGCATGATCGGCCCGCTGATCGCCATGACCAGGGCCACGATCAGCCAGAAATCGCGCTCCCGCACGCCCGTCTGCGGGACAGGCGTCTTGTAGAGATTATTGGTCCAGGTCAGCGCGCCCATAGTCATGCCGAAACACTGAATGGCGAAGCCTGACGCCACGATCTGCTCCCGGCTCAGATCAATAATGCCCTCATGACGCAGGACGTTGAAGACAGGCACATAAACGACCCCACCGCCAGTGCCCGAGGTGTTGGCGATGATCGCCCCAAAAACCCCGATCGAGGGAAAATACCAGATCTGAGCCAAAGTCTCCGGCGACAGATCCGCAAAGGTCCAGATCGAGACATAGATCAGCGCCAAGCCCACAAGGACCGCGCCGGTGATCAAGGGCAAAGCCTTTTTGAGCGGCGACGCCTCAGAAGGAGACGCAGCAGGGCTTGAGGCGGGGTTTTGAACAGCGTCTTCAATCAAAGGGATGCGCCCTCTGGGTTATGCTCTTGAGGCTATTGGTTTTGGGGCCGTTGCTTTTCGGTTTTGGGGTTGTGGGGTTTTGGGTCGCTTGGCTTGGGGGCCGTCGCTTTCTGGAGGCTTTGGCTCTGGGCTCTGGGTCTGGGCTCTGGGTTTTGGCTCTGGGTTTTGGCTCTGGGTCTTGGCTCTGGGTCTTGGCTCTGGGTCTGGGCTCTGGGTCTGGGCTATAGGCCTGCTAATGGCTCTGGGCCTGCTTGTTGAGACCAGCGCTTTCAAGCAATATGCAAGCAAGCTCACAGGCCACAAGGGTTTGGCGCAGAAGCCTTTGCGCCGCATGCGGACGAAAGCCGGAAGGGGGAGGCGATGGCGATGCGCGCAGACGAACGTCATATCAGGGGCGACCGCCGGATCCGACGGATCGTGATCGTGGGCGGGGGATCGGCTGGCTGGATGGCGGCGGCGGCGCTGGCCGACGCCACCCAGGGGGGCTGCGCCATCAGCCTTGTGGAAAGCGACGAGATCGGCACCGTCGGCGTCGGGGAGGCGACCATCCCCCCAATCCAGCGCTTCAACCAGAGCCTCGGCATCGCCGAGGCCGATTTCGTGAAGGCCACTCAGGGCTCCTTCAAACTCGGCATCGAATTCGTCAATTGGGGCGCCTTGGGGGCGCGGTACTTCCATCCCTTCGGCCGCTATGGCGTCGATTTTGACCCCATCCCTCTTCATCAGCACTGGTTGAAGGCCCGCGCCGAAGGCGCCAAGGAAGTCATCGACGACTACTCGATGGCGTGGGGCGCGGCGAAGGCGGGACGGTTTTCTCCGCCAGCGCGCGACCCGCGGATGATCCAGAGCACGCTCGACTACGCCTATCATTTCGACGCCGGGCTCTATGCGCAGTTCCTGAGGCGCTACGCCGAGGCTCGGGGGGTTCTGCGGGTCGAGGGCAAAATCGTCGATGTCGGCGTCGACGGCGAAAGCGGCTTTGTTACCCATGTCCTGACCGAACGGGGCGAGACGGTCGAAGGCGATTTCTTCGTGGATTGCTCCGGCTTTCGCGGCCTTCTCATCGAACAAACCCTCAAGGCTGGCTATGAGGACTGGCGGCATCTCCTGCCCTGCGACCGGGCCGTGGCGGTCCCTTGCGGCCGGGCAGGGGAGTTCACCCCCTATACCCGCTCCACCGCCCGCGAAGCCGGCTGGCAATGGCGCATTCCACTGCAGCACCGCACCGGCAACGGCTATGTGTTCTGCTCAGAGTTTCTGTCGGAAGACGAAGCCGCCTCAGTCCTGCTCGCCAATCTCGACGCGCCCGCCCTCGCCGAGCCGCGGCCTTTACGGTTCGTGACAGGACGGCGCAAGGAATTCTGGAAAAAGAACGTCGTCGCGGTTGGGCTCGCCTCGGGCTTTATGGAGCCCTTGGAGAGCACGTCCATCCATCTGATCCAAACCGCCATCACCCGTCTGATCGCGCTCTTTCCCGACCGGGATTGCGACACGCTGGGCGTTGCTGAGTATAACCGACTGACCGGCATTGAGTTCGAACGGATCCGGGACTTTCTCGTGCTGCACTACAAGGCGACGGTGCGAGACGACACGCCTTTGTGGCGCTATTGCCGGGAGATGGAAATCCCCGAGAGCCTCGCCTACAAAATCGCGCAGTTCCGCAAAGGCGGACGGATCGTGGCTGAAACGACCGAACTGTTCCAAAATCCAAGCTGGCTCGCGGTCTATATCGGCCAAGGCGTCATGCCGGAGACCTACGAACCCCTCTTGGACATAAGGCCGCCCGGGGATGCGGGCAAACGCCTCGCCTCGCTACGGCGGGTGATTGGGGAGGCGGCCGCGGCGATGCCGAGCCACGCCGCCTATATCGCCCAGACCTGCGCTGCGCCCAGGCTTTAGAAATCCCTCGCCGCGGCGCATTGCTGGGCGATGAAAGCCGCATGGGCGGGCATGGCGCTGACGGTCGCCCGGACAATGGTGCGAATGTCTTTGAGAAAGGCGCGAAGCTCCTCGTCGGTGATCTGATGGGTCAAAGGATGATGGTCGCGGGGGACCACGCCCTGGCCCAGCAAGACCTGAAGCCAACTCATGTCGGTGAAGAGATCGTCCTGATCCCGATGCAAACGGCCGCTTTCAGCAAACAGGGCGATCTTGTCCTGAAGGGTCTGAGGACGCTCAATCGCGCGGCAATGCCGCCAAAACGGGGTGTCGTCGCGGGTGGTCTGGGTATAGTGCAAAATCAAGAAATCCCGGATACGGACAAACTCGATTTCGGACTGGCGATTGAACTCCGCGACCGCGGCGGGCTCGATGGGCCCGCGCGGAAACAATCTGATCAGCTTGTCGATCCCGGCCTGGATGAGGTGGATCGAGGTGCTTTCCAAAGGCTCCATGAAGCCTGAGGCCAAGCCCAAGGCCACGACATTGTTCTTCCAGGTCTTTCTTCGGCGTCCGGTGACGAAGCGCAGGACCCGGGGTTCGGCAAGCGCCGGCCCGTCCAAATGCCTCATCAAGACAGCGCTTGCTTCGTCCTCGGACAGAAACTCCGAGCAGAACACATAACCATTGCCGGTGCGGTGCTGCAGCGGAATGCGCCATTGCCAGCCGGCCTCGCGGGCGGTGGAGCGGGTATAGGGGGTGAAGCCGCCGCCATTCACGCACGGCACCGCGACGGCGCGGTCGCAGGGCAGGAGATGGCGCCAGTCGTCATAGCCGGCTTTCAGGGTCTGCTCGATCAGCAGGCCGCGAAAGCCTGAGCAGTCGATAAACAGGTCTCCTTGAGCCTCGTCGCCTTTGTCGGTGCGGACATGGGTGATGTGTCCCGTCTCGCCGTGAAGGCCTATATCGGTGATCTTGCCCTCAAGACGGGTCACGCCGCGGCCTTCGGCGTAACGGCGGAGAAACTGGGCGTAGAGCCCCGCATCGAAATGAAAAGCCCAGGTAAAGCCTGGCAAGGGACCAGCGGGGCCAAGCCGCATGAATCTATCGGCGCGGGCGGCCTCGGCGTTGACACAATACGCCCAAAGCTCTTCAGCGCCAATCGTCTGGAGGGCGCGGAGCCAATATTGGTGAAACGGCAGAACGCCGAGTTCTTTTCCGAAAGCGCCGAAGGCGTGCAGATAGCGGTGGCCCTTCGCGGTCCAGTCCACAAACTCGATGCCGAGTTTGAACGAAGCCATCGTGGCTTTGATGAATTCGTTTTCGTCGATCCCCAAAAACCGATTATAATTGAGGATCTGGGGGATGGTGGCCTCGCCCACCCCCACCGTGCCGATCTCGTCGCTTTCAACGAGCGTGATGGCGAGCTGTGGGCCGAACGCCTTGGCCAAAGCCGCCGCCGCCATCCAGCCGGCGGTTCCGCCCCCCACTATGACGACACGCTGCTTGACCATCGAGGCCTTCCTGTCTGGGTGCTGAACTTTGTCGTGCCCGCGCCCCGTCGCCGACGGGACCCTCCTGATATGGGTTTTTGTATCGCGCTGTCGCCGGAGCGACCAGAAAAAACCCCCGCCGGCTGGCGCCGACGGGGGTTGATCAAAGCCTTGAGAACCGGCTTTTCGGCGTTGAGACCGCTTTGAGGCGTTCTCAGTTCCGCCAGGACAGACCCAGCATATAGGTCGAGCCATAACGCTGATAGTCGATCACTTGTGAGGGAGCGCCGTCATTATAGGTGGAGAATTCTTCGTCCGTCAGGTTGTTGCCCTGCAGGAACAAAGACAAGCCCTCCATCGGCCCGTGCTCGAACCGATAGCCAAGCTGGGCGTCGACGACCGATTCAGAGTCGACCATCCGCAGCTGGCGGCCATTGGCGAAGCCCGACACTTCCCCGAGGAACTCCGACCGATAACGCCAGCTCACCCGCGCCTGCAGGCCATGACGTTCATAATAGGCCGTGATGTTGGTCACAGTCTCTGAGAGACCCGGGATGGTGATCGGATCAAGACCCTCTTCGGGGGTGATCTCGCTGTCGGTCACCGAGTAGCTCGCCTGAACGCCGAAGCCTTCAAGAGCCGGGGTGAAGACCGAAAGCGGCAGCGACACGCTCGCCTCGAGGCCGCGGATATAGCCGCCGTCCAGATTGTCCTTGGTGAAGGACAAGCCCCGGAAGAGGGCAGGCGTCGGCCCGGTGAACGGGAAGCCCGTGAAGTCTTGGACGACGCGGCTGTCCCACACCCAGTTCTCGAGGTTCTTGTAGTAGGCGGCGAGCGCGAAATAGCCCCCACGATCCGCCAGATAGCGCTCGTAGGAGATATCAAAGCCCGTCGCGATATAGGGACGCAGACGCGGGTTGCCGCCGCTAGCGCTCCAGGGCGAGTTATTGACATTGGTAGAGGCCGCCAGAGCCGGATTATAGCCGAAGGTCCGGCCGCCCCGCATGTCGTCCATCCGCGCCCGCATCAGGGTCCGCGCCGCAGCAACGCGCAGAACGCTGTCGTCGGTCACTTCAAAGCCCAGATTGAGGCTCGGAAGCAGCTCGACATACTCGTCCCCGTCATTGACGAGACGCGCGGTGAAGGTCGAGCCGCCGCCGCTCACCGCGGTCCCGGTGGCCGACTGGTCGATCTGAACTGCCTGGAGGCCGAAATTGCCGCGCAGGGGCACAGAACCGAAGTCGCTGTCGATGTTGAACTGGATATAGGCCGTGGTGACGGTCTCATCCACGCTCCAGTTCTTGTTGGCGACGTCGCCGTTCGGGTTGCGCAAGCGCTCCAAACCGCCCGAGGCCAGCAAGCCTTGGGCGTTGTAAGACACCATGCCCGGGATGCCCAGGAACGCCAAAGAGGTCGGGCCAAGCCGCAGACCGGTCGGGATCGGCGCGCTCGCGGCCCCGCCCGGCAGGCGCAAGAACCATTCGTCGGAGACAAAGGACTTCTCGCGGTTGGACACATTCAAGCCCAACTCAATCGAGGACAGCCAGCCTGAATCCATGGAGCGGGTGGCGCTGAGGCGGATCGCGCTCAGCTCGTCCTGGATGGTCGGCTGGTTCAGATAGCCGGCCTGGCCGTTCGGCAAGCCAGGGCCCGTGCCCCAGCCTTGAGGGCTCGTGAGCACGATGTTGTTGTAGTTGGCGTAATCGAGCGTCGACCTGAAGATAAAGCCCGCATCCCCCAAAGAGCGGAAGCCCAGATTGTCGGTCGCGCCGACGCCCGCAGGGCCGGTGCCGGCATAGGTTTCCAAGATCTGGTCGGTCCGATCCACCGAAGAACTCGAGGCGTCGAACTCGAGCGTCCAATGGTCATTGAGGTCCCACTGCGCGTTGACGCCGATGAGGGTGTTTTCCGCATCGCGGAAATTCACGTCGTTGCGGACAACGCCCTTCACACCATTGAACGTGCCCTGGGTGATGAGCCCGTTGGACGTGGTGAAGCCAGGCTGCAAGGTCGCCGAAGACCACGCCAGAGGCAGCTCGATGCCGCGGAGCGTTTGGACTTCCTCAAACGTGGAATGGTAGGCGTCGATGGTGGCGGAGAAGGTGGGAGAGGGCTCGAACTCGATGGTCCCGATGATGCCCGTACGCTCCAGTTCATTGGACTGAACATAGGGCTTGGAGCCGCCGATAAGGGCCGCGCCGCCAGGGCCAGAAGGATAACCCCAGGTGTTGAAGCGCTCGCCTTGGCTTGGGGACAACATGGTCGCCAATCCCAGCGCCACGCCAAGCCGGCCGTCCATGAACTGGTCGACATAGGCCGCGTTGAACCGATAGCCGGTGTCCTCGGTGCCCGCATTCAGAGCGCCGAGCTCGTTCCACTCATAGCGGGCCCCGAACGCCAGCGTGCGCTCGTCGCTGTCGAGGGGGCGAACCGTGCGCAGATCGACCGTGCCGGCGATACCCGAGCTCAGAAGGCTCGCATCCGGGGTCTTGTAGATCACGACCGAGGACAAAAGCTCGGAGGGGAACTGGTCGAACTCGACGCCGCGGTTGTCGCCGACGGAGGTGATCTCGCGGCCGTTCAACAAAGCGGTGGTCAGGTCGGGTCCCAAGCCGCGGACGCTGATCACCTGGGCGCGGCCATTGAGGCGCTGCGCGGTCAAGCCCGGCAGACGGGCGATCGATTCCGCGATCGACACGTCAGGCAATTTGCCGATGTCTTCGGCCGAAACCACTTCCACGATCGAGGTTTCTTCGCGCTTCACTTCGATCGAGTTCTCGATCGCGGCGCGGATCCCCGTGACGATGATTTCGTCCTCAGCCGGCGTTTGCCCATAAGCCACGCCGCCCATCGTCACAAACAGAGCGACGCCGGTCGCCACCCCGCTCATGAGACGTGCGTGACGATTTTCCTCACGCTTCTTCATCCCGTCCTCCCTCATATGAACCGGCGCATTTTCATCCAGCGCAGGACTCAAGGCTGAAAAATTATGCAAAGGGCTCCAAACGCGCAACGGAAAAGAGCGGATTGGATCAAGCTTTTGGCGCCTCGTTGCCACAATCCCACACCTGCGCAGGCCGCTGCAGCGCCGTTTGAAGCCTTTGGGGTTGGTTTGCGTCGGCGCGATCGGGGCCCGGGGCGGCCATTGACAGCGTCCACGGCCACTGCAAAGATTTGCAAAACTTGCATCAACCCAAGCGGGGGCCCGGCGGCGGCGCGACTTTTTGCGTCACGCAGGCGGGCCTTTGTCCGGGACCAGGGAGAGCGGGGATGAGGATCGAGGCGAAACGGCTGACGCGGTATGCTCTCGCCGCCGGTATCCTGGCCGGTCTGGCGGCGTTCGGAAGCGTCGGGTCCGCGGTCGGCGTGGACGCCGCTTCGGTCGGCGGCGAGACGTCTCACACGGGCCAGGCCTTGGACGGGAACCCGGCCGGGGTCCGGGCCTTGGAAGGGGGTGGGGGCCTCAGTCTGGTCAGCGGCCGTCGCGAGGGGAGAAGGGATGGCGGGGGCGAGACGCCAGAGCGAGGGCCCGGGCCTGCGTCGGCATCGGCGCCATCGGCGTCTCTGGTGCGGGCCGGGGCCCGGCAGGACCGGGCGCCGCAGGACGAAGTGATCTATTTCGCCCTGGTGGACCGGTTCGCGAACGGCGACCGCAGCAATGACCGCGGAGGGCTCTCCGGAGGCCCCCTCGATCACGGCTTCGACCCCACCCATAAAGGTTTTTATCACGGTGGCGACCTCGCAGGCCTGACCGAGCGGCTGGACTATATCGAAGGCCTCGGGGTCACCGCGATCTGGCTTGCGCCGATCTATCAGAACAAGCCCGTGCAAGGCGCGCCCGGGCGGGAAAGCGCAGGCTATCACGGCTATTGGATCACCGACTTCACCAATGTGGACCCCCATTTCGGGTCGCGGGAGGAATTCGCCGCCTTCGTCGACGCCGCCCATGCGCGCGGGATCAAGATCTATCTCGACATCATCACCAACCACACCGCCGACGTCATCCAGTACCAGGAGTGTCCGCAAGGCGACTGTCCCTATCGGGGGCTTGCAGACTATCCCTATTCGCGCCAGGGCGGGGTCGCAGGCCTCCCCATCAATGAAGGGTTCAGGGGCGACGCGCCCTCGGACCAGAATATTGAGAATTTCGCCCGCCTCACCAACCCGACCTACGCTTATACCCCGTTTGTTCCGGCGGGCGAGGAAGCGGTGAAGATCCCCGCCTGGCTCAACGATATCAATCTTTATCACAACCGGGGCAACACGACCTGGACGGGGGAAAGCAGCACCTATGGCGATTTCGCCAATCTGGACGACCTCTACACCGAGCATCCGCGGGTCGTGGAGGGGATGATCGCCATCTACGCCGCCTGGATCGACGAGTTCGGGATCGACGGCTACCGGATCGACACCGCCAAACACGTCAATCCCACGTTCTGGACCCATTTCACGCCAGCGATGCTGGAGCGGGCGCGGGCCAATGGTCTGCCAAACTTCCATATTTTCGGCGAAGTCTATGACCCCGATCCGGCGGGTCTCGCCCGCCACACCCGCGTCGATCGGCTGCCGACGGTGCTCGATTTCGGGTTCCAGGCCGCCGCGACCGACGTCATCGCGCGGGGCGCCGGCACCGAACGGCTGGCGCGGCTTTACCAGGCCGATGCGCTCTATGAAGGCGGGGAAACGACGGCGATGATGCTGCCGACATTTCTCGGCAACCACGATATGGGCCGCTTCGCGACCTTTGTGCGGCAGGCCAATCCGGACGCGTCGCCCGAAGAAGAGCTGGCGCGGGTGGTCCTGGCCCACGCGCTCATGATGACCTCACGCGGGACGCCGACGATCTATTATGGCGACGAGCAGGGGTTTGTCGGCGACGGCGGGGACCAGGACGCGCGGGAGACGCTGTTCGCCAGCCGGACCGCGGTCTATAACGACAACCGGTTGATCGGGACGAACCGGACCACGGCATCGGACAATTATCGTACCGACGCCCCGCTCTATAGAGCCATCGCCGCCTTGGCGCGGCTGCGGGCGGAGACGCCGGCCCTGCGCCGCGGCGCCCAGCTCGTGCGGGCCTATGGACCGACGCCCGGGATTTTCGCCTTCTCTCGCGTCTATGAAGGGACCGAAGTCCTGATTGCGATCAACACCAGCGAAAGCCCGATCCAGCAACAGATCCTGGTCGATTGGGGGTCGCAAGTTTGGCGGTCGGGTCATGGCGCTTGCGCGCCGCGCGCTTCGGCTCCAGGAAGCTACGAGGTCACTGTGCCGGCGCTCGGCTATGTCGTGTGCGTATCGGAGCCCCTTTGATGCAGTCAGCGGCGGAGCCCCTCATCCAGCCAGCGGAGAAAGCCGCAGAATGGTGGCGCGGGGCCGTGGTCTATCATGTCTATCCGCTCAGTTTCGCCGACGCCGACGGAGACGGCACAGGCGATCTGGCGGGGGTGTGCGACAAGCTCGACTATATCGCCTCTTTGGGCGTCGACATGGTCTGGATCTCGCCCTTCTACCGCTCGCCGATGCGCGATTTCGGCTATGACGTGGCGGATTATTGCGATGTGGATCCCTTGTTCGGCTCGCTTGCCGATTTCGACGCGCTTGTGGCCAAGGCGCATCGATTGGGGCTCAAGGTCGTCATTGATCTCGTGTTCTCCCACACCTCGGACGAGCATGACTGGTTCAAGCAAAGCCGTCAGTCACGGGACAATTCAAAAGCGGACTGGTATGTCTGGGCCGACGCCAAGCCTGACGGCGGGCCGCCGAACAATTGGCAGGCGGTTTTCGGCGGACCCTGCTGGACCTGGGACGCGCGCCGCCAGCAATATTATCTGCATAATTTCCTGCCCGCCCAGCCCAACCTGAATGTCCATCATCCCGCAGTGCAGGAAGCCCTGCTCGAAGCGATGCGGTTCTGGCTCGACCGCTCGGTCGACGGTTTCCGGATGGATGCGGTCAATTTCATGATGCACGATCCGGCGCTGACCGATAATCCGCCGGTGACCACCCCCGGCAAGCGCACCCGGCCGTTCGATTTCCAGCATCATTTCTTCAACCAATCCCACCCCGCCATCCCGCAATTTCTGAGCCGGCTGAGGCTGCTCGCGGAGAGCTATGGCGACCGCTTCCTCGTTGCTGAAGTGGGCGGGGAGCGGGCGGACGAGGAGATGAAGCTCTATACTGCAGGCAAGGACCGCCTGCAGAGCGCCTATAGCTTTCACTATCTTTATGCAGACGAATTGACCCCGCAACTCGTGCGGCGGGGCATGGAAGACTGGCCTGAGGACGAGAAGGGCGCAGGTTGGCCTTCCTGGGCGTTCTCCAATCACGACGCGCCGCGCAGCGTCTCGCGCTGGGCGAAGGGGAGAGACCGGAAAGCCTTCGCCGAGATGGGGCTGTTCTTGCTGATGAGCCTCAGGGGCAACGCCTTTCTCTATCAGGGCGAGGAGCTTGGATTGCCGCAGGCGCACGTGCCCTTCGACCGCATGCGCGATCCCGAGGCGATCATGAATTGGCCTTTGACTTTGGGACGCGACGGGGCGCGGACGCCGATGCCGTGGCGGGCGGCGGCAGGCTCTTGCGAGGGGCCGGAGCCTTGGTTGCCTATGGATCCTGCGCATCTGGCGCTCGCTGTGGATCTTCAAGAGGCGGATCCTGGGTCCACTTTGCAGGCGGCGCGGCGGGCTTTGCATTGGCGGCGGACCCTCACAGGCTTGCGGACGGGGGGCGTGCGCTTTCTGGACGCGCCGGCCGGGGTGCTCGCGTTTGAACGCGGGCGCGGGTCTGAGGCGGTCTTGTGCGTCTTTAATCTCGGTTCAGCGCCGGCGGCGTTTCGGATCCCGCCGGGCTGGCGGATCATCGAACGCGTCAACGCCCCAGGCGTCGAGCAGGGGCTCCTGGCTCCGCTCGCGGCGATCTTCGCCGTCCGGTGATCATCCCCCGCAGGATTCCCTGATGATCAGATCGGTGGGCAGGCGTTCAGGCCGCGCAGGCCTGCCGCCCTTTGCGCCCAAAAGCTTGGACACCAAAAGACGGCCCGCCTTGGCAGTGTCCTGGTCGATGGTGGAGAGGCTTGGGCTGTTGAGTTGAGAAAAGGGCACATTGTCGTAGCCCACCACAGACACGTCCTTGGGCACGCTCAGCCCCGCGCGCTGGAGCGCGCGGATGGCGCCCAATGCGATCAGGTCGGAGGCCGCGACCACCCCGTCAAAGACCACGCCCCGGGACAATAAGGCGTCGGTCGCGGCTTCCGCGCCCTCGACCTCGAAATGGGCGGGCACGATCAAAGTTTCGTCGGGGACAACGCCTAGGGCCTCATGGGCGGCGAGATAACCGCGCAGGCGCTGCATCGCCTCCGGCGCCTCGGCGTCGCCCAAAAAAACAATGCGGCGGCGGCCAAGGCGGAACAGATGCTTGGCAGCCTTGCGCGCGCCTGCGGGATTGTCGCTGCCCACAGAACAATAACGCTGGCGCGGCAATTGCGCGCCCCAGACGACAAAGCTCAGATCGCTGTCGGCTAGACGATTAAAGGCCTCGTGCAGCGAGCTTTGGCCCAAGAAAATGACCCCGTCGGCGCGGGTGGTCTCCATCGCGGCGGAAAGGTCTTCATAGGTCGCCGGCGCGATATGGCTGAACACCACGTCGCAGCCCCGCTCGCGGGCGGCTTCGGCGACGCCTGCGAAGAGTTTCAAGAAAAAACTGTCGGTCAGGCTCGCTTCGCGGCCCTGGGGATTGGGAACGACGACGGCGATGGTGCCTTCCGCCCCGATCGGGCCGGCCGGCATGTAGCGGCGAAAAGGATAGTCCAATTCGCGCGCCAGCTTCCAGATCGCCTGCTTGGTGCGCTGGTTGACCGCGGGGCTGTCGTTCAACGCCCGCGACACGGTCGAAATCGACACGCCAGCGCGCGCCGCAAGGTCTTCCAGGCGGGTCGAGGACTTGCGCATGCCCAGCTTTCTGCAAAAACTCGCTTCTATTGCGCAAAAGTTTGCAGCCCGGCAAGATCCTCGTCAAGCCGACCTCATCCGATCCTGGCCCACGCTGGCCAAGGCCTGCAAAGCATAGCGCGGATTGGGGCCTGATCGCTGCGGGCAAAGGGGAAAAGACCATGCGCTGGATCGCCGTTTTTTTTGCAACGCTCGCGCTTAACGCGGCCAGCGCCCAGGTCCCCTCCGCGCCCGTCAGGGCGATTGCGCCTTTCTGTTCGCCCGGCGGGGTGGTGTGCGTCAGCGTGGCCATCGATGGGGACGGCCGCGCCTCCTACAGCGTCAGCCGCCTCGGCGCGCCCGTCATCGCTCCCTCGCGGCTCGGGTTCATGCTGACGGACGCGCCCAAGATCGAGCGCGGCCTTGCGATCATGGGGTCCTCGGAGCGGGCTTTTGACGAGACCTGGGAACAGCCCTGGGGCGAGCGGCGCCTGGTGCGCAACCAGTATCGCGAGCTCAGCGTCGCGTTCGCCGAGCGGGAGGGGCTGCAGCGGCGCTTCGCGGTCGTGTTCCGGGTCTATGACGACGGGCTTGGGTTTCGCTACGAAGTCCCCGCCCAGGACGGGCTCGCCACCGCCCGGATCAGCGCGGAGCTCACCGAATTCGTGATCGCCGATCCCGGAGAGGCGTGGTGGATCCCTGCTCTTGAATGGAACCGCGAGGAATATCTCTATAACCGCACCGCCATCGACGCAGTGGGTCTTGCGCAAACCCCGATCACGTTCCGGACGGAGGACGGGCTGCACCTCTCCCTCCACGAGGCGGCGCTCGTCGATTATGCGGGCATGAATCTGTCGCGCGCGGAAGGCCAGCGGTTTCGCGCCATGCTGACCCCGGGGGTCACGGCCGCAAGCGTCGTTCGGGACACCCCCTTCCTCACCCCTTGGCGGACGCTGCAGATCAGCGACAACGCCGCAGGGCTCGCCATGTCGAACCTGATCCTCAATCTCAACGAGCCCAACGCCCTGGGCGATGTCAGCTTCTTTGAGCCCATGACCTATGTCGGCATCTGGTGGGAGATGCATCTGGGGCAGGCGAGCTGGGCTTCGGGGGAGAGGCACGGAGCGACCACCGAACGCGCCATCCGGGCGATCGATTTCGCCGCCGACAACGGCTTTGGCGGGGTCTTGATCGAAGGATGGAATGTGGGGTGGGACGGGAACTGGTTCGGCAATGGCTGGGATTTCAGCTTCACCCAGGCCTATCCCGATTTCGACCTGGAGCGGGTCGCCGCCCGTGCGCAGGCGCGCGGGGTGCAGATCATCGGGCACCACGAAACCGGCGGCAACGCCTATCATTATGAGCGCCAGATGCGGGACGGCTTCGCGCTCTATCAGCGCCTCGGGGTGCATGTGGTCAAAACAGGCTATGTCGCCGACGCCGGACAGGCGCAGGGAGAAGGGCCGGACGGCGCGCCGACCATGATCTGGCATGAGAGCCAAGCCATGGTCCGCCATCAGCAACGCGTGGTGGAAGAGGCCTTCGCCCACGGGATCGCGGTCAATCCGCATGAACCGGTCAAAGACACGGGCCTGAGGCGCACCTATCCCAATCTCGTCTCTCGCGAGGGCGCGCGGGGCATGGAGTTCAACGCCTGGGGCCAACCGGGCAATCCCCCCGAACACGAAGCCAATCTCGTCTTCACGCGGCTTTTGGCGGGGCCGATGGACTTCACGCCCGGGATCTTCGGCATGCAGACCTCAAGCCCCGACGGGGTGGCGACCACCTGGGCCAAGCAGCTCGCGCTTTATGTCGTGATCTATTCCCCCATCCAGATGGCGGCGGACCTGATTGAGTCCTATGAGGCCAATCCTGGCCCGTTTCAGTTCATTAGGGATGCGCCCTCCGATTGGGAGGAAAGCCTCGTGCTCAACGGCGAGGTGGGGGA
Source organism: Alphaproteobacteria bacterium (assembly GCA_018971945.1). Classification (GTDB taxonomy): domain Bacteria; phylum Pseudomonadota; class Alphaproteobacteria; order Caulobacterales; family Aquidulcibacteraceae; genus REEB509. The sequence continues at coordinate 626 of JAGWZH010000053.1, read as the reverse complement.
CTATGTCACGATCGCCCGCCAGGAGCGCGGCGGGGCGGATTGGTATCTCGGAGCGATCACGGATGAAAATCCCCGCGTCCTCGAGACGCCGCTGTCGTTTCTGGCGCCGGGGCGGCGCTATCGCGCGCATATCTACGCCGACGCCCCGGACGCGCATTGGCGGGACGGACGGGAGCGGATCGTGATCAGCGCGCGCGAGGTGACGCGTGCGGATGTCCTCACCCTCCGGCTCGCCCCCGGCGGGGGGCAGGCGATCCGGTTCGAAGCCCTGCCGGGCCGGATCCGAGGCTCCTGAAGGGCGCCTGTCCCGCTCTTGCAAAATTTTGCGAAAGACCGGCCAATAGGGCTTGTCCCAAAGGGCCTCAATGCCTGCCCTCAAGCTCTAAATACGTGCGCATACAGCGTTGCGCGACGCGCAAAAACGTGCACACACTCCGCTTAAGGCGGTTTGCAAAAAAATGCACAAAAATCCGTCAAGCGATCGGGGAGACGGCATGCGCAAGGGGCGGCTCAGCGTGTTCCAGATTTGGAACATGTGCTTTGGTTTTTTCGGCATCCAGATCGGGTTCGACCTGCAGAACGGCAATGTGAGCCGCATCTTTCAGACGCTTGGGGCCGAGATCGAC
>JAGWZH010000186.1 GCA_018971945.1 Alphaproteobacteria bacterium | reverse complement strand
GCCCCGCCTGCGGCAGCTGGCGGGCCCGGGCCCCCGTGGCGATGATCACGTGCTTGGCCTTCAGGACCGTCTCTTCGCCCCCCTTGCCCTTCACGATGACGGCGGGAGCGGGGACCCCTTTCTCTAGTCGAGCTGTTCCCTCAACAACCGTGATCTTGTTTTTCTTCATAAGAAAGGAAACACCCCCCGAGAGCCGCCCAGCGACTTTGCGGGAGCGGTCGACCACCGCTTTGGGGTCAAAGCGCAGGCCTTCGATCACCAGACCAAAATCCTTGGCGTGCTGGGCGTTGCGATAAATCTCCGCAGTGCGCAACAAGGCCTTGGTGGGAATGCAGCCCCAATTGAGACAGACCCCCCCGAGCGCGTCGCGTTCAACGATCGCAGTCTTCATTCCCAGCTGGCTCGCCCGGATCGCAGCCACATATCCGCCAGGACCGGAGCCCACCACCACCACATCGAAGCCGCTCGTCATCCTCGTCCCCTCCCTCAGCCCAGATGAAAAGCGCCGCGGACGCCGTCAACCACGAACTGGGCGGCCAAAGCGGCCAACATGATCCCGAAAATCCGCGTCATCACCATCAAAACCGTGGCCCCCATAACCCTTATCAACGGGCCGACAGCCAGTAAAAGACCAAGGGTCAGCAGGAGATTCGCTCCCGCCGCCGCCAGCACCGCGGCTCGCGCCTCGGCCGTGGTGTGTTCATTGAAGAACAAAAGCATGGTCGCGATGGCGCCAGGCCCGGTGATGAGCGGAATGGCCAAGGGGAAGACGCTGATGTCGTCCATTTGGCCTTGCGCCCGCGCCTCAGCGACCTTGGCGGCGGTTTCCTCCCGCCGGGCCTGACGCCGCTCAAAAAGCATGTCCACCGCGATGAGAAACAACAACACGCCCCCAGCGATACGGAATGAGTCGAGCGACACGCCCAGTTGGCCGAGCAGCCATTGGCCCATAAAGCCGAAGGAAAACAGCACGACAGCGGCGATCATCACCGCTCTGACCGCAACGGAGATGCGGTGGCCTGGCGCGTAGCCTCCGGTCAGCGAGGCGAACGTCACAGCGACCCCAGCCGGGTTGATCAGAACGAAGAAGGTGGCGAAAGCGGCCAAATAAAGCTCAAGCATCGCCGTGCCTTAACTGCGTTCGACTAAAGCCGCCAGGACTTGCGGCGCAAAGGTCCCATGCCAGAGCGCAGGCGCGCGCAGTCTCGTCGTCGCGCCCTGTCTTCCAGTCCGGCGGTGGTGGCCGGCCGCGCCCCTCGCACTCTCCATAGCGCGATGCGCTCTTGTCGGTCCGCCTCTGGAGACGTCACAACAACATGCTCATCGGGTCTTCGATAAACCCTCGGAAGGCCTTCAAAAAGGCGCTGCCGATCGCACCGTCAACCACCCTGTGATCGCAGGTCAGCGTCACGGTCATGACCGTGGCCACCGCCAAGGCGTCATTCTTGACAACGGGGCGCTTCTCGCCCGCTCCGACGCTCATGATCATCCCATGGGGCTCATTCAAGATTGAGGAGAAGCTTTTGATCCCCATCATGCCCAGGTTGGATAGGCTGAAGGTGCCGCCCTGATAGTCTGACGGTTTAAGCTTCTTGTCCCTTGCGCGGGCTGCCAGATCGGTCATCTCGCGGCTGATCTGGGCAAGGCCTTTGAGTTCAGCATGGCGAATAATCGGCGTGATGAGGCCCCCCTCGATCGCCACCGCGACCGCCACATCCGCGTGGTGGTGAAGGGCGACGCCCTCCGGCGTGTAACTCGCATTGCTCTCCGGCACCCGCACCAACGCCAGAGCGCATGCTTTGATGATCATGTCGTTCAGGGAAATCTTCACACCCTGGTCGGCAAAGCGACCATTGATGTCGGCCCTGGCTTTCAGAAGCTTGTCAATGTCGACGTCGACGGTCAGCGGGAAATGCGGGATGTCGCGAAAACTCTCCGTCATCCGCCTGGCGATGGTTTTGCGCATCATGTCGAGCGGCACAAGGTCATAGGTCCCTGGCGGCACCCCCATCTGTTCCAATGTTTTGACCTGCGCGGGCGTCGTGGCCGCCCCAAGCTGTGTCGCCACAAGGGTTGCGACTTCCGTTGACGCGGTGGGCGCTCGCGGCCTTTTGAGAGCAGCCTCAATGTCTTTTTTGACGATTCTTCCATGCGGGCCCGTGCCCACAAGGCTCGCGAGGTCGACGCCGGCCTGCGCGGCCATGCGCCGAGCGAGCGGAGAAGCCGCGATGCGGTCGGCGGCGGCTGCTTGATCGGCGTTAGAGAGGTCCGCGGCTTGACGCGCTGTGTGGGGCGATGACGCAGGCTGTGTCGGCTTGGGAGGGATGGGCTGTGGCGGCGTCGCAGAGCCGCCTTCCCCTGTCAATCGGGCGATGGGCGTATTCACCTTGACGCCTTCAGAGCCCGCGGGGATCAGAATTTCTTCCAAAATCCCCTCGTCCACAGCCTCCACCTCCATCGTGGCTTTGTCTGTTTCGATCTCTGCGATCACTTGGCCCGCTTCGATCCGATCGCCAGGCTTGACGAGCCACTTGGCGAGATTGCCCTCTTCCATAGTCGGCGACAGGGCAGGCATGGTGATGGTGGTGCTCATCGGCTTTCGTTTCACTCCGGATCACGCCAGCGATAGACAAATGTCAGATAGGAGAGGCCCGCATAGGTGAGCACGCCGCTCGTCCAGATCAGATAAACCACGGCCTGGTCGATAGAGACGGTGCGCCCCGCAACCGTCCATCCTGTGGTGGCGTTGAGCACACCAGCTCCGCCAGCAGCAGTGAGTTGACCAGCGGCCTGCAATTCCTGAAGCCGCGCAATTAATCCCGCGTGCTGGGACTGGGCGCCCAGAAGGACAACCCCCAGCATCACAAGAGTGACCGAGACAAAGAAGAACGCCATCAGCCTCGTGACCAGGCGTTCATTGTGCAGGACATAATGCAGGCTCGCGACATAGACTGATAGGATCGTGAAGAACACGCCTGCGCCGACCAGCAAAAGATTGGTGAACTGGATCAATTGCTCGACGACTTCGCCTTCCGTCATGGCCGATCTCCCCCGCGCTCCCGACCGACTCAGGCGCCCTCGCACACGGCGCGGACCGCTTTCACGATATCCTCGACCTGGGGCAAGGCCATCGCTTCGAGGTTGGCCGCATAGGCGAGGGGCGCATCGATCTGGTGGACGCGCGTGGGCGGCGCGTCGAGATGGTCGAAGGCTGCTTGAGCGACCACGGCGCAGATTTCAGCCCCCACGCCCATGCGGCCCCACCCTTCCTCCACAGACACAAGACGATTGGTGCGTTTGACGCTGTCAATGACTGTCTGGGTGTCGAGCGGCCGCAGCGTGCGCAAGTCGATCACTTCGGCCTCGATGCCTTCGCCCGCGAGACTCTCGGCGGCTTTCAGGGCGTGGCCGACCATCCGGGAATGGGCCGTCAGGGTGACGTGCCGACC
>JAGWZH010000185.1 GCA_018971945.1 Alphaproteobacteria bacterium | reverse complement strand
CTATCTGGCCGATGGCGACCGCAGAAAAAGTCCTAGAACCATGGTGAATGAGCGGTACCTGTTGCGGCGATATGTGCTTCCGCGATTTGGGTCGCAGCCGCTGGAAACCATTCGTCGCGCCGAAATCATCGCCTTCGTGCAAGAGGTCGGAGCCAAGTCGGGCGCCACCGCGGCCAATCGCGCACATGCCATGTTGCGGCAGTTGCTCAGTTTCGCCTTGCAGCGCGAATTGATTGAAGCAAACCCTGCCTTGTCTCTTCGCAAGATATTCAAGGAGGAATCTCGCGATCGCGTTCTGTCACCGGCAGAACTCAAGTCCTTGTGGGGTTTTCTTGAGGCCGCCCGCGCCGGCGCTCGCAATGGCGTCTCTCCCTCCGTCGCGGTCGCCTTACAACTTTGCCTGCTGACGCTTCAGCGGTCCGGGGAGGTGGTAGGCGCGGCAATCGAGGAGTTTGATTGGGAGGCCAGAACTTGGGCTGTTCCGGCGACGCGGATGAAGGGCCGGCGGATCCATATCGTGCCTCTTAGTGACTTGGCAGCAGATCGCTTCCGCCAAGCGTTTACCGCGTCGGGCGACCGCTTCGCCTTTCTCAACCTGAGCAAGACCGCCCCGCTTGAGCAGCCCCGGCTCACCCGGGCGATGGGACGAGCGTGCGCGACATTGGCTATCCCGAGTGCAGGCCCTCATGACCTTAGGCGCACAGGCCGAACCTTTCTTACGAGCGAGCGGTTGGGCGTCAGCTACGAGACGGCAGAGCGCGTTATCGGACATTTGGTCGGCTCCGCTGTCAGTCGCGTTTACGATCGCAACGAATATCTTCGAGAGAAGCGCGCCGCGCTTGAGGCTTGGGCCTTTGAGCTGACCAGGATCGTCAGCCCCTAAGGAGAACAGCGTGCCAGAAGGCGAGCTATCGCCTCTTTGAGGGGGATCAAGTCCTGCGAAACGGTGCGCCAAAGCCAAGCGGGCTCTATGTCCTCATACCCATGCGCCAGTCTGTTGCGCTGCCCAACAATAAGCCGCCACGGAATGGTGGGCTCCTGCTCGAGGACGGTGGGCTCGATCCGATTCACAGCCTCGCCGATCACGATCAGGTTCATTGCCACGGCGTCGTAGGTGATCAGACTGGCTGTAAATGCGGCCTCGTCCAGGCCCTGGATGTAGGATTGGATTCTTTTCAGGGCGGCCTCAATCTCAAGGAGGTCGCTGGCAGGCCCGTGTTTAGGCATAGATCAGATCACGTTCGACATTGGCGCGGAGCACAGGATTCATTCGACTCATCCCGCTGATCCGGGCAGGGCGTCCCAGCAGTGCCGTCAAGCGCTCTTCAAGCAGAAAAAGCCGAAGGCCTGGTTCCGAGCCGGGCGCGAACTCGGCGACGAGATCGACATCGCTCTCCGGCGATGCCTCATCCCGGGCAACAGAGCCGAATAGGCCTAGACGCGTGACGCCGAATTCGGCCCTCAACACAGGAAGGGCGTCATGCAGCGCAGCGAGAGTTTCAGCCCGGGTCATGAGGTCAAAATAATGACTTTTGGTCTCCTGCGCCATCCCGCCGCCGCTTTGCTTGGTGCGGCCGTGCTTCGGTTCCCGTTCGGGAGCTTAAGATGGCAGTTGATTTCTCGCCGAGTTGCCTGGCCGCCAGCGTGCTCGTCGCTCTGCGGGTTTCGATAAACGCCAGCACATCGCCATAGCGATAGCGGACGGCTTTGCCGATCTTGAAAAAGGCAAGGCCCGGCATCGAGCCGTCCTCGCGCCAAGCGGCGAGAGTGCAGGGCTGCAGGCCCAGAAAGGCCGCGGCTTCTTCCGGTTTCAGCAGTCGGTTTGGGTCTGTCGTCATCGGCGCGCCCCTCATCAAAACCGCTCAAAGCCTGATAATGCCGGCCGCCGCTTGCGATCCCTTTCCCGCCAGCGGGGCGAGGATCGGCGTCACGGCCTACGCGCCTGAGGCGAAAAAACGAGGCCAAGCATGCTTCGACAAAGCCGCTGACATCCCTCTCGCCATCAATTGCCAGCCATTTCCCGCCGTTTCCTGTGATTTCCTCTGGCGCCCCATTGCAGCGCATTGATGCGCATTGCGGGAGATGCCAGCAGATGGCTCCCGTTCCCCTGGCGCACGAGATCGCGGCGGGCTGATGCTGCGACACCCCGCCGCACCCAGGCGAATTCCAGGGGCCGCCACGCCGCTGACATCAGCGCCCCCCGGCCCTGGTCCCTGAGGCCAAGGCTGGCATCCGCACTGAAGCGCTGCCCGGCGATCCCGGCTGGATGGCCCATCCCCCTCATGGCGGTCTTGGTCGGGGTTGATCGGCCTTGCTCGGTCGCGATCAGTCTAGATATGTATACAATTCGGTATCGGTGATCATTATTTCAGGAAATCGGAAGGGAAGATGATTGTATTTCAAGAGGCGTGAATGAGGGCAAAATACAGAGGCGTCCCATGCCCCTCTAGAACGCTTAATCCACACGCATTTTAAGAGACCAGCGTTGAAATATTCAGCATCACTCCGCATCATTGCTGTCGATCACCCATGTTTGAACGAAAGGGGCGATCGTGGCGGCGAAGGACGGGACTTTCGGGCGCATCGTGGCGGAGGCGGAAGGCGCGGCCGATCGCGACGACGACGGCGTCCAGGGGCGGCTTGCCGCAAGAGGCGGCGCTTCATCTGGCGACTCGGTTCGTAGCCGCTTGTTGCAGGGTCTGGCCCGGTCCGGCGGGTTCTCCCGGCAGGCGAGCTTTGGGGCAGGGTCTGGGAAGGGCCCCAAGCTGGAGCTTCGCCTCAACACCCGCCAGCGGGTGATCGTGAAAGCCCATGTCGCCAAGCATGGCGCCCGGGGTTTTGGCGGCGGCGGAGGCGGCGGCGCGCTGCGCGCTCACGTCGTCTATCTCGGTCGCGAGGGAAGCGATGGGCCGGAGCGGGGCGAATTCTACGACCGCGACGGCGAAGGCCTCGACGCCAAGGCCCATGTCCGGGACTGGGCCGATGACCGGCACCATTTCCGGTTCATAATAAGCCCCGAGCACGGGGACAAACTTGAGGATCTGAGGGGCTTTGTCCGCGGCCTGATGGATGAGGTCGCCACGGATCTGCGCGAGCCCGGGCTTGACTGGATCGCCGTCAACCACTTCGACACCGATCAACCCCACGCCCATGGTCTGGTGCGGGGCGCCCGCGAGGACGGTCGCGCCCTGATGATCCAGAAGGACTATATGGCCCGGGGCTTTCGCGCGCGCGCCGAAGACCGGGCCACCCAGGAGCTGGGCGAGGTGTCCCGCGACCAAGCCGAGGAGCGCCTCCGGAAAGAGGTGACGGCCGACCGCGTCACGGGCCTTGATCGGCATCTGGAGAAAAGCCTCGTCGAGGGCCGCGTGCCCGCCGACTTCATCGATGACCGGCACACCACTGGCACCCTGCTGCGGGGGCGGCTGCAGCATCTGGAGGGCTTGGGCCTTGCGGCCAAGGAGGGCCGAGACTGGCGGTTGGCCGAGGGCTTCACCCAGAGCCTTGA
>JAGWZH010000184.1 GCA_018971945.1 Alphaproteobacteria bacterium | reverse complement strand
GATTTACTGCAGCTAACGCCATCCGTGTGTCGGCGATGATCTGCGCCTCGCGCGCCTCGTCCCGCGCGCCATAGGCCCGGCGCAATGCGGCGGACGCTTCGCGGAACTCGGCGATGGCTTCGGCTTCGGTCATGATCAGCTCCCCTGTTGCGCGAGTGTTGTGCCGCACGCCATGCACACGGTCAACCCTCCTGCTCCTCAAAAACGCGATCTTGAACCCGGACCATGATCACCTCGCCCGGCCTGTCAAACCGCGACAGGTCGCCCAGCTCGGCTTCAGCAGATTTTCTATCAAACGTTTTCCGCGCCTGCTTCGTCACGAACGCGATCGCCATCGCCCCGACCGGGTTCAAATCGCCCGAGATGATCCCCTCCCGCAGTTCCGTCTCCCGCGCCTGAAGCTCCTTGATCCGCTCCCTCACAGACTTGAGCTCATCCGCCGGTTTCATGTTCGTAGCCATGTCCAATCCTCATTCGTCAGGAAGAAAAATTATTGCTCAGGCAAAAAAGCCGCCGACCCGAAGTGGGCAACGGCCCCTTACAGGGTGGGCCGTTGCCCACATTCTCTCGGGTGTCGCAAATTCATTTGCCCAGTGTTGCCCACATTTGCCCACATGCTCATAACTCCTTGTTTCTATTCACTCTCACTGGGCAAAATGTGGGCAACAGCCACCCACACTTTGCGTTTTCCATCTTCACGGGAGAAAACTGCCCCATCATCCTCCAAAGAGCGCAACTTCTTTCCAACATTAGACCGATCCAGCTTCAATTTGTCCGCCACCTCCCACGTAGTCATTGGCCCGTCCTGAAGCATCGAGATGATCTGCTGGTAGGCCCCTGAATAGGTCGTGCCGCTCTTCTTCCGGGCTGGCTGGACGTACTCCACCACGCACGTGGTGATGGGTTTCCCGTTTGGCTTCGTGCCGATCCTGACCTCGATCAACGCATAGTCCGAGAGGGTAAAGTCGGAGCGTCCATCCTTTACTTTTTCTATATAGATGGACCGCCGCTTGATGGCGTCCTCGCCCTCGTCCTTCTCGGTGCGAAGCTCAATGAACGTGTCGCTTTCTGACTTGTATGCGAACGATCCCACCATGCCCCGCGTGGTGTCCTTGCCCGTGTGTCCGATGACCAGCACCAGGCATTTCAGATCCATGGCGAGGCGCTTGAGCTGGCGCAGGGCCTTGGTGACCTCGGCCTGGCTGTTGGCGTCAATGCCGGCATAAGCGGCCGTGATGGTGTCCACAACAATGATACCCATCCCGAAGCCCGTTGTCTCAAGACGCGCCCTGGCGGCCTGTATGTGCGCCATAAGGCCTGTCCAGTCATTGGGCTCAGACAGCGTCCACGGAGCGTCCACAAGCTCAAGCGCTACGGGTCCGAGGTGTTTCTCCTGCTTGATGCCGTGTATGCGCTTGCGGATGCCGTAATACCCTTCAAAAGCCAGATAGAGCACCCCGACCGGCTCGGTATCCTTGCCAAACAGGGACTTGCCGGTGGCGATAGCCGCCATCCAGTCCAGCGTGACGAAGGTTTTTCCGGCGGTTGAGGGACCATAGATCGTGGCCAGCCCGACCCGTGGGAACAGTTCCTCAACCAGCTCGGGTTCGTAAACGAACGCGATGTCTGGCCACAGTTCATGCAGTATCTTCCCCGAGGCGTCCGCCTCGGGCGCGAGAAACGCCGCGACATCCATGCCCTCGGCCACCGCGTCAGCAGCGTCCCAGCCATCGCCCTTGCCCGAGGGGATGGCCACCACACGGACCCTGCAGCCGATCGCCCGCAGCGGCCCTTCCAGCCCCGCCATCAGCTTCCTGCCGGGATCATCCGCATCAGGCCACAGAACGACCGTCTTTCCGGCCAGCGGCGTCAGGTCCGTCTTCTCGACCGAGGTGTTGGCCCCGCCCATCAATGACGTGGCGTCAATGCCGACGCTGGCGAGCGCATCCACACACTTCTCGCCCTCGACCAACACGACAATATCGGATGCGTGCCAGCGTTCCAGCCCGTACAGTGGCCGGGGCGACGGCATGCCGCCGGGCACGGCAAAGGTCTTCTTGCCGTTACTCAAAGCCCAGCGGTTGACCTCGCAGACCTTGCGGCCTGCCTTGTCGCGGTAAACGTAGCGCGCCTCAAGCGTGCGCTCGGGCTCCGGCTCGACGGGACGCGCTGCCTCGACAGAATGTCTCACCTCGGCGCGGGGAGCGGGGTTTCCGCCGGCCCACGCATCGCACTCGGCCAGGACCGTGGCGAAATCCCTGCGGGCGTCCAGGGCGTGAACACGGGCATACAAAGCAAAGCAGTCGCCCCGATCGCCCGTGGCGTGATCAATCCATCGCCCGCAGGTCTCGTCCCGCGCCAGCGAGACAGACAGGCTTTCGCCCCTCGCCCCGCTCAGATCCCCGATCCGGGCGTCCTGCGCCTGGAGCCGGGCGCGGGGAAACAGGTAGCGCACGAACTCCCGGATGTTGCCATGGATCGCCTGTTCGACGCGCCGCTTGCGGGCCTCGGCGTCTTCAAACGGAAGCCGGCCTGCATCGTTGAAGTCCAGCATGGCTTACCCCCAGCAGCGTTTACGGAAGGGGCAATCCTTGCACGCCCAGAACGTCTCGTCATCCGTGCATCTTGGGCGCAGGCTCCCCGCCCGCGTGTCCGCGATGATCCCCGCCGCCCGGTCTGACGCTTCCTGCGCCCTGACCTTATCGAACGGCACAAGCTCGAAATGCACCTCCATGGTGTCCGCGTTCGTCGCCTGGAACAGCGCAGGCGAGGTGAGATCCAGATACGCCTGGTAAAGCGCCACCTGGTCGGCATATTCGGGCTTCGCCTTGGCCAGCCCGTGCTTGGCGATGCTTGCCCATGACTTCTGGCCAAGCGCCTTGTGCTCCCACAAGAGCGGGTATTCCAGCCCGTCAGGACCGCCCGTAATGACCCGATCGACGTGGCCGCGGAATGCCCCGCCCGCCACCGAGAAGCCAATGGGGCGGCCATCCTTGCCCGTCTGCGTGAGCCGGAAGCCGGCGTCTGCCAGCCAGATGGCCGCGGCGCTCTCAAGCATGTGTCCGCGTTGAAAAATGCGCATCGTACGCGCCGAATGCCGCCAGCCGGGATCGTATTCCGCGCCCATGAAATCGTACTGGACGCGCCGCTCGCATGGGCCCCCAATGGACGAAGCGCCGACATATTCGCGGCGCTTCTCCTCGGACCGGGGCATGTTCTCAAGCGCCGCGTGCAGCATGTCGATAGCCGCCGAGCGCTGCATATGTGATGGGTTCAGATCAATCATCGTCTTATGACCTCCTTGCGGGCGCGCCGCTCCTCGCGTTTCGGGTTCTCGATCACCGGAATAACCCCCGTGACGCTGAACGCCTCGCAGCGTTCGTGATAACTTTCCCGCGCTGTCCGGTAATGCGGGCTGGCCTCGCCGCGACACATCGGGCGCGGATGGCGGGAAAGCCAGTAACAACCCTCACACGTTACCTTGCGCGTCGCCAGTTCAGCAGCCGCGCGCAGATTG
>JAGWZH010000183.1 GCA_018971945.1 Alphaproteobacteria bacterium | reverse complement strand
AAAAACCGCCAGAACCACGCCGGCGTCGTCAAGCTCGTCGTAGACGCGGGCGTGCCAGCGTTGGTTGGGACGCAGATTGGCCAGCATCGAGGGGGCTCGGAAAACGCTGAGCCCCCGGGCCCGCAAGGCCTTGGCCAGCCGCTCTGCGGCTTCGCGATCGCTGTAAGCATGAGAAATGAAGACGTCCGCCACCGCCTTGCGCCCTCTGTCTGATTGATCGGGACCAGTCCGACCGGCCCAGAGTCAATTGGTTAACAGGTTCTGCGCGCAGCGCAAAGCATGACCCTGGGGTCTTAAGCCGTCTTCTCCACAAACACCGTCCCTGCCGAATAGCCCGCGCCAAATGAGCAGATGAGGCCGCGGTCGCCTGCCTTGAGATCCTTGTTGTACTTATGGAAAGCAATGATCGAGCCGGCGGAGGAGGTGTTTGCGTAAGCGTCCAAGACCGTGGGGCTTTCGTCGGCGTCCGCCGCCCGGCCCAGCACGCGTTCGGCGATCAGCCGGTTCATATTGGCGTTGGCCTGATGCAGCCACATGCGTCGCAACGCGCCAGGGGCCATGCCGAGCGCGCCCATATGGTCCTGGATCATCTCTGCGACCATCGGGACGACTTCTTTGAAAACCTTGCGGCCCTCTTGGACAAACAGCTTATCGGGGGCGCCTTCGCCCTCCGGGGCGGCGCGGTTCAAAAAGCCAAAATTATTTCGGATATTGTTGGAGAAGCGGGTCTTAAGACGGACGCCGAGGATCCGCCAGGCGCCAGCGGGCGCCCGGTCGGCGCGTTCGACAAGGATCGCTGTGGCGACGTCGCCGAAGATGAAATGGCTGTCGCGGTCGCGCCAGTTGAGGTGGCCCGAGCAGATTTCCGGGTTCACCACAAGCACGGCGCGGGCCTCGCCGGCGGCGATGAAGTCTGTCGCCGTCTTGACGCCGAAAGTGGCCGAGGAGCAGGCGACGTTCATGTCGAAAGCGAAGCCATCGATCCCCAAAAGATCTTGGATCTCAATGGCGATGGCTGGGTAGGCGCGCTGCATGTTGGAAGCCGCGCACAAGACCGCATCGACATCGCAAGCCTCGCGGCCGACGGCGTGCAAGGCCTCTTGGGCGGCGTTAACTCCGATTTCCGCCATGAGCGAAGCTTGGTCGTTTGGCCTTTCAGGCAGGTCTGGGCGCATGCGGTCTATGTCCAACACGCCGATTTTATCCAACACGAAACGGGACTTGATGCCTGAGGCCTTCTCGATGAACTCTTCGCTCGAGGGCGTGAGCGCGGCAACCTGTCCCTGTGCGATCGCTTCGGCGTGTTCGGCGTTGAATCGTGCGGCGTAGGCGTTGTAGCTCGCCACAAGCTCCGCGTTGGCGATGGATTGAGAGGGCGTGTAAAGCCCGGTGGCGGAAATGGCGACGGCGGTCAAGGGCGCGCCTCCTGAAAAATCAAGTCACGAGCGCAAGTCTTACCCCTGAAGCCCGGGCCCGTCACCGGCGTGACGCAGACCCCCCCTTTGGATCGGTGGGACTGAGCCCTACAGGGCCTGGCCCCACAGAGATCGCCCCAACGGTAGCAAAGCCAAGGCCGCAGCGAAGGTCGCAGCATGCCCCGCGGCTTCCGCCCTGGGCTTTGGCGCTGCGGAGAATCTCCCCACCGCGCTCGGTTCACCCCGCCAGGCGCAAAATCATCTGGTCGATCACATCTGGTTGGCCGGATCGGCTTGGGGGAACTCATAAAGGACAATCAAATGACCGTCATGATCAAGGAACGCCCCTTCGATCCCGGCGCCTTGCGTTTGGCTGATCAGGGCTCGGGGTTCGATCACGGCGAGACCCATCGCTCGGGCTCCGGCGAGGATCGCGTCAAAGCGTCCATTGGCGTTGATGACTAAAGCCGTGGGCCGCGGCGCTTGCGCGGCGTGAGGGGCGATGCGGGCGCTCTCCACGAGGGCTAAAGACCGCTGCTGATCAGGACCGGAATTGAGCGTGGCGAAGCGGATGGGCGTGTCACGCGGCAAGGCGAAGACCTCGTAGGAGTAGCTCGTTGGGCCCGACTGGGTGAGGCTGTTGAGTTGAAAACCCAAAAGATCGCGATAGACCGTCAGCGCTCGCTCCATGTCAGAGACCACAAGGGCTGTGCGTTTCACCAGCGGGCCCTCATAATCGATCCCGGAGGAGACGGCGCTCATCGTGAGACCCGGCGCGGTTCCCACCTCGATCGCCACGCAGCCGCAGAGCGTCAAACCTGCCGCCCCGATCCACAAAGATTTCATGGCCAGTCCTTCTTCTTCGGCCCGTCAAGACGATCGCCGCCAAGGCGGACCCGTCAAGCGCCGGCTCAGGATAGCTGGGCTTTGACCGCCGCCACCAGGTCCGGCAAAGACACAGGCCGCACCATCCAACAAGCGTGCTCAAGGCCTTTGACGGAGGCAGCGTCCGGCGCATAACCGCCGACGATGACGCAGCGTTGCAGTGTCCCGCTCTGCGCCTGGGCGCGGTTAAGCATTTCCGGGCCCGACAAGATCGGCATGCTCACGTCGGTGACCACGACGTCGTAGGCGCCGGTGACGAGTTTTTCGAGACCCTCTTCGCCATCATGGGCCACGTCCACCTTGAAGCCTTCGTCCGTCAATCGCTGGGCGGCGGCGGCGGCCAAGTGAACTTCATCATCGACCACGAGCACTCGGGCGTTCATCCAAAAAGGCTCCCGCGGACACAAAATCAGCTTTCCGAGGGGCTACACGACTCGTGAACAAGGCGACAGTGAACGTGGCGTTAAGCTTTGAGGTTTCCAGCCGTGAGCGCCTGCCCGCTCGGGTCACGGGATCTTTGCAGCGCGGGGACGGCGGGGGCCATCAGGGTCAAGACGCAGAGGTTTTTCGGACCTGCGGGCGGGGGCGATCGCGGCGGCGATCATGGGCTGAGGCGGCGCGGTCGGTTCCCGGTCCAGGCGCACATGACCACCCGCCGCCAAAGTACCTTCCCTCGCCCAGGGCCGGCGTTCTCGCCACAGTCTTCAATCTTCCCGCTGATCGGAGCGCGCCTTTTCTGAGCGTCGGTCCGCGACCTTCGACGGCCCCACGCCAGCATCCGCCTCACGCCCAAGGCTTCCATCCTCGCAGCAGCAGCGCGCCGTCCCGGGCTCAAAACAATCAGGCTTGCAGACACGTCATCGCCGAAGGCCGTCTCTCGATCCCAGCGCCCCCAATCTGCTTTCCGTCGCTGATCCGCGCGACCGCCTGGCTGAGCAGGCGATGCGCCGAAGGCTGATTGCTTCGCCCCTCGTGGCCCGGTTATTCCAAAAAGAGGCCGATCGCCGCCGTCACGCGTTTTGGGGCGATGGCGGGATCGGGGTTCGCCTACCGCCGAACACGGGCGCTGCGGGGGCCGAAAAACAGCCACAACACAAACCCAAAAAATGGCAGGAACAGCACGAGCACGCACCATATGGCTTTGCTCATCGGGCTTTTGTCGCTCTGGACCGTGTGAAAAACCGCCCACAAGGCCAGGACCAGGGAGACCATGAACCATAGGC
>JAGWZH010000182.1 GCA_018971945.1 Alphaproteobacteria bacterium | reverse complement strand
GTATTAAGCCAGAATGAGCCGACCGCGGTGTTTGCTTCTGTATTGTCAAGCCTTGGCCACCGGCGCGGGTGACAACTTCCCTGCCAGAGGGGGCACAGAGCGCGGTATATTTCACGGACGATGTATCGCTTGATACAGCGCACGATTTCTCGGCGGGTTTTGCCTTCCGATATGCGCCGGTCGGCATAGGCCTTGGTCCTCTCATCATCGCGCATGCGCACAATGGCCACGCGGTAGATGGCGGCATTGGCTTGTCGATTTCCACCGCGGTTCAAACGCATCCGGTTTGTTTTGCCGCTCGAGGCCGGTATCGGGCACACGCCACACAGCTTGGCCAAGGCTGCTTCAGATTTTATGCGCTCGGGGTTATCGCCCAGCAAGACCAGCAACTCAGCCACAGTGATTGTGGAGATACCATGCGCTTTCAATAGATCGGGGGCTTTCTCACGCACCAAGCGATCAAGCTCCTGTTCGTGAGCCAGGATTTCGTCATGCAGAGCAAGCCAGCGGCGTGCGATTGCGCGCATGGCCGCTTTGGCAGATGCCGTTGGTGAGGTTATGGCGCCCGGTCGCAGTGCGGCGATATGGCGAACCAGCGAGATCCGTCACGTGTCGTTGTCATTCGCGTCGCCACATCCAAACTCCGCCGCCGTCCGGGCCCACAAGTCCCGCAAGACGGCGGCGAAGCATGACGGCGCCGCGAACCACTCGTGACGCCCGCTCAACATGGCAGGCTCTGGACGCACTCTCGGCGCGCCCGCCGCGTCCGGGAACGCGGCGGCTCCGGCAATGAGCGTGCTGGCCACACGGAAACCGTTGTTGTTGTTGCGGTTCGTGGGCGTGTTCCTGTTGCGGTTCGCAGAACGGAGATTCTCTGGATTGTTGTTCCAAGAACCACCGCGAAGGACGCGCGACGAGGGAGCCGGCCAGGGATGCGGCTGACCGAGCGCTATGCGTCCGCTCACAAGCGGGCGGAAAGTTTCCGAGGCCGCGACCGACATCGCTGCAAACGATAGCGCGAGTCGCGACGCAGCGAACTCATGACACTTGCGGCGCCGGCTGCCCGATCAACCCAGCGAGGAACGCCGCAAACAGCCTAATGTCCTGATCCACGCTCGCGGCTTCCAGCGCCGCCATGTATTGAGCGCGCGATTGGACCGGCACGACCGTCCACGGATACCCAGCCGCTGCGTTCATGACGTTCATCAGGAAGCGCCCGGTGCGTCCGTTGCCGTCGCTGTACGGGTGAATGTAGACGAAGATGAAGTGCCCCAGAACGATGCGAACGGCCGGATCGCTCTCCTCTCGCAGCAGATCGAAGAACACCGGCATCGCATCGCGTACGGCTTCGGCATTGAGCGGCACATGACGCGAGCTGCGGATATAGACCGGACCGTTGCGATAGCCGGCTAAGCTTTCAGGCTTCACGAGACCTGCCGCAACGCTCGGCGCAAACAGCTCGCGATACCAGGCGCCGTGATTGCGATCAGCGACACCGCCGGGATTGACGCCTTCAAGCACGTCGCGAATGCTCTCTTTGACGACCTGAAACGCCTGCCAGTACCCCCTAGCGGCCAAGGCGTTGCGATGCTCGCGGTCGGCTTCGTTGCTGTCGGGATTCCAGGCGCCGCTGCGAACCCTCTCGATAAGAGCGGTGTTGACTTGATAGCCCTCGATCGAGAGCGAATGGTAGGCGTCGGTGACGTAGATATCATCGACCTGGCGCATGTAGGCGTTGATGTCGTTGACGCGCAGGGGCGGCGCGGGAAACCGCGCCGGAATGTCTTCGCGCATTTTCTGCCACATGAGGCGAATGCGATGCGCATAGGGCGACGGATCGCGCTTGTATGGCGATCGCACAAAGTTGTCTTTGAACGGATCGCTTTCGCGCACGTCGTAGCCAGCCGCGCGCATCGCAGCGAGAATGTCATCTGCCTCGCGATCGCGGCCAATGTTTCTGAGCGCCCCGGCGAGACGCCCGGCAATGGTGGAATGTCCGCCCTGGAGCAGTCGCGCGAGCAGCGCGGACGCATCGCGCTGCATGGACAAGATCGTGCGCGCTTCAGTCGGATAGAGTTCGAAGAAGCTCGGCCCCGCCGCGATCATAGCGGGCACGATTGCGAAAACCCGCAATCCGTTCAGTTCAACGGCGTCTTCTGGCGCCGGCAAGGTGTGATCGCCTTCGAAGATCGACGTGCCGTGGATGAGATCGGTGGCCCGATTGCGCGCGCCTTTCGCCCGCACCAGCAATTGCCGAGGGACGCCCTGATTGCCGGCGTGGAGCACGAGCGATTGCTCGGGCGTCAGCGCCCAGCCGTCGCCGAAGCGCTCATTGAGGTAGTCCCGACAGAAGCCCCAGAAGGAGGCAAACCAGGCCGTCGTTTCGCCGTCTCCCCCGCCCGGCCGGGCAGGGATGTACCAGCCTTTCATCACCTCCTGTAGGAAGCCCTGTTTCTGGAGGAGCTCACGGGTAGCCCGGCTCAGGTCCGCCGAGCGGATCGCCTGGCGCCCGGACGCCTGGATTTCTCGCAGATTCTCAAGGGCCTGGGCTAGCTTTTCGTTGGGAGAGGCCATTTGCAATCATCCTGGACGCCCTCCGTAGCACAAATCGCTTATTATGTCGTTCTTAAAGTCGCTTATTGTGTTGCGCCCAAAATAGCTTTTCCTGCGGTTCCGGGGCGCAGATGGCGTTGGCGAGCCGAGCATGAATTCACGCGAAAGATCATCGGCCGAGGCGCGCGCCCGCTCCGAGCGCTGCCGGGACTGGTTGAAGACCTTGATGATCCCCGGCGCACCCAGGCCTGCGACCAAGGAAGAGCTCTTTGCATGGGCGCGCGAAAACCATCGGCGCCACCCGCCAGAACTTCGACGCTGGCTGGGTCTGGGCAATCGAAGACATGAGCCGACACGACTGGTACGAGCCGCTGCCCCGGCGCTCCGGCAAGAAACGGATCACATAATTGACGCTTGGCCACATCCCTACGAACTCACATGATTGTTGAGCGTTCTTTGCCGCCGGCTCTGTACAGATCCCGGGCGTGAGCGCGGTGAGCCGGTGGCGAAGAACGGCCAAGGGACGAAACCGCGGGGTGCGCGTGCGCGGCTATGGGGATAGTGGCGTCGCTGGTCCTGCAGGCGGGCGGATCGACCGGGGCGCGATTGTGGCGAGGGTCCCGCCGGCCGCCGGGGCGAGCTGGGCGATGGAACGCTCGGCTGTTGCAGGACTGATCCGGGGCTCCTCTGGCGCTGTTTTCGGCGCGCCGCGGGCATGTCGGCGCGATCGACGCGGCGGGCGACGCTTGGCGGGGCGGATGCACGATCGGAGGCGCGGCTTTGGGCTTGGATCATGAGCTTTCGATCGGCTCGGGCGCGAGCGGGGCGGATTGAAAGCGCGGCGGTCGCGGTGTTTGTCAACGAAGTTGTCCGGTGCAGTGCTTTTCAAGCTGCGTGTTCGGCCAGCCCGGCCATGGGGCCGCCGCCGCCTGCTTCCTTGTCGAGCGCGGCGGCGGCCCCATGGCCTTTGCGCTCCGTCTCGGGCCGCTC
>JAGWZH010000052.1 GCA_018971945.1 Alphaproteobacteria bacterium | reverse complement strand
AACGCCTCCATTGCTGGGCTCGCTTTCGTTCCGGGAGGCACGATGGAGTCCGCCACGGCCATTAATCCCTTTACGGTGTCGCTGATCGGCATCGTGGCGGGCATCATGGCGGATGACATCGCCAAGTGGATCCAACGGCGCGGTTCGGAAATCCTTGGCGGCGCGCCAGGGGTTCCTGCGCCCCCGGCTGGCGCTGCGCCGGCGCCGAACCCAGGGCTTGCGCACACCGCGGATGCGGGCGCAGGGGCGGGCGTCAACCCGCATGGCGGCCCCTACGACCCGAGCGCGCCTTAAGGCGGCGTCGGAAAGATCGCCGGATTGGGAGGGCCGGCTTCTGCTTTCTTTCCCGCCGGACGCTCTTTATGGTCAGGCGCTTGGGAGTGAGGGCTGTGGACGGAGCGTCCGCCGCCAGCGTCCAAGGAGGAACCGTGCATGTCTCGCGCCGTCATCGTGTCTTACGCCCGAACGGGCCTCGCAAAGTCCCTGCGGGGAAGCTTCAACCAGACCCATGGCGCGGCGATGGCGGGTCATGCAGTGCAACACGCTGTGGCTCGGGCCAAGATCGAGCCGGAAACGGTGGAAGACGTTTTTTTGGGCTGCGGCAATCCCGAAGGCGCGACGGGGCATAATGTCGCCCGGAATGCGGCCCTTTGGGCCGGCCTGCCGGTCACTGCCTCCGGCGTAACCATTAACCGGTTTTGTTCTTCCGGTCTCAATGCGATTGCGATGGCGGCGCGGTATGTGACCGAAGACGGCGCGAAAACAGTTGTTGGCGGCGGGGTGGAGAGCATCAGCCTGGTGCAGATGGGCGGTTCGATGAACCTGAGCCATTTTACCGAAGACAAGCTCATGCGCGCCCACCCTGCGCTGTGGATGGCGATGATCGATACGGCCGATATCGTGGCCGAACGCTACAAGGTGTCCCGGCAAGCGCAGGACGAATACGCGCTCCGCAGTCAGCAGCTTATGGCGGCGGCGCAGCAGGCTGAGCTGTTCAGGGACGAAATCGTCCCCATGAAGACCAAAATGAAGGTCGTGGACAAAGCCACAAAAACCGAAACCATCCTTGAGGCGTTGGTGGATCGAGACGAGTGCAATCGGCCAGACACGACATTAGAAGGCCTCGCCTCGCTTCAGCCTGTGAAGGGCCCGGGCAAGTCCGTCACCGCTGGGAATGCAAGCCAGCTGTCGGACGGGGCGGCGGCGGTCGTCTTGATGGACGAAAAAGAAGCGTCGCGCCGCGGACTTGAACCCTTGGGCCTGTTCAAAGGATTTGCGGTGGCGGGCTGCGCGCCGGACGAAATGGGCATCGGGCCCGTCTTCGCTGTCCCGCGCCTGTTGGAGCGCCATGGGCTTGGGGTCGACGATATCGATCTTTGGGAACTGAACGAAGCCTTCGCCAGCCAATGCCTTTATTGCCGCGACAA
The DNA here is from genome assembly GCA_018971945.1 of Alphaproteobacteria bacterium. Lineage (GTDB taxonomy): Bacteria > Pseudomonadota > Alphaproteobacteria > Caulobacterales > Aquidulcibacteraceae > REEB509. The sequence continues at coordinate 19,988 of JAGWZH010000052.1, read as the reverse complement.
GCTCGGCATCGATCCTGAGAAGTACAACGTCAATGGCGGCTCCATCGCAATCGGCCATCCCTATGGCATGACAGGCGCGCGGTTGACGGGTCACGTCCTCATGGAGGGGCGGCGGCGTGGCGCCAAGCACGCGGTCGTGACCATGTGCGTTGGCGGCGGCATGGGCGCGGCAGGGCTCTTTGAGGTGTTCTAAGGATCGCCTCCCGCCCGCCCGGGGGGCGCTCCCGCACCACCGGCCTCAGGCCATAAGGCGGAGGCTTAGCCTTTGCTCCATTTGCCACGGTTCACCGCCAGCATGATCCTCTCATGGGCCTGATCGACATCGGCCCAATCCCCTACGCTCGCCTCTTTGCCAGGCTCCAAATCTTTGTAATGCTTGAAGAAATGAGCGATCTGTTCAATCAGAAGCGGAGGCAAGTCTTTATAGGTGCGGACATTGGCGTAGAAGGGGTTGAGCCTATCTACCGGCACCGCCAAGACTTTTTCGTCGAAGCCTTTTTCGTCCGTCATCAGCAAGACCCCGACGGGGCGGGCGCGGATCACCGCCCCAGGCACCACCGGGGTTGGGGTCACAACCAGGATGTCGACGGGGTCGCCGTCCTCACTCAAAGTATTGGGAATGAAACCATAATTGGCTGGGTAGATCATTGCGGTATGGAGAAACCGGTCGACAAACAGCGTGCCTGACAAGGGATCAAGCTCATATTTAATCGGCATGCCGCCCTGCGGGATTTCGATGAAGGCGTTGACTTCCTCCGGCGGATTACGACCTGGCGGAATGAGTTTAACCTGCATGTCAGCTCCTGCAGCGGTTGTGTTTGGATCTTAGGACGAATTGCGCCCTGAGGGAAACGATTGGATCGTCGGCCCCGTCCGTCTCCTGCCTCGAGCAGCTCCCTTGCGCCGCCTTTCCCCCTGGCTGACGCCGAGGCCTCGCATCGGTTGGATGGGTGGATCTTTCAGGCCTGGGTCTTGGGCGACGATTTTGGGCGCCCTGATCAGGCGTCGGGGCTTTGAACGCCTGTGCGAGGAGGCCGACAGAGGCCAAAGCCAGGCTATCGAAAGCCCATGGCGCTTTGGGGGACGCTTTTGACGGACCCTTTTGATGGGACGGCGCGCTGGGAGTCCGGCTTGCAGCCCCGCTCCCGAACGCTGCCCGGGAACGCTATTCTGGACCATTGGGTCTCGACGATTGGGACAGGGCGGCCGCGAAAACCTGCAAGCGACAAGAGGCGTTCGGTCTTGGCAAAAGGAGAAAGGGCGTCCAGCGTCGGTCACGGCGTCCGGACCGTCAGAGCCTGTGCGCAGGGCCGGCCCGCCTCACGCCGGCTTTTGACCCCGCTGGGTGAGTGTTTGATCGGCCCCAGGGGCCGCCAAGCGCCGCGACAGCGTCGATAACAGGGCCTCGGCCCGGATCGGCTTAGGGATATGGTCGTCCATGCCGGCCTCGCGGCAGCGGGCGATCTGCTCGGGCATGGTGTCGGCTGACAGAGCGATGATCGGGGTCTTGGCGTTGACGCCGCCGCCGGCCCTGATAGCGCGGGTGGCGGCGAGCCCGTCCATCACCGGCATATGGACATCCATGATGATGGCGTCGAAGCGCTGCTGGGCGGCAAGGGTTACGGCTTCGTGGCCGTTCTCGGCGAAGGCGATGGGCCCTCCAAGATGGTCGATCAAGGTGCGCAAGACGAGCCTGTTCATGGCGTTGTCGTCCACCGCCAGAAGCGAGGGCCCGCGGCGGGGGGCCTCCTCAAGCTTGGGCGTCGGCGCGGAGGACGACAGCGGCGCAGGGGCTGAAGCTGGAGAGGGTTCTGCGGCCTCGGCCCATCTGAGCGGCAGCCATAGGGTGAAGCGCGAGCCTGCGCCTGGAGCGGAACTGACGGCGATGTCCCCGCCCATCATCCGCGCCAGATCGCGGGAGATTGTGAGGCCCAAGCCGGAGCCGCCGAAACGCCGGGCGATGCCGGCCTCGGCCTGCGAGAACCGCTCAAAAATCCGCTCGGCTTCTTCCGCGCTCATGCCGATGCCCGTGTCTTCGACCGCGATCTCAAGCCGATTGGGATTGGCGATGCTTGCGGTGATGGCGACATGGCCGGCTGCGGTGAACTTCACAGCGTTCGATACGAGGTTCTGCACCACCTGCCTGAGGCGCAAGGGATCGCCCAGCATGGGGGCGCTGAGCGCAGGGTCGATAACGGCATGGAGCTGCACGCCCTTGCTTGCAGCGGCCTCGGAGTAAAGGGCTGCGGCCGCTCTCACCGTGCCTGCGAGGTCATAGCGCGCGGTTTCAAGCCTCAATCGGCCGGCTTCGATCTGGGACAGGTCCAAGACATCGTTGAGCACCGACAAAAGCAGTTCGCCCGCATCGCGGACCACCGCGAGCATCGCGGCTTGGCTCTGGCTGAGGGGCGTGCGCTCCAGAGCTGTCGCCATGCCGAGAATGCCGTTCAGCGGGGTTCTGATTTCGTGGCTCATGGTGGCGAGAAACGCAGACTTGGCCGCGTTGGCCGTCTCAGCCGCCTCGCGGGCCTTGAACAGCTCCTGTTCGCTCAGCTTGCGGGCGGTGATGTCCATGATGACGCCGATGACCGAACGGTCGCCATGACGGCGCCAAGAGACCGCGACCCAGCGGGTCTCGCCGGTCAGGGCGTGGATGATCCGGGCGTCGAACTCGCCATGGGCGCCGTCCGATCGTTGCAGGGCGAGGACCTTGGCTTCGATCTCGGCGCGGTCTTCGGGATGGATTAAACGCCACACCCCACCGTCCTGCGGCGTGCTGTCAAGAGGGGCGCCGAACAAAGCCTCGACTTCCGGCGAGCACCAGACTTCGCCGCTGGCTTCGTCAAATCCCCAGACGCCTGCGTCAACCGTCTGCAGGGCCTGGCTTAAGAGACGGCGAGCGTCTTCGGCCTGCTGTAATGGGGCGTCGGTTTCGCGACCGGCTCGATCGGTCTGGGCCTGCGCGTTTTCAAGCGCCTGCTCCAGACCTTTGCGGTCGGCGTTATCGACCAAGACGCCGATCAGGGCGTCGCTGTTGACCCATCGCCAACTTGCGAACAGCCCTCGGGCGTCACCCTGAGGCAAAGCGCGAGAGCCATCCGTGACGCCGCTGTCGCTCTGAAAAGCTTTGTGTTTGGCGCGGCGCATAGGCGCCCGGTCTTTGTCGACAACGCCAGTCCATTCGCCAGCTGCGCTGATATGGTCTGGATCAAGGGAGAACTGGAACCGGCGTTGGAAGGCTTGGCTCGAAAAAGCCGCTCGCTGTTCGCCGCGATGGCCCCAAAGGTTTGCGCCCGCCATGGCGAGGGCTTGATCTAAGCCATCCCCTGCGCGGCGTGGGGCTTGGGCCGGGTCTCGGGTCCCCCCTGCGAGCCGATGGCGCGTCAAGTCCATCCCTGTTTTTGGCACTCCTTTCGGCGAGACGCCTTGGGTCAAGTCAGCGCAGGACGCCGCTGCGGCGGGGCCTATCGCAGGCGTTTCTGCGCCGTCCTTCTCCGTCGGCGGCTTTCTTCGCCCTTCCTCATTGGGTTTGAGGAAGACGCTTTGCGCGCTCCCTTGCGTATCGCCCCGGGCGATCCGGCCAAGCCATAGGATCCAAATCACGGCGAGGGTCAGGCAGGCGAGGAGCCCCAGCGAGATCACGAGACGGTTTGCGGCTTCAGTCCTTCGGGCCTCAATATCGGCACGCACCCCTTCGGACGCCGCCGCCCACATGCGTCCGGCCTCGGCCAAGGTCGTTCTCGCCGCCAATCCAGCTTCGGCCAGAAAAGCCTGTCGCGGCGCTTGCGATTGGAGGGCGTTGAGCCGCGCCAAAAGCGCCGCGCTTTGATCCGAGAGGCCCCGAAAATCGATCTTTGAGGACGTCGCATCAGGTTCGGCCGCGCCGCGCAGCGTGCGATCCGCCATATCAGCGGCCTGCTGCAGACGCCCGACAGCGATTTCGACCCTTCCGCCTTCATCCCTTTCGCTTGCCGCGGCCGCGACGCCTCTGGCGGCCTCCGCCAGCATCGGCAGGCGAGTGGTCAGAAGCGCCATGGCCGCCTCGCCGTTCCCTGCGCCATCAACCCCGCTTTTGGATCGCGCGCTGGCGGCTTGAGCCGCGTTCTCGAGCGCGGCCTCCAGAATCGTGAAGGAGGGGGGGGCAGGGTCGGCCAAAAGGGCCAAAAGGGCTTCCATCGCCGGCTCTGGACCGAAGTCATCGCGGAAGGCTTCATAGGCGAGGATGAGCGCTGAGAGCCCGTCTTGTCGGCCCGGTCCTGCTGGTTCGGCGTGCCTGAAAGCCCAAAGAGCGTCCTGCAGCGCGAGGCTCATCGCCGCCGTCTCTGTCTGCTCGACCGTCTGGCGCGCCTGGAAGGCTGAGAAGGCCGAAGCAAGCCAGAGGGGCGCCAGAACGCTCAGCGCCAGCAGCGCCATTGTGCGCGGCAGGGCCCAGTGATCAGGAGTTATCGCTTTTGAAGTTCGCATCATCGCCATGGCGTTCCACGGCGCATGGTGCGCTTGTTTCCTAATCAAACCCCCAAAATCACACTAAAGAGAAGTAAAACGTCACATCTTTTTCTTGATGGGGACGAGATCGGGATAGACTGGCGCGCGCCTTTCGCTTTGGGCCAGGAGCGCCTCGGCCATGTGCGGGGGCGACCACATGCCTGTCTGCCACGTCGCGATATAGTCCAGGGCGTCGCGGATCGAGTGGTCGCGGGCGTAGTTGATCATCACCTTCGAACCGGTGACGGCTACGGGATTTTTCTCCGCGATCTCGCGGGCCCTGATCATCACCTCCGACAAAAGCGTCTCATGGTCGGGGAAGACCTCGTTCACAAGGCCGATCTCTTTGGCGCGGGCGGCGGGAAGACGACGCCCGGTATAGGCGAGCTCGCGCACCCAACCCTCTGGGATCAGCTTGCAAAGGCGGGGGAAGGTGCCGACGTCGGCGGTCATGCCGATATTGATTTCGGCAATCTGGAAGAAGGCGTCCGCGGCGCAGTAGCGCATGTCGCAGGCGCTGACCATGTCGACCCCACCTCCGACGCATCCGCCCTGGATCGCCGCCAGAACCGGGATGCGGGCCTCATCGAGGGCTGTGAAGCTGTCCTGCAGGCTGTGCACGTGCTGGCGGAAAGCTTCGTTGCGGACATAGATGTCTGTGGGGTCGCCAGCGGTGACGGGCTGTGGGCTCAAGAACACGTCGAGATCCATCCCGGCGGTGAAGTGCCGGCCGCTCGAGGAGATCACCAACACCCTGGCCCTGGCGTTGTCGGAGATGTCGCGGATGGCCGCGGGGAGCTCTGTCCAAAACGCCCGCGTCAGGGTGTTGAGGGCCTCTGGCCTATTGAACGCGAGATGCGCGACTTTGTCTTTGATGCTCAAAGAGAAGGCAGTGTACTCCATCGGTCTTCCTCGCGCATCGTTCAGCCAGGGTTCGGCTTGGATCGGTCAGAGTCATCGATGCAGAGGCTGGTTGGACGCGTCAAGCCGACGGGGCGCATGCGCGCTTTCGTCAGGGCCGGTCACAAGAGGCCAGGGAATGAGCGGCCAAAACACAAGAGGCGGGAGCCGGCAGGGTTTCGTCTCAGGCGACGGCGGCAAAATCTTACGAAAGGGCCAGGATGACTTTCAGGATGAGCTCCAAGATGAACCCCAAGGCGAACCCCAGTTTGCGTTTTGGGATGAACCGAAGAGAGGCCCTTATGGGCGCAGGCGTCGCGGTCGCCTGGGCTGCGGCGGGCGCTGCGCAGGCCCAAATTTTCGCCTCGGTGTCGCAATCGGACGCCGCCTCCGCGATCAGGCAGGCCCTGCTGCTTGGGGCCGAGATCGTCACCACACGCCTTGGGCGGCGCGACGGCTTTTGGGGGGACGCGCGGGTGCGGATTCCTTTGCCAAGGACCCTCGCCGCCGCGCAGCGTTCTTTGCGGCCCGTGGGCCTTGCTGGACCGCTCGATGATCTGGAATTGCGGATTAACCGCGGGGCGGAGCAGGCGATGCCTCAGGCTTATGGTCTGTTTCAGCGGACGATCCAGTCCATAACAATGACCGACGCGCTTTCGATCCTTCGGGGCGGCGATACAGCCGCGACGGCGTTCTTGCGTTCCCGCACCGAGGCGGACCTCGCCAGCGCGTTGCGGCCTATCCTGGACAATACGCTCCAAGGCGCGGGCGCGTTCACAGCGCTCGATGCGGCGCTGCGCGCCACCCCTCTGGCGGGAACAGGTCAAACTGTGCGCGGGCAGGTCATTGATTTTTCCGTGACGCGGGCCTTGGACGCTGCGTTCTCCCTGATCGCGGACGAGGAGCGCGCCATCCGCGCAGATCCTTTAAGACGGACAACGCGTCTGCTTCGCCGGGTTTTCGGCGCTTAGGGAAGCGCCGCGCCCTCACAGCGCCGTTTGATTGCAAACAAGCCAAGCAGCGTTAGTGTTGACCGTTATGACAGATTTGTCAGGGTCCATGCGTCGGGTCGGGTTTTCGCTGAGCGGCGGAACCATGGCGGGCGTCGCTTTTGGCGACGCCTCGCGGCCGGCTGACCTGGTCTTCCTGCACGCGACGGGCTTTAACGCCCTGACCTATCGAGACATGCTCGCTCCGTTGGGCGAGCGTTTCCATGTTCTCGCTGTCGATCTGCGTGGGCATGGTCGGTCCTCGCTTAGCGCGCGGCGGTTCGGCTACGCCTCCTGGAACCGGCATCGCGACGATGTGTTGGAGTTGATCGAAGCCCATATCCGCGCCCCGGTCACCCTTTCCGGCCATTCCATGGGGGCGACCACCGCGCTTTTGGCCGCGGGCCATAGGCCTGACCTTGTCCGTGGGCTTGCGCTGATCGATCCGGTCTTGATGCCCCCAGCGCATTACGCGGTGGCCGCCACGCCTGGCATGCCGTTGGTCTGGCGGCGCATCTTTCCCATCGCCCGGGCGGCGGCGCGGCGGCGTGCGCATTTCGCCAGCAAACAAGAAGCCGCCGCGGCGCTGACGGGCCGGGGTATCTTCAAGAGCTTCAGCCCAGCCGTTCTGGCGGACTATGTCGAGGACGGGTTCGAAGACGCCCCCGAGGGAGGGGTGCGTTTGGCCTGTCGCCCTTCTTATGAGGCGGCGACGTTCGCCGCCCAGCGCAACGATCCCTGGCGCGCCCTTTTGAACGCCCGCGATCCCATCGTCGTGTTGCGGGCGGCGCAAGGATCCACCACGCCCGATGCCTGCGCCGAGCGCATACGGGAAATGCGTCCCAAGGCGCGTGTGGCTGTCGTTGAGGGCGCCACCCACGCATTGCCGATGGAGAGGCCGGACCGGGTTCGGGCCGCGATTGAAACAGCCATTCTTCAAGCGAACCCGGCGCAGCGGTTTCGTGACTTGCTCTAGGCGCTCATGCCCGGGGTCAGAAGCGCCTCTAACGCTTCCATCTGCGCCGGGGGCGGCTGGAGGGCTTTGCGGGTTTTCAGATCAAAGGTCAGAGCCACCGCCTCGGTCGTGGCGTAGGCCGACCCGCTGAGCGGGTCGACCAGCCAATGGGACAGGCGGTGGGTCTTCCCCTGCAACGCCGTGACGCCTGAATGGACTTCAATAGGAGCCCCCAGGCGAGGCCATTCGCGATAAACGAGGCGATATTCCACCACCGCAGCCCCCGCGATCGTCGCTTCGCCATGCTCGGCGGCCGCGGCAGCCGCCACCGCTTGCCGCCATTCATGCAAGAGATTGGGCACGGCGTCAGAGACTTCGCCGATGAAAAACTCCGAGCGCAATCGGCCAAACGCATCGGTCTGGTCGGCGGTGACCAGCCCTGCGCCGATCCGCCTGGCGCCCAAACGCCGCGCCTCGGCCAGACTGGCGCCGGGATAGGGCGCTGCTGCGGCGTCGATCGACCGCGGCGCGCCATGCTCGGGCATTTTCACCGCCAAGGCCTGCAATCCTGAGCGGACCCGACGCGACCATGGAAAAGCCCTCAGGCTGTGCGGCTCGACATGGGCCAGCTTGGTGTGAAAAGTCGAGGCTGGCGAACCGTCGCCGTGGCGCAACTCCAGATAAAAAGCGGCGTCGGTCTCAGCGATGGCGGTGACGCCGCCGACCATGGTCAGGGGCTCTCCAGGCCGAACCTCACGGAGGAACCTGATATGCTGGTCAAGCGGCAGAAGCGTGGCCCGGGATGTGGGGCCAAACACATCCTCCATCCCGGCGAGAAGAGCAATCAAACCAAGGCCTTTCTGCGCCCGCGCCACATGGAAGCGGACATTGAGATGGCCCATCTCGTCGCATTCCCACGTGTTGGCGGATCCAGCGTAGAGCGACGCCATCGCTTCGGGCGCGCTCATGCGGCCTCCTTGCAGCGCGCGCACAAGCCGGAGGCCTCAAAAATCGCTTGTCTGATCAAAAACCCCCGGGTCTCGGCGGCGTGCTGCAGGTCTTCGTCGGCATGACCCGCGGCGATCTCCACCGCATCTCCGCATCGGTCGCAGACCATGAAAATCTTGGCCCTAGAGCAGGCCCCGATGTCGCAGGCGACGAAGGCGTTCAAGCTCTCGATCTTATGGGCTAGGCCCATGCGCATCAGAAACTCCAGCGCGCGATAAACCGTCGGGGGTTTGGCGGGGCCCTCCGCGCCGCCGAGCTCGGCCAAAAGATCATAAGCTTTGGCCGGAGCATGCCGGGCGATCAACAGCTCCAGCACCCGGCGCCGCAATGGGGTCAGGTTCTCGCCCGCGCGGGCGCACTGGACGGCGGCGGCTTCGAGTGCGGCGGCGGTCGCCGCCGGGGAGTGGTCATGAACCATAGCGCATCATCATCATCGTGGGCGATCATCGCAGGGGCCGGGCCGGCTCCACAAGCCCTTAAAAGGCTCCTGGGCTGACAAAGCGCGCCGTTCCGCAAGCCTTCGCCGGGCGCATAGAGCCCCAAATCTGGCTTGGGGCGTTTGGCTGCGCCATCGGCGCTCTGCGACAAAACGCTTTTCGCCCGGGATGGAACTTTACAAGAACATGGTTACCGGGTATGGAACATTTATTGAACATTCGATTGTGAAGGAGGCGTCGATGGCTGCAGCGCAATTCAAAGGGGCGTCGGGACGGGTGCACCGATTCACCGCGCACCGGCCAGAGGACGCGTTTGCGATTGCGCCGGCCGTGTACGCTTTCGCGCGCCCGGGATTTGCAGGCAAAGGTTGGGTGGTGTTGTTCCTGTCTCGGACGGCGAACCTGCAGGGTCGACTAAAGGATCACGAGCGCTGGGAAGAGGCTCGGCTCTTGGGGGCCACCCATGTGCTGGTGCATGAAAGGGACGAGCGGGACGTGCGGGAATATGTGGAGGCTGATCTCTTGGGCTGTCTGAAGCCTGTGCTGAACGGGGCGGTTATCGAGACGCCAGCGGTTGAGGCGGAAAGCGCGCCTTTGAGGGGGGCGGCGAAGCTGAAGCTCGTTTGGGCCGCCTAAGGCGCTAGAGGCGCAATTGGCGGGCGGCAAGGTCGCGCATGATTTCCTCCGACCCCCCGCCGATGGCGTTCACTCGGACTTCGCGATAAATGCGTTCCACGCGAGAGCCTCTGAGATAGGAAGCGCCGCCGAGGATTTGGCTCGCTTCGCGTGCGCAGAATTCCAATGTTTCGGTGGCCTGAACCTTGAGCAGGCAGAGGTCGGCGACCGGCGTCTCGCCCCCTTGGACGCGATAAGCGCAGTGCTCGAGATAGGCGTTGGCGGCATTGATCCGCTGGAGCATGGCGACGATCTTGTGGCGGATGACCTGATGGTCGGCGAGGCGTTTGCCGAAGGTTCGCCGCAGCTGCGCCCAGGCGATGGCCTCTTCCAGACAGACCCTGGCGCTCGCGGCGGCGCCGGCGGCCAAGCCGAGACGCTCATTGTTGAAGTTCGCCATAAGCCCCGCAAAGCCGCCGTTTTCCTGTCCAATAAGGCGCTCTTGGGGAACAAAAACATTGTCGAAATGAAGCGCGGCAGTGTCTGACGCCCACCAGCCCTGCTTGGCGAGCGGGGTGCGGGACACGCCCGGGGCCTCAAGATCGAGAAGAAGCAGAGACACACCGCTCAGGCCCGGGCCGCCAGTGCGGACGGCGGCGACGGCGAAGCGGGAGGTCATTCCGCCGGTGATGAAGATTTTCGCTCCGTTGACGCTGTAACCGCCCGGAGCTGCGTCGGCGCGGGTTTCGATATTGGCGACGTCGGAGCCGCCTGAGGGTTCTGTGACCGCCAAGCTAATCTGGATTTCTCCGCGCAGGACAGGAGGCGCGATCTCGGCCTTGAGGGCTTCTGAGCCTAACGCGAGGAGCGGGGGCAGCCCAATGGTGTGGACCATCAGCGCGGCGCTGACGCCGCCAGCGCCGACACGGGCCAGCTCCTCGCTGGTCACCAGACTGAAGAAACGATCATAGCCCTCGCTCCAGCCGCCATAGGCCTCCGGGAAGCCCGCTCCCAGAAGGCCGAAAGCGCCGGCCTTCAAAAACAAATCGCGGGGGACGGCGCCCGCCTCGTCCCAAGTTTGCGCATGCGGCGCGATTTCGCGATCGACGAAACGGCGCAAGGACGCACGCCAAGCATGGTGGGCGTCGGTGAAGTGCGGCGACGGGGGTCGAAGGGCGTCAAAATCCAAAGTGGCGGTCATAGCTTCCCCTCCCAGAAGGAGCTCGCGCGTCCAAGGAGGCGCGTGTGGGGCCGAGGTCAAGCCCACACGTCCTGGATAGGGGCGGGGGCGCCGGGTGCGGTCAAGGGGGGATGGGAAAGGGGCGTGATCAAGGGAGCGGGCGAGGGGTGCAGGCAAGGGGGCGGGCCGTTGGCGGCTTAGCAGGAAAAACTTCCAGGGCTCTCGCGCCCCAGCGCGCATGGCGACCCCGGCGCGTATGGCGACCCCGGCGCGCATGGCGACCCCGGCGCGCATGGCGACGCGCGCGTCTGGGCCGAAAGCGTCGCTCGGGGAGCAAATACTGGATTTCGGCCGCTTCCTGCCTTTTGAAGCCGCCCCCCAAGTCGGACAAAGGCGCAGAGCCCTGGGTCTTCAGAGGCCCTTGGGGCTGCCTCATGGCGCAACCTCTGCGATCGGCGTGGGTCGCCTCGGCTTTAGCGACCGCCGGCTGTTCTCGCCCAGGCTTCGACGGCCTCAGACAGGAGATCAAGGGGACATTCGCCCTGGGCGAGGATCTGATCATGGAAGGCTTTCAGGGTGAAGTCTGCGCCCATGCTGCGGCGGGCCACGTCGCGGAGGCGGACGATCTCCCTGCGGCCAATTTCGTCGCTGCAGGCGTGACCCGGAATCGCGGCATAGCGGTCCACTTCATCCTCGACGACTGCGCGCAAATCGCCCGTGGCTTCGGCAAGATAGGCTATGGCTTGCTCGCGGCTCCAGCGCAGCGCGTGGATGCCGGTGTCCGCCACGAGCCGCGCCGCGCGCCAGGCCTGCCAGCGGAGATAGCCCAAGCGACCCATCGGATCGGCGCTATAATAGCCCCTCTCTTCGGCCAGCTGCTCGGCGTAAAGCGCCCAGCCTTCAGCGAAAGCGTTGAACTTCATCAGCCGCTTCAGGAGCGGCGCCCCCGCCTGCGCCAGCGCCAATCCTGCCTGCAGGTGATGGCCCGGAACGGCCTGATGATAGTCTTGGGTCGGCAGGTCGATGCGGGTGCGCTCTGCGGCGTCGCGGAGATTGATGTAGTAAATCCCGGGCTGGGTCCCATCGAGGCTTGGCGGCTCATAATAACCTCCCGGAGCGCCGGCCTCCGCCGCCAGCGGCGTCCGCTTGACCATGAGCCCCGCCCCAGGCAGAGCGCCGAACCAGTTTGGGGCGTCCGCGAGGGCCCTGTCGATGCGAGCCTGAACGTCGGCGAGAAGTTGGACGCGGCCCTCGTCGGTGTTGGGATAACGATGGGCGGGATCCAGGGTGAGCGCGGCCATTCGTTCAAAGACGGTTCCGGACGTGTAGCCAAGCCGCTTCAGGCTTGCGTCCATTTCGGCGGTGAGGGCGGCCAGCCGATCGCGGCCCAGGGCATGCAGGTCTGCGGGGGAGAGCGCCGTGCTGGTCTCATAGCGCAGCACCGCGGCGTAATAGGCCTCGCCCTCTTCAAGGCGCCACACGCCGGGCTCGACGGGCGCCCTCGCCTCGAGCGCGCGCAGGGCCAGGATCGTTCGCTGCAAAGCGGGGCCGACGCGGTCGCGGACAAGGGCGAGCGCTTGCTGCTTCAGCGATGCGGCTTGGCGCTGGTCGGGGTTGAGGGTCACCCCGTCGATCGACGGCGGGACAAGGGCGTCCAAGCGCCGGGCGAAACCCGCGTAAAGACTTTGCTGCTCGGGCGGGGTCGCGACCAAGGCTTCCGCCGAGCGGAGGGCCGCCGCCGCCACCCCCTGGGGCGGCGACCGCCCTTCTTCCGCCTCCCGGCGGGCATGGGCGATCTGGCTGTCGAGAACGGCGGGATAGGCCGCCATCCGGTTCAGCCAGATCTCGGCGTCTGCGATGCTGGCGAGGGGTTGGCGGGCGTCGAGCAGCTCAGGCGTCTTGATAAAAGCCGCGTTCCGCTGGTCAAAGGCGTAGGGCCGCCCGCCGCCAAAGGCGGAGAAGGCTCCGATATTGAACGAGGCGACGGCGGCGGCGGCCTCGAAGTGCCGCATCGCCACCGCATAGACGGCCTGATCGGCAGGCGAGATGGCGGCGCTGTCCAAGGCGCGCAACTCGATCAGACGCCGCAAGGCGGCGGTGCGGCGGCGGTCCATGGCCTCAGGGCCCCGGTCGGTGAGGCGCTCGTGAATGGGGGCGCTGAGATCGGCGGCGGAGACGCCGATCAAGGTCGCCAATTCAGGATCGTCGATCAGAATGGCTTGGGCCCAGTCAGACAGACGACCCTCGAAATAGGAAGGCGCCCCAATGCGCTCCCGCGGCGCGCACGCGGCGACGCCCGCCGCCCCCGCCCCAAGCCCGAATCGGCGGCGGGTGATCGTCCCATCGCTCATGCCAGCACGCAGCGGCCGTTCTTGATGACGGTGACGCCGCGCTCGGCGATCAGCGCTTCAAACGACACCACCGCTCCATCCCGCCACATCCGGGTCACGATGGTTTCGCCAGGAAAAACCGGAGAGGAAAAGCGCGCGTCGAACGCCTTGATCGCCGTTGGATCATAGTCGGCGTAAGTCATGAGCACCGCCCGGCAGGCGACGCCGTAGGTGCACAGACCATGCAGGATGGGGCGTTCGAAGCCTGCGGCTTTGGCGACGTCTGGATTGGAGTGCAGGGGATTGCGGTCGCCAGACAGGCGGTAAAGCAAGGCTTGGTCGAGGCGCGTCGGGAGCGCGACCTCCCGGTCGGGCGCGCGGGCGGGCGTGGGGTGGGGTGCGGGGCCGCCCTCGCTGGGGCCGCCGAAGCCGCCGTCGGCCCTGGCGAAGATCGTGGATCCCAAGGTCACGATGGGGGCGCCGTCGCGCTTGTCCTTTAAGACGGTCTCGGCGAGCACCAGAGCGCCTTTTCCGGGCCCCTTGTCGATGATGTCTTCGATGCGCCAATCGGCGAGAATCTCTGCGGCGGCCGGCAGCGGCCGGTGAACCGTCAGTCGCTGTTCGCCGTGCACCACCATGAGATAGTTGATCCCTACCTCGCCGAGGCGGCCGGCCCCCCAGGCGGCCACCGTCGCTTGGGTGGGCACAACCCTTAAACCTTGCTCATAAACGAAATTCAGTTCCGCGCGATTCAAAGGGTCGCCGCCCAGCCCGATGCCCAAGGCATAGAGCATCGTGTCGCGGTCGGTATAGGCGTAGGGCTCGTTTTGGCTGACAAGGGCTTTGGCGGCTTCATACTGGATCGGCATCGGGGCTCTTCCTTGAAAAAGGGGCGCTACGCTGCGGCGTTTGACGGCGCGGCTGATGATCACTGGTTGCCCTTAAGCCGTATTCGTGGTCAACACCGCTTGATATCGTCATCTCCCTCGGAGTCACTGCATGAGCACCGGCGACCAGGGCCAAACCCTTGGCCAGATTTTGTTTTATCGTCAGCTTGAGCCGCTCTCGATAGAACGGCACCGAGCGCTGGGCGTGAGCCAAGTGACGAATCCGTTCTCTTTCCTGGCCGATACGCATCTGGTGCCGCTCACGGTCGACGAGTTCGGCCTGGCCGCTGTTTGCTATCCGATCATCTTCGACACCCAGAGCCGCACGCCCCTCGCCGTCATGGGTTTGCGACCGGGGATGAACGTCTTTGTGGAGCCGGACGGCAGTTTGGATCCGGAAGTCTATCTCCCGGCCTTCGCCCGCCGCTACCCGTTCTTGCCGATCATCGCCGGCAGCGGGCAGCAGCAGCCGCAGCAGCCGGCCGAAGGCGAAGGCGAAGGCGATCGGGTGGTGGTCTGCATAGACCGGTCCGCCAAGATGATTTCGGCCTCTCCTGAGCTCGCTTTCTTTGAAGGCGACAAGCCGAGCAAATATACCCAAGACGCCATTCAATTTTGCCGGGAGTTCGATCTCTTGGCCCGGCGGACGCAGGATTTCGTGCGGCTGATGGAGCAGCATGGCCTGTTTGAGCTGACCCCCCTCGCGATCCCTGTGGCCAACCCGGACGGCAGCCGCGGCGAACAGCGCATCGGAGAATATCTTCGGATCTCGGACCAAAAGCTGAACGGGCTTCCAAAGGACGTCTATCTCGATTTGCGCGATCGCGGCGTGAGCGCGGTCATGCATGCGCACCTGCTGTCTTTGGGTCTGTGGCCCAAGATCTTGTCTCGGGCGGCGCGCATCCAGGCCTCGACCCCGCTCGGCGGCGCCGCGTCGATGGGCGGGCCCCAAGCGGCCTTCTAAGAACGCTCGACGCGCTTTTCGTCTTCAAGGGGCTGCGGCTTTCGAGCCGCAGCCTTTTTTCTGCAGCGCATCGTTTCACCCATCTTGTCTTAAGGGGCCCGCGTTTGGGTCCGAGGGTTTCGGCTCTTGGCTCTGGACGCTTGGGTGCGGCGTCTGAGGTCTCGGCTGTCCGGTCTCGGCTCCCTGGTCTCGGCTCCCTGGTCTCGGCTCCCAGGTCTCGGCTCACAGGTCTCGGTTCACAGGTCTCGGTTCACAGGTCTGGGCTTGTCCGGTCGGGTCGAAGCGCGTTTGATGGGGGCGCCCACAAAGCGAGGTGGGGAGGGCTTGCCGATGAGCATGGTTTTGCAAAACGTCACTGTGTTCGGCGCGTCGGGTCGGCAGGGGCTCGCCCAGGTGCGGCGGCTTCTGGCGGAGGGTTATCGCGTACGGGCTGTGACACGGGGCGACGCATTCCATGGACCCCAGTGGTTCGGCGTGCAAACGCGGTCGGCGGATTACAAGGACCCGGCGAGCCTTGAGAAGGCCTGCGAGGGGGCGGACGCTGTCTTTTACACCTCGGTGGCGTTCTCAGAGCAGTCCAAGGGTCTCAGATTCGCCAAGGCGGTCGGGGCGGCAGCCAAGGCTGCGGGGGTGAAGCGGTTGATCTTCAATACCTCGTCGTGGGTTCCGAACTCGCCGGTGGGGCAATCTGGCTATGATGGCCGGCTTTCGATGGAAAACGCGCTCGAGGCTGCGGGCGTGCCTCTCGTGGTGTTTCGACCCGTCTTGTTCATGGACAATCTGCTGACAGGCTGGGCGCGGCCGTTCATCGTCCGCGACGGGACCTTTGTCTACGCCCACAGGCCCGATCTGCAGGCGGACTGGATCTGTCTTGACGACGTGGCCGCATTCATGACCCACGCCTTGACCCGGGAGGATCTTATAGGCGAGCGCATCGTGATTGGGGGGCCGGAGCGCCTCACGCCAACGATCATGGCGGAAACTTTGAGCGGCGTGCTTGGCAGGCCGATCCGTTACGAGGCGATCACGCCGCGGGCGTTTGGCGCGTTGCTCTACACGCTTTTTGAAAACAAGACCGATGTGCCGCGCGACGCTTACATCGCCTATCTTGACGAGTTTTATCAATTCAACAACAGCTCTCAGATCGAGCCCTTCAAGGCCGACATGACGGCGGTCAAGGCCAAAATTGATCTGCCTCTCACGCCCTTCAAGGAGTGGGCCGCCCGGCAGGACTGGGTGATGCCTGACCTCAGCACGGGGCCGAGTGGGGGATGACGAGCCGGGGTTGACCAAACGGGGTTGACCAAACGGGGATGACCAAACGGGGATGACCAAACAGGGATGATAAGCCGGCTTAGGGCTCACCCTCCTTGAGGGACTCTGGTCGCCGCGCTGTCGTGGGCGTCGCGCCCCGGGCCCGCAAGGCTTCCCGCAGCAGCATCTCGATCTGGGCGTTGACGCTGCGCAATTCGGACGCCGCCAAGCGCTCGACGGCTTCGTGAACCGCTGGGTCGAGCCGCAGGGCGAAGGCCTTCTTGCCGGCTTTTCCGTCCGGTTCAGCCATAGAGCGTTCCGGTATTGATTACAGGCGTCGCTTCGCGGTCGCCGCAGAGCACCACGAGCAGGTTCGACACCATCGCGGCGCGACGTTCGTCGTCGAGGGACACGACATTGCGGGCGGCGAGGTCATTGAGCGCGTCCTCAACCATGCTCACTGCGCCATGCACAATCTTTTGGCGCGCGGCGAGAATCGCCTCGGCCTGCTGTCGGCGCAGCATGGCGCTTGCGATTTCAGGCGCGTAGGCAAGATGAGACAGCTTGGCCTCGTCGACGACGACGCCCGCGACCGTGACCCGCTCCTGCAGTTTTTCGCGCAGCAGATCGGCCACCTTGTCGCCGTCGGCGCGCAGGGTGGGCTCATGCTCCTGGGCGTGGTCATAGGCGAAATGGCTCGCGATTTCACGCAGGGCGGTTTCGATCTGAATGGTGACGAAGCTCTGATAGGCGTCGACATCGAAAAGGGCCTGGCCGGTGTCGACGACGCGCCAGACCACGACAGCGGCGATTTCGATCGGATTGCCGCCCCGATCATTGACTTTCAGGGTCTGGCTCGTCTCGTTGCGGACCCGGAGCGAGACCTTCTTGCGCTGATACCAAGGCCAGACCCAGCGCAGGCCATTGACCCGGTCTGTGCCTTTATAGGCGCCGAACAAGAGGATCGCCGCGCCCTCGTTGGGCTGAAGCGTGTAGAGGCCGGACAGAAGCAAGGTCGCAGCGATCGACGCGATCACGATGCTCGCCACGGCGTATCCCTCGCTCGCCGCAGCGCCAGAGCCGAGCAGAACGGTCTGGTAGACGCCAAAGGCGGCCGCGGCAGAGGCAAGAGCCAGCGCCAGAAATCCGCTCATGGTCTTCGCTCTTAATTCCTTCGTGTTCTTCAGGGTCTGTGAGTCGGACATCCGACAACCTCCATCAATATGATATGTTTATGATATCATCATCGCCGCGTTTGGCAATCCTGCTCGATGCTGGCCTGCTCGACGCCGGCCTGCGCGGCGCTGGCCGCTCCGAAGCTGGCGCGGTCCGTTCTGTTCACCTTGTCGCTCAAGGGGGCGTTAAGCGAGACATGCTAGCGTGGCCTGTCATGAAAGCCCTCCCGCAGATGCCCCATGCCTGATCATCGCTCCGTTCTTCCTCCTCTCGCCGCTGCTCCGGAAGTTCGCCGGAGGGCCAAGAAATTGTGGCGCGAAACCGGCGGCAATGTCGCCCTGATCTGGGCTTTGTCGGGCGCTGCGATGGTGGGGCTCGTGGGGTTGTCGGTCGACTTTTCTCGCGCTCAGAACGTGCGCGAGCAGTTGCAGAACGCCGCAGACGGGGCAGCGCTCGTGGCGGAGAGAAACACCAGCCGGCCTTTTTCGGAAAGGGAACGCATGGCGCGGGCTCTCTTCGATGAGAATCTCGGCGCCATCGGCATGACCGGCGCTGTGAGCTTCACGCTGATCGAAATGGAGGATGGAGGCCACCGGGTGGAGGCCTCCATCGTCATGGATACGGGGCTCGCGCGCCTCTTCGGCGATGAATCCTGGGACGTTGGCGTTGTTTCAGAAGCGGACGCCGCGACCGGGGCTCCGACCGAAGTGGCTCTGGTCCTCGACAATACAGGGTCCATGCGGAACGACATGGACGCGCTTCGCTCCGCCGCCGCAGACTTGACAAATCAGCTCTTCGACGCGGATGCCGGTCATGGTTTTCTCCGGGTCGCGTTGGTGCCTTACGCTGGCGCTGTCAATATCGGCGGCCGTAATTCCCAATTGAATTGGATGGATACGGACGCGCAGTCGCGCTACCACGCGGCCTTCTTGGAGGGCCGTCGGATCGCGTTCCTCGACGCCTGTCTTCCTCCTCCTCCTCCTCCCCCACCGCCACCGCCGCCGCCAGGTCCGCCTCCGCCTCCTCCGCCTCCTCCGCCTCCTCCGCCTCCTCCTCCGCCGCCGTCGCCGCCATCGCCGCCGCCGCCGCCGCCGCCGCCACCGCCTCCCCCACCGCCGCCGCCGCCGCCGCCGCCGCCGCCGCCGCCTCCGTCGCCGCCGCCTCCTCCTCCGCCCCCGCCGCCGCCAAGCGGCGACGACTGGGGCGCGCTGGGGCCTGGGGCCCCTGGGCCTTTGGATCCTATTCTTCACGCGTTGCAGGTCGCCGCCAACGCCGTGCTCGGCGTGTCAGAGGCCCACGCCAGCACCGGGTCGCCCTACGCTCCCGTCTGGACGGAGAGCGGGTGCTGGTTAGTCAACCCCAGTCAGATCAACCACTTCACACTTTATGACGCGATCCCGAATGCGGATTGGAAGGGTTGTGTGGAAGCCCGCCCGGAGCCCTTCGACGTCACCGACGCTCCCCCTGACCGGGGCAGACCTGACACCCTGTTCGTGCCCAGCTTTTGGCCCGACGACAACGACGCTTCGAACCATCATAATAACTGGATCAGCGACGACCAAAACGCCTTTCCGGGCACTGATTTGCACAGATCGGCCGCAGGCCGGACCTTCAATGTCTACAAATATAACGGGCGCAGCGGCTCCATCGTCAACGCTCCGCCGCGCAATACCGGACCCAATATGAACTGCCCAACGCCGATCCTGCCGCTGACGGATCGCCGTGATGACGTCTTGGACGCCATTGACCGCATGGCCCATTGGCTCGGAGGCGGCACTGTGTCCTCAGAGGGCCTTGCTTGGGGTTGGCGGGTGCTGTCGCCGACGCAGCCGTTCACCGAAGGCGCGGACTATGACGAGAGCACGAAAATCATCGTGTTGATGACTGACGGCATGAATTGGGCCGCACAGAATCCCAACCCATCGTTTCGTTCGGACTATACTTCCTACAACGCTCTGGGATTGTGGCAAGACTGGTATCCTGGGACAGGACCAAGGCTGGGCTCGATCAATCAATTCAGCGATTATCTCGACTCGCGCATGGAAGCAGTCTGTCGCAACGCCAAAGAAGAAGGGGTGAAAGTCTATACTTTGGTCTTCCGGGAACCTGACACAAATATTCGACAACTGCTGCAACGATGTGCGACCAGCAACGATTATGCTTTCACCGCAGAAAGCGAAACGGAGCTGGCGGCCGCGTTCGCAGCCATCGCCCAGTCCATCGCCAAACTTCGTCTGACCCGCTAGCCCAGGCCTCGGGCATTGGCCACGCGGTTCACCCCATCGCGCGGCTTCAATCCTTGGCGGTTTACGCCATGACGTCGTTGTGCTCGTCGAGCAGGACGACGGTCGGCTGATAATTGCGGGCTTCTTCGGCTGGCATCTGGCAATAGGTGACCACGATAATCCTGTCGCCTTTTTGCACCAAGCGCGCCGCCGCGCCATTCACGCCAAAGGTTTTAGAGCCGCGCGGCGCCTCGATTGCGTAAGTGGTGAACCGCGCGCCGGTGCTGATATTGAGAACGTCGACTTGCTCGTGCGGCAGGATGCCGGACCGGTCCAACAGCTCTCGATCGATGGCGATCGACCCCTCATAATGAAGATCGGCCTGGGTAACCGCAGCCCGATGCAGCTTGGCCTTCATCATGGTGAGAAACATGCGCCTCTCCAGTCCGCGACGGGGACGTTGCTCAGAGCCAAGGGCCCGGACGCATCCTTCGCGATGCGGTGAAATAGGTGCGCTGCGGCAAAAATGCAATGCGCTTCGCCATCTGCGGCGCGCCCCCTGTCGGGGGGGACGGGAATGTCT
>JAGWZH010000181.1 GCA_018971945.1 Alphaproteobacteria bacterium | reverse complement strand
CGCGATAGAGGTCGGAACGGTACTCGCCGATGCCGAACCCCGTCGTCATCTCTGCGACCGCCTCTGCGGAGAGGCCCTGCGCGATCAGCGTGACCGAGCCCTGCTCGGCGATCACCGCGCGCCCAACGACGGCGCCGATCGCTTGAAGTCTTGGCAAGCTTAGATCCTCACCCAGACCGACCAGGAGGATGCGATCCCAACCGCCAATGCCCCTCAAGGATAGGAGCTGGCGGGGGCCGTAATCAAAATCCGCGGCGGCGAGGGCCCGGCCGAGCGCTGCGCGTTCTTCGCTGCTCAAAATCTCTGACGCCGCATCGAGATCGGACACAGAATGGAGCGGGATGATCAGAACGCCGGCCGCGGCGCTCAAAGCGCTAGCGAAATTGACCGAACGGACGTCCTGTTCGGCGGCTGCCAAAAAATTGACCTGCCCGCGATCACGCCGCTGCGCTTCCGCTGTGGACGGAGCGGCGAGAACCGAAGTGCACGCCACATAAGCAAAAGCCGCCCAAAAAGGTTTGTAGCTCATCGACATCGCCCCGCGCAGGATTCTTGAGGATGATTATCCATCGAGCCTGCCCTTAAGCAACCCGAGGTCGCGCATTTGGCGCATCCTCTTTGTCAGGGCGCCGTCGCCCCTCGGATGCTGTCTTGGGTGTCGTCGCCTTGCTTCACACCGCACTCCCCTTTTCTTTAGCGTGTGATCGCTCGCGACCGCAGGAATGATGCGGAAGGGAGATCGCCGCGCGGGTTTTGATGTATGGGAAGTTTTTTGGCTTCGCCGTTGGCGCCCAGCACAGTCCTGATCCGGGCGCTGGAAGCCGCGCTCAAGGGTAGACCGCTCTCGACGCGGGTTGGTCGTGCAGCAGAAGGCCTTATGCCGAGCCTAAGTTTCGGCGCCGGCGCTGCTGGCGTTCAGGGTGACGCTGCTCTGGAGTTCAAATCCGCCATCGCTTCCTCCTTAGACCCATTGGCGCGCATCGATGATCTCCTCGCCAGACCGGCAAGCGGCAAACGCAAAGCCCTCATCCTGATCGATGAGGCGCATGCGCTCGCGGCTGAGCCGACAAGGCCTGGCTTGATCGCGGCCTTTCGAACAAGCCTCGACACACGCAAAGCGACCGTCGCCGCCGTCTTCACGGGGTCAAACCGAGACGGGCTAACCGCCATGTTTGTGCGGCGCGCCGCACCTTTCTTCCTGCGCGCCGCAGCCATGGACGTCCCCCCGCTCGACGACGCCTTCGCTGATCGCCTGCTTATGGCATTCGTCAAAATTGTCGGCCTGAAACTGCCATGGAGAGCCGTTTTGCAGGCGTTTCACAGCGCGCATCGAAGCCCATTGTTCCTGCGCGCATTGCTTGAGCCGCTGGCGCTTGATCTTGTGCGCGATGTGGGTGTCGCTGCGCAGGCGCTGCGGGCGCGCCTCGCCGGCGATCTTGGCTTTCACCCCATCTGGTTCTCGTTGACGCCGCTGCAGCGCGCCGTGCTGGCGCACTGTGGGCTCGGCAGCTCCCCTTTTCCCAGAGCCGTCTCACAAGCCTCGGCCAAGCGATCGACGCGCCGCCTCCATCATAGGCTCACGTGCAGAGGGCGCTGCGCAGGCTCCCGCGCCTTAAGCTCGCGCTGCGCCTTGAAGGCCGCCCAGAGTCCGTGCTGGACGACCCCGGACTTGGCGCCTGGATTGCCGCGAGTATTGCTCGCCCTGAGACTGACCCCGGTGCGAGGACCAGCGCCATTGGCCCGATGGGTTTCTGCATTCGATCGCAGGGCCCGGATGGGCGCCCTGCCAACCGTCACTGCTCTCCGCAATCGCCAAAGCGTTCTCTACCGCAGCACCCCTATACCGCACCACGCTATCTGGCTTGGTGCGCCGGAGCAGGAGCCGAACAGCGCAAGTGTCCGCCGTTTTTTCGGTCGATCAGCGCTGCCCTCGTCCGTCTCTGTGACTTGGGTCCGTCCCCGGACGGATCCAACCAATCTCGGCGATCCATTCATCGAGCAGCCGCCCTTGTCGCCACGCTGCCATCGCCTTGGTTCCATGGACGGTTTTATCGACACGGCATGCGAACAGCCAGTCCGCCCCCCTTGAGCGTCTCGCCACAGACCCAAGCGGCCAGGGCCGATTGGGCCTCATCGGTTATGTCGACCTGCACGGGGGCGCCTGTCCTGCGGTGCGACATCACCGCCCGTGTTGGCGCCTGATCGCCTTACATCACATCCCAGACCCCAAGGTGCGACCGGTCGCAAATTCGCAGCGTTTTGTCGGCGACGACGCTTCCATAAAAGGGGCCAGCGTCCCCTCGACGAACGCCGCTGCCCGTTTGGCGCCGCCCTCCGCGCGGATCGCCTCCCCGATAGCTGCGGCGCGCGCGGCGATCTCCGGCGCCAGAGCGGCAGTGATCGCCTCGGCCAAGCGTGCGCTGGTGAACGAACGGTACGGAACAGGCTTTGGGCCTGCCCCACAACCGGCGACCAATCTGCCCCAGAGCGGTTGATCGACAGCCTGGGGACACACCACGCTTGGTCGGCCCCAGCGGAGGCCCTCATGCGTGGAGCCCGCGCCGCCATGATGGACCACCGCCGCACAACGCGGAAACAGCCAATCGTGCGGCGCGTCATCCAACATGAAGATCGCGTCCGCCGTCTCGGTCGCCGCCATGCCGCCCCATCCCGTGGCCAGGACGCCGCGCTGACCCGCTCGCCGCAGCGCCTCGATGACGGTGCGCGTTCGCTCAAGGGGCTTGGCCGTCGGCATCGAGCCAAAGCCAACATAGACGGGAGGCGGTCCAGCCGCGATAAAGCGCTCCAGCGCGGGTGGCGGCGACCATGCCTTCGCGTCCAGAAACCAGTAGCCGGTAACGTGCTGGTTCTCATCCCACTCAGCCGGCTTGGCGATGAGATGCCTGCTAAATCCGATCAAGCGCGGGGCCGGGCCGTAGGGCGACCATCCGCCATACCCTCGCGGCGCCGTCACGTTCAGCACTTTGCGCCGCAAGCCTGCGGTTGCCCGGTTCTGCGCCAAAGTGGTCAGCCCGTTCATCACATTATGGGAGAGCTTGTTGCCAGCGCCACCAAGGTCCCCTGTCGCGGGCAGGCTCGGAAATGCGGATGTTGGCGTCACAGAAAGCGGCTGCAGCGCCGAAGCGATGGCTGGAACGCCGAGCTTCTGCGCTATTGTTTGAGCAACGGCCGCTTTCGGATGAAAAACAATCAGGTCAGGCGCTGCATCGCGGGCGATCGCCCACATCTCGGCAGGAATGGTGGTCATCAGCGACCAGTATTGTTTCAGCATGCCGACCATCGCGAGCGGGTTGGTCAACGCGCCGATCGTTTCGGCCATCTCCAGAATTTCGCGAAAATCGACGTTCAGCGATGCTGCGCGCAAGCCGCGCTCTTCGATCATTGCGTCAAAGCCTCGACCGGTTACGAGCGTAACGTTGTGACCGCGCGCCTGCAGCGCCTCGCCAAGCGCCACATAGGGTTGCACGTCGCCGCGCGTACCAAGCGTATAAATGAGCGCCTGCACGGTGCGGGCCGTACCACGCAAGGCGCCTGGCGACAATCGCGACGTGGGC
>JAGWZH010000180.1 GCA_018971945.1 Alphaproteobacteria bacterium | reverse complement strand
GCCCGTGCGATGCGCGCAGACAAATCCGCCTGCAAAAGCCGCATGTCCGAGGCCGTAGAGTCCGCAAGACGACGCACCCCGCCGTCAGACTGCGCCAGACGGTCGCTCAAGGCCGCGTGAGCCGACCGAAGCTCCGCTGTCGCAGACGACACAATGTCGCGCGCAGAACGGTCAGCCTCAGCAATCGCGGCCGCCAGACGAGCCTGCAGCGCTCGGACTTCGCTCAGCGTGCTGGCGGAGGCTGTGCGGGCGCCCCTCTCTGCGGAGGCCAATTTCTGGGCCAGATCGGCCTGGACAGCGCGCAGCTCGGTGAGCGCCGGCTGCGCCGCCCGGAGAGCCTCGTCATGGGCCCGGGAGGCGGCCTCTTCAATTTTCGTCGCCGCCAGGTCCCTCAGCGAATGCGCCTCCCGCAGCGCGGACTGCATCTCCGCCCTCGCCGCCGCCGCCTGATCCGCAGCCCGCTGAGCGATGGTCTCGGCGTCCTCCACGCGATCGGATAAACCGAGCACCGACCGGTCAAGCTTCGTCAGGGCGCGATCGACCCCTGTCATGGCGAGATGCGTACGTTTATCAGACGCTTCGAGCCGCTTGGCGAGACGTTCGATCGCGTCCTCCCCACCGGTCATCGACAACGGGTCCGATCGCCCCTTCCCGCCCCCCTGCGTCGCGAGAGTCCAAGCCTCCTGCGCCGGACCATCTCCGTCTTCCAACATGAGCACGGACGATGGGGGCTCTCCCTCTTCTGCTTCGGTGGCTGGCGCGTCTTGCATAAGGATGGCGTGGTTCAACCACTCGCCCAAGGTCATGCCTTGCCGCCGAGCCATCTCACGGGCAGCCTCCCGCGCTCGAGGGTCGATGCCTTTGACGCTCCAAGGTTGCGCGCCGCCGCTCATAATGCCCTCACCATCTCTTGCGCCGCCCAGGTTCAGTCCGAAGGGCGGCCCGTGCGAAGCCATGCCGACCAACGCATGGAATCACATCTTACCGCGATAAGATCGAGGAAAGGACGCCGATTGTTAATGGCGGGTAAATCAATCTCAGGCGACCGACGGGGCGCAGGGCGGCCGTGACCTTACACGTCCCTCAAAAGACGGCCCGCCGCCGCCGGATAGGCGCCGCCCCGCGCCAAAAGCACCACGGCGCAGCCTTCAGGAAACACCGGTGCGAAAGCCTCGTCGCGCACATTGAGCCCGCCCGCATAGGCCCCGAAAGCAGGCATCACCAGGCGCTGACCGTCCGTTGCGAAACATCGGGCCCGGAGGCGACGCCCACGGCCTGCGACCGCCGCACAGGGATGGAGATGGCCAGCGACCTCCCCTGGCGCTGGCGCTGGGCGGGGTTCGTGGCGCAAGATCAGCCCCGCCGTCACAAGCTCTGCTGCGGCGCTGCCGCCCAGATCGATGGGCGGATCGGGGTCATGGTTGCCCCTGATCCAGACAAAATCCGTGACCGCCGTCAGCCGCCGGATAGCGGCGGCGTCGGCCGCATCAAGCCGCTCGGCCGCGGAGCGATCATGAAAACTGTCGCCTAAAGAGACCAGGCGCGACGGCCGGAACGCAAGCACAAGGGATTCCAGACGCGACAGGGTGGCGCGCGTATCGTAGGGAGGCACCATGCGCCCTCGTTGCGCGAAGGACGACCCTTTCTCCAAGTGCAGGTCCGACACGATAAGCGTCGCCGTCGAGGGAACCCACAAAGCCCCCTCCGGAGTGGCCACGACCGACGCCTCTCCCACAGCAAAGCCTATGCCCGCCTCGCAGGACTTGAAGAGCGAGCCTTCAGCGGCCTTAGGCGCGGACGCGCTTTTGCGTTTGCGCCCGCTGAGCATCGTCATGACTGCCTCCGTAAAGGGTTTTCCCACGCGTGGCGAAGCGGCCTTGCCCGACCTTAGCAGAGGCGTTTCGCGCCGAGAGCAAGGTCAGCTTTGCATGGCCCCAGCCCCCACTCTCCCCAACCCCTCATGCCCCTTCAGCGCCCAAACCGCCAAACCCTCTCCGCCGGGCGCATCGCGTCCGACCGCGCCATGATTTCGATTTGAGGTTTTCGATCGCCGCGTTCCGCTGGTGGTTCGCCGATCCGGCTTTGTGAAAGCGTGTCGCGTCATGTCTTGGGGCCGGGATTGGGCAAGAGGCGCAAGCGCTTTCACAAGCGCTGCGGGCGATCAGGTGATTGTGATGGCGCGAGGATCGAAGCTCGGCTTGGGGTATTGCGGCGCCATGGCTTCCAGCACCCCTCGAACGATAGACGCAATCAGCATGTTGCGCCGCCATTTCTTGTCCGCCGGCACCACCCGCCAGGGCGCGTGCGGCGTTGAGCAGCGCGTCAAGGCTTCTTCATAGGCGGCCTCAAACTGGCTCCATGATTTTCGGTCTTCTAGATCGCCGGGGTTGAACTTCCAAAGCTTGGCCGGGTCGTCCAACCGATCCTGGAGACGCCTTTTCTGTTCGTCCTTGGAGATGTGCAGCATGAATTTGAGGATGGTGACCCCGTTTTCCGCAAGATGCTTCTCGAAGGCGTTGATCTGATCGTAACGCAGCGCCACGGCCTCCGCCGGCGCAAGGCCGCGCACTTTCACCACCAGAACGTCTTCATAATGGCTCCGGTTCCAAATTCCGATCATACCCTTGGGCGGGCACGCCGCGTGCGCCCGCCACAAATAATCTTGCGCAAGCTCGGTTTCGGTCGGCCTTCCAAACGGTGTGACCCGCACGCCCAATGGACCGCAGGCTTTGAACACGCCCCGCACCGTGCCGTCCTTGCCTGAGGTGTCGATACCCTGGAGCACGATCAACACACTGCGGCGGCCTTCGGCGAAAAGGCGGTCCTGCAGAAGGTCGATGGCTTCCGCGTCCTTCAGAAGGCGCGCTTCCGCCGCCGCCCGATCCGGAGCGAAAGCCTCTCCCAAAGGATCACGTGTGGAAAGGCGCGCCTTTTCGCCAGGCGCGACGCGCAGGGCGGCGTCGAAATGGGTCCATTCGTCATTAGCCATTGCGAAAAATCCCCAGGATCAGGCGGAAACGATGGGTGTGGGGCTCGCCGCGCTCTCCCGCAGAACGACCCGCGAGCCCAAGTCTTGGCGACCAAACCCTGAAGCCCCAAGGCGGCTTCGCGGTTCCAGCCGGTCAAGGTCAAGACCCTGAAGCATGGGATCATGCCTGGGAAGGCGCCCCGGCAGCTGGGTGCTTGGACCTTCCTCACGGTCAGAGCTTCCATCAAAGACCCCGACCCCGATGATCTTGGAAGTCTTGGCCTTGGTCTGGTAACGGGGGGCCGCAGTCGAGCAAAGCCAGGGCTGAGGTCCCGCCTGGAAAGGCTTTCATTGTCCGATCCGCCAGCAAAGCCGCCGCCGAGACGCCCTCGTTTTTCGCGCCTGGCCGCGCCCCAAAGAGGATCGCATAGCGCGATGCAACAGGCTGCGGGCGGCGTGCGCGGGAGCCCCAGCGCGGGCCTTGACGACGGACAGGCGGATGGAGACGTCTGACCGAGCCCCGGTCCGCGCCGGAGGGATTGCCGTCGCCCGTCGAGAGAGAGAGAGAGAGAGAGAGAGAGAGAGAGAGAGAGAGGGAGAGAGAGAGAGAGAGAGAG
>JAGWZH010000179.1 GCA_018971945.1 Alphaproteobacteria bacterium | reverse complement strand
CGCAGAGGATCATGCCGCGCTTCGGCGGTCGGATAAAGAGGCGGAGGGGCTTGGTTTAGAAACATGGGGCCCTCACGCAGCCACGCGCTTTTGTCCGGGCGCGCGGTCTTGATGGGCGCCTCTTTCCGGCCTCGGACGATCAGCGCGTCATGAGAGCGCGATCTAGCGCCTGGTTCGGGGCCGCAAAAGACGGCTTAGGCCCAAATCAAAATGGCCCCTTCGCTTCGGGCCCTTTGCAAACTGGAGCCACTTCACAATCAGGCGCAATCAGGCCGGATCGGGAAGCACACTATGCGAAATCGTCCCAAATCGGACCTTATTGGTCTTTTTGGGGCGACCTTTCGCACGCGGCGCGTCGCGGCGGATGGCGACTTTGACGCATAGGCTAGGACAGGCGCTCTTCACCGCGGTCGGCGGCATGAGCGCGCCGGCTGTCAAGAACGTTTGCCGGCCAGCATCTCGATGATGCCGGAAAAGTCCTTTTCCTGCCCGCCATTCGCGGCGTAAAGCGCATAGAGCGCCTCGGCGGCGGCGCCCATCGGCGTTGCGGCGCCGGCGCTCATCGCTGCGGCCTGAGCGAGCTTCAGATCCTTCAACATCATCGCGGTGGCGAAGCCCGGGGCGTAGTCTCTGTTCGAGGGCGCGGCGGGCACAGGACCCGGGACCGGGCAGTAGCTCGTCATCGACCAGCTCTGGCCGGAGGCCTTGGCGCTGATGTCGAAGAATCTCTGAGGATCAAGACCCAGCTTTTCGGCGAGGACAAAGGCCTCGCAGGTGGCGATCATCGTGGCGCCGAGGAGCATGTTGTTGCAAATTTTGGCGGCCTGGCCCGCGCCGGCCCCGCCAGCGTGAATGACGGCCTTACCCATGGCTTGCAGGAAAGGCTCGGCTCTTTGGAAATCGGCTTGCTCGCCGCCGACCATGAAGGTGAGCGTCCCGCCCGCAGCGGCGGCGACGCCGCCGGACACGGGGGCGTCGACCATGGCGAAGCCATGGTCCGCGGCCTGGCCGAGGACGCGGCGGGCGGCGTCCACCGAAATGGTGGAGCAGTCCATGAAGAGCGCGCCGGCGGCGGCATTGGGAAAAATCTCGTGTTTATACACAGTTTCCACATGCAGGTCGGCAGGGAGCATGGTGACGACGGCGTCGGCGCCGCGCGCGGCCTCTGCGGCGCTGGCGACAGGAATGCAGCCGGCTTCTCTGGCCTTGTCCAAAGCCGCTTTGGAGAGATCAAAGGCTTTGACTGCATGGCCGCTCTTGGCGAGGTTCGCAGCCATGCCGGAGCCCATATTCCCCAACCCGATGAAACCAACGGTGGACATTAGCGATCCTTTCCTTTTCCCGCGCTCGACTCGGGCTATGCTTTAGGCTCTTCGGGTGCGGCGAGGCGAGGGCGCGTGTCAAGCCGCATCGCTGGAGCAGCAGGACCATCATCGAAGGAGATCGGGCGTGAGCTTTTCCTGGCAGGGCGATTCCGGGGCATGGCACGAATTTGACGTCGCACGCGCCAAACGCGCGTGGGAGCCTCTCGGCGGGGTCTATATTTTTGTGAAGCCGGGGGATCTGCCGACCCTGGAAGCGGGCGGCCCGGTTCCGCTCTATATCGCGTCGACATCAAGCTTCCTGGACGCCTTGTCGCGCAATGAGATGTGGGCCGCGGCGCAGCAGCTCGGCGCGGCGGAGATCCATCTGGCCGCGATCGCGCAAGAGCAACGGCGCGCTTTCGTCGAGGCGGACTTGTTGAAGGCCCATATGCCGATTTTGAACCGGCAGACATTGCGCCGCGTGGCCTGATTGACCTCCTCCGTGGTTGGGACCTGAGAGGCTCGGCGTTCACGCCGCGAGGCTCTCGCCCCTCAAAAGCTTAGGAAGCGCGCCCTCGGCGCCGCCAGCGAAGCGCATAAAAAATCGCCGGGCGGGGCCGATAGCGTTGACCAGGGCGAGGCCGGTGCGGCGGGCGACGCGCAGGCCGAGATTGTCGTTAGAGAAGAGACGGTCGAAGACGTCGGTTGCGGCCGCCATGGAGACATTGTCCACGCGCCGCCAGCGCTGATAGCGCTCAAGCCCTGAAGGGTCGGCGGCGTCGAGCCCGGCCGCCATGCTGTCGACGACGCATTCGGCCAATGCGGCGACGTCTTTCAAGCCGATATTGAGTCCCTGCCCCGCTATGGGGTGAACGCCATGGGCGGCATCCGCCACAAGGGCTGTGCGAGGCGCGATCATCGCTGTGGCGAGCTGCAATGACAGCGGATATCCAAAGCGCGGACCCTCCAGAGACAAGGCGCCGAGAAAATCGCCGAAGCGCGGGCGAAGCTCGGCCAAGAAATCTTCCTCGCGCATGGCCAAGAGCGCCTGCGCGGCCTTGTGCTTTTCGACCCAGACAATATTGGCGCGATGGCCGGTCAGCGGCAGGATCGCGAAGGGGCCGGCAGGCAGGAACAGCTCATGGGCGACCCCGCCATGCGGCTTTTCATGCCGGACGGTGGCGACGACTGCGGTGACAGGATAGGGCCAGCCCACGACGTCGACGCCAGCCTTGCGGCGCACGAAGGATTTGCGCCCGTCAGCGCCAACCAACAGGTCTGAGGCGATGGTTTCGCCGGAGGCGAGGCGAACGGAGACGCCCGCCGGCCCGGCCTCAAAACCCTCCACCGTCATCGGGGCGAGGAATCGAATGCGGGGCTCGGCCCGCACGGCTTGATCAAGGGCGCGCCGAATGTGGCGATACTCCAGCATATAGCCCAACGCCTCGCCATCGGCGCCGGGAGCGATTTCTTCACGGTCAAAGAAAAGATGGGAGAGCGACACGCCGTCGCGCGCGGGACCGCCGATGCGGCCGTCGGCGACGACAATCTTTTCTATTCGCTGGGCGTGGGGTGCGAGCGCCTCGCCAAGGCCCAGGGCCTTCCACATCCTCATATTGGCGAAAGCGATCGCGAACGCGCGGCCGTCGAAATGCTCCGCCAGGGTCTCGGCGGGCGGCTGGGCGTCCGCCATCGCGACGCTCAGCCCCCCTTGGGCCAAGGCCAGGGCCAAGGTCTGCCCAGCGGGCCCGCCGCCGCTGATGAAGACATCCGAGCGGGGTTGGGCGGTGAAGGATCGCGGAGACGAACGGAGGGTCATGATCCGATCATATGGGGCGCAACTCCTTGATCGTCGATATGCAGGGCGTCCGGCCTCCGGACCAGGCGCATCGGGTTTAGGCGAAGGCGCCTTTTTTTTAGGCTGATGTGAGGTTTCCGAATTCGGCCTGGCGGATGTCGGCTTGCCCCCCCGCCCCCCCCGCCCGCTCTATCGCGCTGCGGTGGACGGCGCGCGAAGCGCTTCGGTGATGGTCGGCGAACAGCAGGGTCTTTGACACTCGGGTTTTTGGCGAAAGGGTTTTTGGGACATGATCAGATCAGCAAGCACGATGCTGCGCCATTGGGGCGCGGGGTTGCGGCTGGGGGCGCTCGCTGCGCTCGCGGCCTTGAGCCTGATGGGGATGGACCCGGCGTCAGCACAAGAGGCGGCCGCGCCTCTGGCGGAGACCCCGGCGGGCGCGGCGGTCGCTGATTCGGCGGACATAAATCATGCGGGGGATGCGGGCGCAGCGACGGAG
>JAGWZH010000178.1 GCA_018971945.1 Alphaproteobacteria bacterium | reverse complement strand
CAGACTGTCCTAATGGGCCTGCAAACGGTGATCGTCATCTATCTCGCGTCGCGCGCCATCATGGCGGGGGACGGCTTCTCCCTCGGCATGCTGTTCGCCTTTATGTCTTTCCGTCAGACCTTCAGTGATCGGATCAACGCGTTGATCGCGCAGGCCGTTCAGTTCCGTCTGCTCGGCCTACACCTGGATCGGCTGGGCGACATCGTCCAGGCAACTCCGGACGCGGTGGATCCGCGGCCGCTCTCAACGCCGCCGAAAGGCGGGCTTGAGCTGCGCGGCGTCAAGTTCCGCTACGGCGCGGCAGATCGTTTGATTTTGGATGGGGTAAACTTGGTCGTTTGTCCTGGCGACTACCTCGCCATCGGAGGGCCCTCGGGAGCCGGCAAATCGACACTGCTCAAACTATTGCTGGGGCTGCACATGCCGACCGAGGGCGATGTTCTGCTCGACGGTCTGCCCGCCGCCCCGGAGCTCTGGCGGGCTTGGCGTAAGCATGTCGGCGTGGTCTCTCAGGAAGACAGACTTTTATCGGGCACGATCGCGGATAACATCGCGTTCTTCGATTTAGAATTGGACATGACTCGAGTCCATGCTGCCGCGATCGCCGCCCGCGTTCACGAGGATATTTTGCGTATGCCGATGCAGTATCTTTCATTGGTGGGGGATATGGGCTCAGCTTTGTCCGGCGGACAGAAACAGCGCGTACTGTTGGCCCGGGCCCTCTATCGCGATCCCAAGATCCTGTTTTTGGACGAGGGCACCGCCAATTTGGACGAGGCGACCGAGGCTGAGATTGCGAACCTGATCGAACAGTTGCCGATCACCCGCATCGTCATCGCCCACCGGCCCATGTTGATTGAAAGGGCCCAGCGCCAACTGTGGATGGAGGATGGCCAAGTGTTCGAACGGGTATCGGTTGGCGCCACAAGTTAGCCCGCGCGGCGGAGTGGCAGCGCTTGGCCCCTTACTGAGTAGAAGGGGAGAAGTGCCCCAACCACGAAATTGGCGTTGCGGCCGTAATGTCGGAAAGCGGCGGTCAACGGAAATCCAACGTCCGAAAACCGGCAGAGGAGGGCTTCCGACGATTGCTGGGATGAAGCATCCCAGCCACCGCGCTCGCGCGCATCAAGGGACGCACCCGCTCTTCGGCCGGCGACCGCCGCTGGCGTTCGTGATCGGCCTCGCCCTTGACCCGCGGCTTGCGCGCGGCGGCGGTTCTGAGGGTGTCGGGACACGGGGCGTGTCCCTGAAAAGAAGTTCGACCCTGGCCTCCGGCGGGTCGAACACGGGGCAAGTCGGAGGTCGCCTCAAAATCGAAACACAGGGCTACGCGGCGAAACGCCGCGAAACGGTTCCGTCTGTTGGGACCCCCTTGGGACCCCGGAGCTTTTTGGCTGTTT
Organism: Alphaproteobacteria bacterium; assembly: GCA_018971945.1. Taxonomy (GTDB): domain Bacteria; phylum Pseudomonadota; class Alphaproteobacteria; order Caulobacterales; family Aquidulcibacteraceae; genus REEB509. The sequence continues at coordinate 2,212 of JAGWZH010000178.1, read as the reverse complement.
TCCGGACCCAGCGAACCGCCTCTAAGTTCTTGAAAACACTGGCGCGCCCGAAGAGATTCGAACTCCTGACCCCCAGACTCGTAGTAGACGCAAAGGCCAAGTCAATCGACAGGCGAGCGCAAGCATGGATCGGCTGCTGAAGGCCTCGCGGCTCGCCCTCCCGGCGAGTGCCTGCAAGGACGAATTCCGTGCAAGCCGCTCGATCCGGCTGACCCTCCCCGACACCGAACGCCTCGAAGGCAAGCTCAAAAGCGGACGCGCAAAAGGGGGCGGCGGAGCTGGCAAGGCGCCGGACCTGTCGCGCATGCTGGACCAGCGCGCCGCGATGCTGCGCCATGCGCGGGATGGGGCGGCCGGCGCGGACGCCATGCGCTTTGACGCGCGGCAGCGGGCGGTGGTGAAGATCCACTATTTCAACCATGGCGGCGACGGGGGCGCGGCGCTGAAGGCCCACGCCCGGTATGTCGCCCGCGACACCGCCGGCCGGGATGACGACGAGGCAGCCCTACCCTCCCCCGAAGCGAAAGGCGGTCGCGAGGACGAGATCGCGCGCGGCAGGGCGCATGCCGACTATCTCTCGCGCGGGCCGAGCGCGGCTTCGCCTTTTTATGACGCAACCGCCGAAGGCGTGGACGGCGGCTCCCGCGCGGCCGACTGGGCCGCGCGCGACAAGCGCCACTTCCGGATCATTCTGGCCGCCGAGCGGGGCGAGTTGATCGCCGACCTGCCGGCCTTCACCCGCGAGGTGATGGCCCGCGCCGAGGCACAGCTGGGCACAAAGCTCCAGTGGGTCGCGGTCGACCACCACGACACCGACAACCCGCATACCCACCTCATCTTGCGCGGGCGGCGCGCCAACGGCCAGGACCTGATCCTGCCGAAGGACTTCGTACGCCATTCCTTTCGCGACATCGCCCGGGACGTGGCGACCGAGTGGCTCGGCCCGCGCAGCCGCGACGACGAGCGTCTGGCGCTCGAATCCGAGATCATCCGCCACGCGCCGACAAGGCTCGACCGGATGATCGCTGACCAGCTGCCGGAGGACGGCCGTGCGCGGATGGCGAAGCTGGAAGCGCCGAACGGCGATCCGGCGCTCACCCAGGCCTTGAAGGCCCGGGCAAAGGAGTTGGCGCGGCTGGGCCTTGCGAGCGAGGAGCAGCGCCCGGGACTCGGCGCCAAGGTCCTCGCCTTCCAACCCGACTGGCAGGAACGCCTTAAGGCCATGGAGCTGCACCTCAATGTGAGGAAGCGGCTGATGGTGGAGCGCACGGCGCAGCGCCAGGCGGACCTGGAGCGGGCCATGCGGCGGCTGGCGCGCGGGGTGGAGAGATAGGCAAATTGACCGCCTATGCAAAACGCCTCCTTCCGAGTCGGGGCAAAAGCGGGCGTCGCGGGTTCGGTCGACGCCTGAGATAACGGACCTCAACGAAGGCCTATTCATCTCCGGGCGGCATGAAGATAGCGAGGTCCGCCATCGGTTAACCCGCCGGCGGGCAAACGCCCATCAACGGGGAGTTCCGGCGCAATCACGAAGCTTTTCACGCTCGAACGGGACGGAGAGAATATCGCCATAGCGGACAATCGACCGACCCGCAGAAATACGAACGGAGTACCGACACTGCCGCCCTGCGTCGACCCGGCCAGAAATCGCCCGAAGCCGTCGCGGCAGAGCTCGTCCCGCCCTGTAAGTCAGCGCAAACAATGCGGGCGGGAGCGCGATCTCGATGCACATGAGCACAGTAAACAATGGATGGAGCGGTCCAACTGCGACATGGGAAATCAGTCGTCCCACGCCGCCAAGCCAGAACACGCCGAGCATGAGCCGAAGCAGACCCATCCGCGCCAGCAGCGACCGCGCAACCCATAACGCAACTGCGCCTTAGGTCATCCAAAGCAAGGCATCGAAACGCATCCCGCTGTCAATGTCGCCGCCGCTAAGTCCGGTAACGCGAGGCGTTCCGGGCGCCGCAACGCTCAGGATTCTCGAAAAGGCCTCGGCCGTCATTTCTTGACCAACAACAAAGATCAGGCTGCCAATCAAGAGCGCGGCGAGGCCTAGGAGGGAAACGGCGAACTTGAGCATCACGGCTCAGCATAACCAAGAATCACCTTCGGCGCAGCAGCGCCAAATCGCGGCCCGCGGCTATTGGCCTGACATGGGCGGCCCGTGCATAGGCAAACTCGACGGTCGTCTTTGCTTAAGGTCGCATCG
>JAGWZH010000051.1 GCA_018971945.1 Alphaproteobacteria bacterium | reverse complement strand
GGCTGCCACCGTTATCTTGGTCTTGTATCTCGTTGAAGAGGCGTTTCCCGCCCTGGTCTATGCGCATCCAGCGTTCTTGTGGTCTGCGCCAGTTTTGGTGGGGCTGTGGGTGATGCGGATCTGGCTCTTGGCCAGCCGCGGGACGCTTGACGATGACCCGGTGGCGTTCGCAGTGCGCGATCCGGTCTCGATCGCCTTGGGGGCGACGCTTGCGGCGGCGTTCGCGGCGGCGAGCGTCCGTTTCTCCCCCCTGTGAAAGGGTGTTTGAGACAGGAGCGCGGAGCATGCGCAGCTTGCCCCGAGGCGCGCTTCTGATTTTTGAGCATTCGGACCAGCATGTCTGCGGGCCTCTTTGGGGCCGCACCTTCAGCGCGGCGCCCTTAGCGCCGTGCCTTTAGCGCTGCACCTTTCTGCACCTTTGGCGCTGCACTAGCGCTCAAGCGGAACCGCCTCCGCGGGAAGGCTCCACACCATCACGGCTGAGTGCTGCGCGCATGGGGGGCTCAATGGTCATGCGCATGATGGCGCCCATGACTGAGGCTGCGATCCATCTGGGGCGCGGGCTCGAAGGGCGGCGCGGTCATTGGGGATGCGGATGCGGCCATCTGCGCGGAGGGAAAAGGAAGGCGATGGCTGACCACCAAGGCGGCGTTGATGGCGAGGCAGGCTAAAGACACCACGAAAAACGCCGGAAAACGGCGTAAACCTTGGCGGCGCGCCGCCAACTCCGCCAAGCCGCCGACCGCGACCAGGGCGACAGAAACCCCCAGGATCCATAATTCATAGTGATGGAGTTGGTGGTGCAGATCCCGAGCAAGCGCTTCAAAAGCCGAGGCCCCGACAAACCCCAGGGCCCCGCTTGCGAACAGAGCGGCTGCGACAGGCAAGCCGCAGCAGGCCACGTGCAGACCCAAGACCGTCGCGTGCGCGGCATGCGCGCGACGTGCGGCGCGATGGGCGCTGCAACCAGGGTCCTCACAGGGGACGACGGCTGGGTTGGCGTTGACGTTATAAGATAACATGACAAGCACCCTAGCGGCGGCGCTCAAAAGGTCAATGGTTAAATCGCCTCCCACGCGATCTTTCAGGCGGCGGCGGACGGGGGGCCCGCCGACGCGCCGCCGAGCTCGGCTCGGGGGAGCGAGGATGGCGCGCATGGGCGCGCCGCTTGCCAGGCGCCTGGAAAACGCGCTAAATTTTTAGAAGAGTATTCTTGATGAGGACGCGATGGCGGACGTCTTATCTATGCTGCGCGATTTTATCTTGGCGCTGACCTTCGGATGGCTCGGATTGAGCTTCGACGTCCCTGATGACCGGGTCGAGACGAGGCGCGGCGAGCGACACGCCGTCTCCGCGGCTTGTCCCAGCACCGTGGCCGGCCCACCCGGCCACGGCGTGTCCTATCGCTCGGACTGCCAGGAATAATCCCCTCGCGGACCTCAATGAGCTGCGCTTTTTTCGTTGTGTTATCGGGTCTTCAACGGGCTCGCTCGTAGGGTGATCTCGAAGACGTCGCTTGGGGCGCGCCATCCTCGCTTATGGTTGCGCCTTTTCGCGGATTCGCCCTTGAATGGTCATAGTCTTCAAGTTTTGGTTAACATCGCGCGTCCCTTCGCGCGTCTCCAGATTTTTGACGAGGACGTCATGCCCCGCGCTGAACCGAACGACGTCGATTTTTCCGAACCCGGGGCAACGGCGAAACGCTTGGCCTTGAGGGGTTTCGGCGGGCGCGCTCGCCAGAGCGGGCGAGAGGTTCAGCCGGGTCGGACGCTCGGATGGATGGCGCTTGTCACGGGTTGGCTTTGGATCGTCGGCGTGAGCGCCATGGCCTACGCCTCTCTGCGTCTTGAAGGGCTTTTGGCCCTTGAACCGGCGTTTTTTGTGGCTTTGGGCGTCGGCGCCGTCATGCCGGCGTTCATGATCTGGTTTGCTGGCGCTGCGGCGCAGGAGGCGGCGCGGGCGCGTCGCGAGGCGCACAGGCTTGCGGATGCAGCCGATGAGCTGGCCAACCCCTCCCCCAAAGCCGAGATTGCAGCGCGGCGGCTTGCGGTGGCGGTGCGCGGGGAAATCACCGCGCTTGATCGGGCGCTGGATGGCGCTCTCGTTAAGCTTGATCGGGTCGATCAGATGGTCGCCCAACACGCCCGCAATGTCGAGGAGGCTGCCTGCTTGGCCCAAGACGGCGTCGGGGCGATGGTTGCAGGGCTTGATGGGGAACGCGCGGCTTTGATCGCTCTGTCGGGGGATTTGGAGGCGCGGACGCAGGCCGTCATCGACATGATCCAGCGGCAGACGCGGCAAGTTGGGGAAGCCGCTCGGCTCGCGGAGGAAGGCGTGCGCATCGCGGACGAAACATTGGACGCCAGGCTGTCCTCGTTCGGGGCGGCCGCGGCGCTGATTGCAGACCGGACGCGGCAGCTTTCGACGGCGGCGGAGGAAAGCCGCGATAGCGCCGCGCGGCTCGAAACAGCGCTTGAGAATGCGCTTGATGTGCTGGCGCAGGCCACAAAACTCACCGACGCCGCGCGGCATTCGGCGGATGAGGCTGCGCTCGCGGCCAACGCCACGGCGGGGGCGGTGCGGGAGACCACTGCGCGAGCAGTGGAGGAAGCACGGCGGGCAGCTGAGATGATCCGGGGCGAGGCGCGCCAGCCACCGTTCCGGTCGCATGAGACGCCTGCGTCCACGATGTCGGCCCTTTCGGAACGGGCGTCGGAGCGCACGCCAGCGCCGGGCCCTGTCAAACGGTTCAGCCTGTTCGGGCGCAAGCCCGGCGCAGAAGAGAAGCCCCCTGAGCGGCCGCCAGCGGAGGAGAAGCCCGCCAACCGACCCAAATTCGCTTCGTTGTCTTCCCAGCCCGCCGATCGGCCTGCGGTCGACACTCAAGACCGGCGGGGGCGGGACAACCCCTTCACCGCACCAGACCGGTTTGATCAGCCGGACCGGTTCGAGCGGGCGGCGGACGACGCTCGTCACGAAGCGCGGGGCGGCGGGGACACTTGGACGTGGCGCGATCTTTTGTCATCCGTCGACGAATCCGCACCGACCGGTGCGAGGATCACGCCGCGGCGCGCCGTGGCGCCTGCTCCCAGGGACGAAGCCCCAGGGGAGGACGCCTTGGCGCGTCTGACGCGCTCGGTCAGCCATTTGCGGGCCTTGGAGCCGGCCACCGGGCTTGCGGTCGTGGAAGCGGCGGGGATAAGGGTCGGCGAAGTGTTCTCGATGGCGGCGCTCGACCGCATCGCCCATCGGGCGCGAAACGGCGCCCAAGCCCGGCGTCGCGCGGTCCGCGATGCGGCGGCCGAAGCTGTGATGCGGCTTGCCGCCCATCTCGACGCCGACGCCCAGGCTCGACAAGAAGCCAGCGGCTTCATCAGCCGGGAGGGGGCGCGGATCGCGGAGCTGCTTGGCCGTGGTCGGGCGTCGATGGGGTCCGACGCGACCCGCGCATTCCTTTTGCTGGACGCCGCTCTCGGCTAGCGGGCGCGCTTTGTCGGCGCGGAATTCGCCTCAGTAGGGTGGCATGTCTGTTGCAGTGCCGGCAACGACATGTCTTTGCGGCCCGCGTTTACCGTAAAGACGCCCCCTTGTGGAGCGGCAAACGATGACTTCTTCCGCCGAGACGCCGGAGATTGACCTCCGGGAGTTTGACTTCAGCGCCGACGACGCTCAGGACGGCGATGTGGGCGCGGCGGCTGCGGAAGACCCCAAGCCGGAGTTCAGCTGGATCGAGTGCGGCGGCGGCGTTGCGGCTTTGGCTTGGCTTGTCGGGGCGCTGATGGCGCCGATCGGCTATTTCGGCTTGGCTGGGGTCGCGGCTTTCCACCCGGCGCTGCACATCGCTCTGGCGACGTTGATGTTGGGGCCCGCCATTCTGATTTGGCTCGGGGCTTCGGCGGCTGCGGAGGCCTCTCGCACCAGAAAAATCGCCGCGCGGCTGGACGCTAAAACCCATGTCTGGGGGGCGCCGCCGCCTTCAGCGCCGCAGGAGGAGATCGCGGCGCTGCAGGTCAGCGCGATGCTGCGGGATGAAATTGACGCGCTCAATCTCGCCATAGAGACGGCCACCGACCGGCTCGGCGCCATCGAAGCGGCGGCCGCGCGCAACATCGCCGCTTTTGAAAACGCCATCAGCGCGGGCGGCGACGGGGCTGGGGCTTTGTCCGCCCTGCTCGATCGGGAGCGCGCCACGATGGCGGGACTCAATGCGGAGCTGAAATCCGAGACCGAGGCCCTGGCGAGACAGGTCAGCCGGCAGATCAGGCTCATCCAAGAAGCCGCGAAGATCTTCAAGACGGAGGTGGCCGCGGCGGAGTCAACGATGGCGGCGCAAGCGGAAGCCTTCGGCGACGCCGCCGACCTGATGGGCGAGCGCACCGCGGCGTTTTTGGGGGCTGCGGAGGCGGCGGGGGCCGTCTCCCTGCGAATCGACGACAATCTCAGTTCAGCGCTTGAGGCCCTGGCGCACGCTTCAAGCCTGAATGACGTGGCGCGGCGCAATGCGGAGCTCGCAGCGGATGCGGCCCAGGCGGCGGCGGGCGCCGTGCGGGAGGCGACCAGCCAAGCGGTGGCCGACGCCCGGCGGGCGGCTGAGACGGTCCGGGAGGAAGCAGCGGCGGCGGAAGATGCAGCGGAAGCGGCCACGCAGCGATTGCGGGACATGGCCGCTGCGGCCCGGGCGGCGAGCGCAGAGGCGCAAGCAGCCGCGGACCGGCACGCTGGCGTTATCGAGCGGCGTCTCCAGGCGCTTTCAGACACTGCCAGGGCGGCGCAACCCGCCTCTCCATCCAGGACCCAGGCGGTCGCCGGCCATGACCCGAGCCGCCGGACAGCGGCGGCAGGCGGGACAAGCGGGGTGAGCATTTTTCCCGCTGCTGCGGCGACGCGGACTTCGGCTGACTGGCGGGCGCGATTACCGGAAGACTCCGGCCTCTTCAGCCTTGATCCGGCAAACGAGCGGGGCGGAGACGAATTCGGCTTTTCCAATGTCGCTGACCCGGATGCGGCCCTCATAGGGCAAGTGATGGCGTTGTGTGAGGAGGCGGGCGTGCGGCCTGGCGACTGGCTCGCCGGCACGGACCTTGAAAAGATCGCACAACGCGCACGGCACGGCCCGGCTTCAAGGCGGCGGGCGGTGGCCGAAGCGGCGGCTGGGGCCGTGCAACGCCTGGCGCGGCATCTTCGGCGCTCCGCCGCCGCCAGAGAGGTGGCGCAGGCGTTCCGGGCGCGCCCCGACCTCGCAAAGGTCTGCCGCAGGGGCGAGAACGCCGATGTGGTTTGCGCCTATTTATTGATCGAAACGGCGCTCGCCTGATCGGTCATCGGGGCGTGGGGGTTTCAACGGCGATGGGGGAGAGTTCACGCGCGATGCGGGCGACCGCATCGCGCGTGGCGCTTTCCAGGGCGGCGGCGGCCAAGGCCTGAGAACGCTCCGCGACCGGGCGTACCTCCTCCACCCGGGTTTGGGCGAGCAGCACGCGGGTTCGGGCGTCAACCAGTCGGGCGACGGCGGCGAAGCGCGCCCTGACGACCCCATCCTCCTCTTCGACCTGGAAGGCGCTGACGTCCCAAGCGATCTCATAGTCGGCGCGAACCCCAGCCCCGGCGCGAACCCCGGCGCGGACAGTCCCTGCCCGGTCGACAGCTTCGGCCAAGGCGGCCTGAAGCATGTCGGGCGCCCTGCTCGCCCATTCGGCGCCCGCAACGAAGCGCAACACCCCATCCGTCCGCCAAGCGATCTCTGCGCCCATCAGCGCTCGAGGACCGCCGGGGAGGGCGACGCCGATCACGACGGGAGAGACGGCCAGCGTCTGCGCTTGGTTCTGGGTCAGGGTTTGGGGACCGAAGTCGGCGGGACCGGCGTTCAGGCTGTAAATGCGCGGTGGCGGCTGCGGTTCAGGAAACACCGACACGCAGGCGGAGGCGATGAGGCCAAGACCGCTGACGAGGAGTGGAAAAGCGGCGCAGCGACGCATCACGGGGCGACCTCCACGGTAGGCCGAGACTGCTCGAAGATGAAACTGTAAGGATCCTCGTCGACGTCTATAGCGAGCCGCTCCAAGGCCGATGACAGTCGCCGGACGTCCTGGGAAGCCGCAACCACCTCCGGCAGCAAGACAGCGTTAGTGGTGTCGGCGGCGGCGGTGAGCTGGGCGATGGCGGCGCGGGCGTCTTGGGCCGCAAGATTTAGCGAAGCCAAGGTTTCAGCGGTTTGATCGAGCGTGGCGGCCGCATTGGCGTCCAGCCCTTCGAGGCGAACGCGGGCGTCTTGGGCCAAAAGAGCCACCTCTTGGCTCGCCGTGGTGAAGGCCGCGGCAGCCTCGCCGGCCTGACGAAAGGCGGCGCGCTCTTCAGCCATGCTGGCCGTGATGGCCTCGAGGTTTTGCAGGATGCGGGTGAAGGATGCGATATTGTCATCGGTGAGAAGGTCGCGGGCGGCGGCGAGGGTCGCGGACGCTCGGGTCGCGATGTCGCCGCCAGCGGCAAGAATTTCATTGAACGGGTCGGGGCGGCCTTGGATCCGGGGGACCGCGCCCAGAGGCGTCTGGCGCAGGATCGGCAGGCTTTGGGATCCTGCGCTGATCTGGATCAAGGTGACGCCGGTAAGGCCGATTTGCTCGAGCTGGCCGACGCTGTCAGCCTTTACAGGGGTTGTGGCGTTGACGCGGACGCGGGCGAAGACGCGATTGGCGTTTTCGGGGTCGATGGAGAGGCGTTCGACCTCGCCGACCTTGATGCCGTTAAAGCGGACCTCGCCGCCATTGGCGAGGCCGCGGACCGGCCCTTCGAACACCACGTCATAAAAGGCGTATTCGCTGCCCCATTGGGCGCGGGCCAGCCACATGGCGAAGAGCATGATCAGCGCCGCTCCAATGATGGCTGCGCCTCCCAGCAGAATATAGTTTGCCTTCGTCTCCATGGCCTAACCCTTTGCTTCGCTGTCGCGTTCGGCCAATGCAGCCCGGCCCCTAGGCCCGGCGAAATATTCCTTTACCCATCCCGTCGCGCCGGCGCGGACTTCTTCCACGGGCCCAAGAGCAGCGACCTTGCCGCCATAAATGACCGCAACGCGATCGCATACCGTCATTAACGTGTCGAGGTCATGGGTCACGAGAAACACCGTCAAACCCAGATCATGACTCAAATTCTTGACCAGACGGTCAAAGCCGCCGGCGGTGACGGGATCCAAGCCTGCGGTCGGCTCGTCGAGGAATAACAGAGCTGGGTCAAGGGCCAAGGCCCGGGCCAGCGCCACCCTTTTGCGCATCCCGCCGGAAATCTCAGAGGGCCTTTTGTGGTGCGCCTCGGGGCCAAGGCCCGACAAAGTCAATTTCAGGTCCGCGATTTCAGAAATCAGACGAGAACTGAGGTCGGTGTGTTCTCGCAACGGCGCTTCGACGTTCTCTTTCACGGTCAAGGTGGAGAACAAGGCGCCATCCTGAAAAAGAACGCCGATGCGGTCAGCCCATAAGCCCTCGTGCAGGACCGGCTCGCCAAAGACCCTGATGTCGCCCTTCTCCGGGCGGTCCAGGCCGACGATTTCTCGCAAGAGCACGGATTTGCCGCACCCGGAGGGGCCGATCACGCCCAGGATCTCGCCTCGATAGACATCAAGATCCAGACCGTCATGAACGGTTTGAGGACCAAAGCGGGTGAAGAGCCCGCGGACGCTGACGACGACCTCGTCCGTCACCAGTTCATCTCCAAGAACCAAAGGGCGAAAAGGGCGTCGAGCAGGATGACCAGAAAGATCGCCTGAACCACCGAGCTTGTCGTCCGCTTGCCAAGGCTTGCGACGTCGCCGCCGACGCCGAGGCCATGGCGGCAGCCGACGATCGCCAAGACAAGGGCGAAGGCCGGCGCCTTCGCCATACCGACCCAAAAATGCTGGGTCGGCACCACCTCCTGGATGCGGAAAAAGAACATAGTCGGACTGACGCCAAGCTCCGCCCAGCAGACCAGCATCCCGCCGAACAGACCTGCGATGATCGCAGCGAAGGTCAGGATCGGGGTCATCACCAGCATCGCTATGACCCGTGGCGCGACCAGGGCCTCCATCGGGCTCAAGCCCATGACCCGCATCGCGTCGATTTCCTGGCGCATCTTCATGGCGCCGATTTCGGCGGTAAACGCGCTATCGGTGCGGCCGGCAAGGAGGACCGCAGTAATGACGACGCCGAACTCGCGCATAACGGAGAAGGCGACCAGCTCCACGGTGAAGACATCGGCGCCGAAATCGCCCAGGATCCGTGCGCCGAGATAGGCCACTACCAAACCCACAAAGAACGATAGCAGCGCAATGATCGGCAGGGCGTTGAGCCCAGCCGTCTCCATCACATTGACAACGCTGACCCAGCGCATGCGCTGGGGGTGGAGCGCAAGGCGGCCCATCACCGCTAAAGTTTCGCCCAGAAAGGAAATGGTTGCGAGGCTTTCCTTGTGCACGCCTTCCACACCGCGGCCAATGCGTTCGACCAAGGCCAGAAAGCCCGATCCTGGTTCGGGCGCGGGCGGACAGGGTTGGGTGGCGGCGCGCGCAGTCTGCAGAAGCCGGCTTGCGCTTGGATGCGCGCCGATCAGGTGGATCGGGGTGTTGAGGTTGTCGCTCGGGGTCGACCCGCGGACAGTGCGGTCGATGAGGAAGGCCCCAGCCAAGTCGATCCGGCCCAAGGCGGAGACATCCACCGCAAGACCTGGACCTTTCGCGGCCCCAAGTTCGGCCAAGGCCTCCTCGACGCCATCGATCGTGGCGACGGTCCAATCGCCGGCGACGGCCAGGACAGAGACCTCCGAACCGCCACCAGTTGGGAGGTGGACCACAAAGGACGCCGAAGCGCCGGTCGGATTGGGCGTCTGGTTCAAAGAAGAGAGGCTCATGGTTAACAGGCTCAGTCGAGCCTCGACCATACACCCAAGAGGCTGACAAGTTGCAAAGCTGGGCGCGCGGCGGGCCAAACGACCAGACCCAGTCAGCCGCTCTCCCTTAGGGGGCTATCGTCGGCGTGCGGCCACCGCCACGGGCAGGATCAATATCCCGCCCAAGACCGCCATCGCCGCCATCGCCCCATAACCTGCGGCGCCGCCCGCGTCATAAAGGGCCCCCGCGCTGACAGTGGCGAGCCCGAGGATCAAGCCTCCGCCCAGCGCTGCGTAGAGGGTCTGGGCAAGACCTGCGACCTCCTCGGGGGCCTCGCGTTGGATGATGCGCATAGCGCCGACATGGGTGGCGGCGAAAGTGAACGCATGCAGCGCCTGCAAGGCCCATAAGGCGGGACCCAAAGGAGCGGTGGCCATCAAAGTCCATCGCAGAGCGGCGGCGGCCGCGCCCAGAAGCATAAACATCTCGGGCGGAAAGCGTCGTTCCAGCCGGGTCAGAGCGAAAAGAAGGCCCACTTCCGCGAGAACGCCGAAGGCCCAAAGAAGGCCGATGACGGCGTCGGGGAGGCCCTGCTCACGCCACAAGACGGTCGAAAACACATAGTAGAATGCATGGGACGCCTGGATCAGGCCGGCGCCAAGAAGCACCAGAGCGAAGCGGCGATTGGCCAATAAGTGAAGCCCTTCCCGCAAGCGACGTCGGAAACCCATCTGGACGGCTTTTGGAGGCGCGGGATCCGCGCTGAGGCCCAGAGCGGCTGCAACCGTCAGGGCCAAAGCGGTCAACGCCCATATCGGGGCCACGCCGAGCCCGTAAACGGCGATGGCTGCCGCGCCCAGGACATTGGCGAGGATGAAGGCGGCGGAGCCGAGGCCGCGGACTACGCCGTAGGGCAAAGGACCATCGAGGCTGCGGCGGAGGGCCATGGCTTCGGTGAGGGGAATGATCTGCTGGACCATCGTGGTGGCAAGGAACGCGGCCCAGAAGATCGGCCAGAACCCTTCCACCGTGAAAAAAGCTGCGTACGCCAGGAACGCCCCTGCGGCGAAGATCATGATGGGGGTGCGGCGATCTTTGAGGCCGTCGGCCCAGGCCGCCAGGGCGGCGCCGGTGAACAATCGCGCCAGCTGGGCGGCGGCGAAGATCGCGCCGATCTCGGCGCCGGCGAGGCCGCGGCTTTCGGCGAGCCAGGGCGTCAAGAACGGCATCGTGACGCCTGTGCAGAAGAAGAGCGCGACGAACACGGCCGCCACCCGCGCCGCCGGGCTCTTCAGCCAGGCGCCAGGCCGAGGCAGTCGGGCGCCGCCACCGGCCGGCATGAGGCAAATATCCTTGCTGGGGGAAGACCGCTGCACTCATAGCCCAAGAGAGAGGTTTCGCAATCCTTGGGATTAGCGCCTTCGGATCGCGCATCCCCAGATGAAGCAGGGGATTTGATCGCGCTGCCCAGACATTCGCCGCACCGCGTTTGGCGTACCCTCCGCGACCAGCCATCCGCCGCTCAGCGCGTCCACTCTTTTTGGACCCTGCCCTGTTCGAGCGACGGCTGAAGCGGCCAATCTTTCAAGCCCGCGCCTCAGGGCGCATGCAAGGACCCCACCCCCATCGCTGGATGTCGATTTTTTGGGCTGTAGCGACGTCGGACGGCCCCTCCCCAAAAATCCCTGCGTCCAATGCTGGCGCGGCCCGGATGCGGACCGGGCGCGCCGATGTCGCCCTTGCGCGCCGGCGACGACGCCTGAGGCCTATGCCTGAGGCCAAACCCCAGACCGGGAGGCGTCACGACCGGGAAACATGACGACCGGGAAACATGACGACGGGGAAACATGACGACGGGGAAACATGACGACGGGGAAACATGACGACCGGGAGACATGGCGACCGGGAAACATGACGACCGGGAAACATGACGACCGGGAGCGCCGCAAACGACGGAACCTCCTCTTCCTCGCGTTTGAGAGGATCGTCACCGGCCTCAAGAAAGCCCCTCCAGGGCGGGGCTATGCTGTCTGCAGAGATGACGCTTCAAAGCTGCTCCCCCACAAGAATCTTTCGAGGGCGCTGACGGAGATTGGTCCATGCGATTGCTTTTCACGATCCTCGTTTTTAGCCTTATTCTGGCTTTTTGCGCCTCGCCCGTCTTCGCTCTGCCTGCGATGGAGCTCCGCCTTGAAACCGGCGGCCTCAACCGGCGGGCCCTTTTGGTCAATGAAGCCCCTGAGCGCGAAACGCGCCCTGTGGTCATCGTTCTGCACGGCGGCGGAGGGAGCGCGGAGCAGATGCGCCGCCGCGCGGGCTTCGACGAACTGGCCGTCACGCAAGGTTTTTCAGTGGTTTACGCAGAGGGCGTCGCATGGGCCCCAGGTCGACACGCATGGAACACGGGCTATCTGTCGCCACGCCAGTCGGGACGTGCTGACGACATCGCTTATCTCGACGCGCTGATCGATCTCTTGATCGCGCGCCATCGCGCCGACCCCTCGCGGGTCTACATGACGGGAGGCTCCAATGGCGCGATGATGGTCTTCGTTTATGCTGTTGCACGATCGGAGAGGCTTGCAGCGATCGCGCCGGTCGTCGGGGCGATGTTCAGCTTCGCCTCGGCGCCCAGAAACCCGGTTCCGATCTTGATGATCAACGGCGCCAGGGATGACGAAGTCCCCCTGGAGGGCGGGATGAGCCGCAACCCCCTCGTCGCCAGCGCGCAAGCGGCTCCCTACCAGTCTTGGGAAGACACAGTCGGCTTTTGGGTCAGCGTCAATCGCGCGGGGTCGCGGCCAAGCGTAGAGATCGCAGAGGACGTCACGACGAGGACCCATGCTGCAGGACCAGACGGCGCGATCGTCATTTCCGTCATCGACGCTGCGGGCGGCCACGGCTGGCCCGGAAGTTTTTCTGGTCGGCGGGACAATACGCCCATTCAATCTTTTCGAGGGGCCGAGCGGGTCTGGGACTTCTTCCGCACGCAGCGCCGTGCAAATTGAGAAACCGCTTTCCGGGCTGCTCCGATAAGCCCCCGTGGCAGGCGCTCACAGGGCCAAGCAAGGCAGGCACTCACAAGGCCAGGCTTTGACCGATCCCCCACCTGGGCGCGGGCTGCGTGGTCTGTTTTGGGGCGGCGACAATCTCACCGCGCCAAGCTCTGGGTTGGTTGTCGTTTCACAAGATTTCGCTATGGCGGCCCGGCTGCGGCGGCTTGATTGAGGTCCATCGGTGACTCAAGGTGAGCTTGTCCATGCTCAGCGTTAGAGGGCTCCATGATCCAGGCTACCGGTCGGAGCGCTGCAGAAGCCCCTGAAGCCGGTGCTGGACGCGCCTGGGCCCTTTTGGAAGTCATCGCATTCTCGGCCTTGGTTTTGGGCCTTGGGCCTCTTGTGGCGGAGATCGGCGCCCCGCCGTTTTTAACGTTTGTCGCAAACCCTCTGATCCTCGGCTGCGTCTGGTTTACGCTCCTCTGGGCGCGCCGCCAGCGCGGCGGCGACCGGGGCTCCGCGCCAGAGCGAGCTGCCCCGCAGGTCTGGTCGGCGGGGCGGACGGCGCTGGTCTGCCTCGCTGCGACTTTGCTTTTCTTCGCCTTTAAGCTTTTCGTGTCGCCAGCATTTGACGGTCTTGCCGAGACCTATCTTGGCGGGGATCGTTTGGCCCAGACACGGGAGTATGCTTTCTTGCGGGGCGACCCCGAAGCGTTTGCACAATGGCTCGCGCTGATCTGGCTTTTCGCTGCTCTGGGAGAGGAAGTTTTTTTCGGGGGTTGCTTCTTAGTCGACTTGAAACAGCTTTCGGCGACGGGTTTGCAGCTTGTTTTCTTGCTGTTGCTCTCCAAGCGGCGGCATTCGCATTTCACCATTTTGAGAGCGGTCCTGTGGCGGTGGTGCAGAGCCTCGCGAGCGGACTTTATCTGGGCATATGTTATGTTTTGGCGGGACGCCGCCTGCTGCCGGTCATCGTCGCCCACGGATTGTGGGACTCTTTTGGCCTGACGATGCTGTTTTTGGGAATCGCGGACTCAGATGGCGCGTGATCCGGTCCTTGACGGCTCGGATCCAAGCCTTTTGGCGTTTCCGTTCCTGCCCATGGGCCATTTGTTCGCCGCGCCGTGATCGGCGTTGCTTGCGCGCATTCCGTTTTTTCCGCCCGAGGGCGTCGGCTTTTCTGACCGGATTGGGCCTCGCATGGCGGCGGAGTTTGGCTGCGGCGTGGACGTCGGCCGTCCGGCTCAATCCTTTGCGACAGGCAAGCGGCCCTTTTGGGGTTGAGCCGCGACCGGCCCAGGTCGGCAAGGGGCGTGAGTTCGTTTATGATGCGGCCGGGAGCACAGACATGAGGATCACAGCAACACTGGCGGCTTTGAGCGGTCTTGCGGCGACAGCTCTGGGAGCGTTCGCCGCTCACGGCCTCTCCGACCCCCAGGCCAAAGCCTGGTCTGAAACCGCGTTTGAGCAGCAGGGCCTGCACACAATGGCTTGCTTTGCGGCCTTGTGGCTTTCCCAGCAGGAGGCGCGGCTGGCGCGGTTTGCGCCCGCATTTTTTTTGGTGGGGATCGCGCTCTTTTGTGGCGCGCTCTATGCACTGGCTTTCGGCGCGCCCAAGGAGATTGCGATCGCTGCGCCCATTGGCGGGGTGAGTTTTATGCTGGGT
Source organism: Alphaproteobacteria bacterium (assembly GCA_018971945.1). Classification (GTDB taxonomy): domain Bacteria; phylum Pseudomonadota; class Alphaproteobacteria; order Caulobacterales; family Aquidulcibacteraceae; genus REEB509. The sequence goes on along the minus strand of JAGWZH010000051.1, from coordinate 8,527 downwards.
TGGTGCGTGTTAGCGGCGGCGGCTTTGTCGCTCAGGGGGCGCTGATGACCATCGCAATGCCAGACCGACAATTCATCAAGACCAACGGGATTCGCATGGCGGTCTACGCTGCGGGACCTGAAGACAGCGCCTTCCCCCCAATCATTTTATGCCATGGCTTTCCAGAACTCGCTTTTTCGTGGCGACATCAGCTGCGGGATCTGGCGGCGAAGGGCTTTCGCGTTCTTGCCCCGGATCAGCGGGGTTATGGCGACACCGAACGCCCGGAAGCAGTGGACGCCTACGCCATCGATGCGCTGTGCCAGGATCTGGCGGGTTTGCTCGATGCTTTCGATATCCCCAAAGCGGTCTTCTGCGGCCACGACTGGGGCGGTCTTATCGTATGGACCATGGCGATGCGTTATCCCGAGCGTACGGCCGGCGTGATCGGGGTGAACACGCCCTTCACAAAGCGGCCGCCCATCGATCCGATCGCTCTTTACCGCAAGCGTTTCGGTGAGGACATGTATATCGTCTTCTTCCAAAAGCCCGGGCTTGCGGAGGCGCTTTTTGAAGAAGACATCGACAAAACATTCCGCTTCTTCATGCGCCGCAGCGACACCTCGCCCGAATCCTTTGAGGCGCGGCCTGAGGCGCAGCGAAGCCTGGCCCTGCAGACCGCGCTCTTGCGCTACAAGCCTGAGGCGGACGCCCAGCAGTTTTTGAGCGAGGCGGAGCGGGCGGTTTTTGTGGAGACGTTCACCCGGACCGGCTTCCGAGGCGGGATCAATTGGTACCGGAACTTCACCCGGAATTGGGAGCGGAGCGCCGGTCTTGTGGATCATGTCAGCCAGCCCAGTCTCATGATCATGGCGGAGAACGACGTGGTTTTGCCGCCCTCCGCCGCGGATGGGATGGAGGCCTATGTGCCAAGACTGACAAAGGTATTGATCAAAGGCAGCGGGCACTGGACGCAACAGGAAAAACCGGATGAGACGAGCCAAGCGATCGCCGGCTGGATGCGCAAAGTTTTCGGTTGAGGCTCATGGCGGCGCTTGCGCCTCGTCCCCCTCGCGCTTAATCGACGATAGCAATGGCCCACGACCGCTCTCGCCCGATCTCTCAGGCCGCCGCCCCGCAGCGGAGGGATTTATATCCTCAGATTGAGCCTTATCAGGCGGAGATGCTGCCCGTGGATGGGCGGCACACGCTTTACCTTGAGCAATGCGGGACGCCGGAGGGGCTGCCGGTCTTGTGCCTGCACGGAGGGCCTGGCGGCGGGGCCAGCCCGGAGATGCGCCGGTTTTTTGATCCGAAGCGCTGCCGGATGGTGCTGTTTGACCAGAGGGGCTGCGGGCGTTCGACGCCGTACGCCGCCCTCGAGGACAACACGACCTGGGATCTGGTGGCCGACATCGAGCGGATCAGGGAGCGGCTCGGGATTGAGCGCTGGCTCGTGTTCGGCGGTTCGTGGGGATCAACGCTGGCGCTCGCCTACGCCGTTACTCACCCCGATCGGTGCGCGGGCCTGCTGCTGCGAGGTGTCTTTCTCCTGACGGAAGCAGAGATACGCTGGTTCTATCAAGACGGCGCAAGCCATCTTTTCCCAGACGCTTTCGAGCGCTTTCAGGCGCCGATCCCTTTGCAGGAGCGAGGCGATTTCGTATCGGCCTTCTATCGTCGCCTCACCTCTTCGTCTCGAACAGAGCGCATCGCTGCGGCCCGCGCCTGGGGTCGTTGGGAAGGGGAGACGATCTCGTTTCTGGGACCCGCGGCGATGCCGTCACGTTTCAATGACGACCGCTTCATTGAGGCGTTTGCGCGGATCGAGTGCCATTATTTCAAGCACAAAGGTTTCTTCGATACAGACGGCTGGCTTCTTCAGCAGGTCGGCGCGATACGGCACCTGCCGGGGGTGATCGTGCATGGGCGCTACGATGTCTGTACGCCGCTCTCTTCGGCCTGGAAGCTCAAGCAGGCTTGGCCAGAGGCGGAGCTCGAAATCGTCGGGGATGCGGGCCATTCCAGCCTGGAGAGCGGCATCGTGGACGCGCTGATCCGGGCGAGCGAGCGGTTTGTGGCGAAAGGATCCTGGCTTTAGACGCCGGCCCCTACCAGACCATGCCCCGGGCGCCGGTCTGCTCCTTGTGCAAATCCACCGACAGGACCACCGCCATGCCGACCATGGTGGTCAGCATGGAGGTGCCGCCATGAGAGACCAAAGGCAGCGGCAGCCCCACAACAGGGAAGAGTCCTGTGACCATGGCGGTATTGATCAGGGTATAGGCGGCCGTCGAGGCGGTGACGCCGGCGGCGGCCAGCTTGCCGAAGGTGGACTTCGCAGTCAGCGCCACGCGCAGGCACGCCGCCAACAACCCCATAAACAAGGCCAGCACGCCCAAGCCGCCCAACAAGCCGAACTCCTCCACAATCATTGTGAAGATGAAATCGGTGTGCTTTTCGGGGAGGAAATCACCCTGGCTTTGCGGGCCCTGCATATAGCCTGCGCCCAATAAGCCCGCCGAGCCAATGGCGATGAGAGACTGGTCGATATTATAGCTGTCGATGTCGGTCGGGCCCGCGGGGGCGTCATCGGCCTGCGCGCCGACGCCGGAACCGACCATTGTTTCCACGAAGACGATGATGCGCTCGCGCTGATAGTCCTGCAGGACGACCTGATAGGCCGCTACCGCCCCGACCACAGCCAGGATCAGAGCCGGAATGATGAAGCGCCAACGCAAACCAGCCAGGAACATGATGGCCAGGCCAGGCAGCGCGATCATCACGGCGGTGCCCAAATCAGGCTGCTGCGCCACCAAAAGCGTCGGGACAGCGATCAAAAAAAGCGGCGGGATGAGAGAGACGACATGCAAAGCCCTCTTGGCCTCGAGCCCCGCATAATAACGCGCGAGCGTCAGGACGATGGCGATCTTCATCAGCTCGGAGGGTTGGCCCTGGAGCGGACCAATGGCGAGCCAACTCTCAGCGCCGCCGCGGGTCGCCCCAAGGCCCGGGATCTCCACCGCCAGGGTAAGAAGCAACGCGACGACATAAAGCGGATAGGCCAATCCCAGCCAAAAGCGTTGGTCTAACGTCGCGAGACCTATGGCCAGAACAAGCAGCGCGATGAAACGCAAGCCGTGAACGATCGGCGCCCGTTCAGGACCCGTGGCCGCCACGGAGTACTGCATCATCACGCCGATAAAGGCGATGGCGCAGAGGATCGTGATCAAAGCCCAATTTAGTCGGGCGATTTTGCCTGCCAGACCAGGCTGACGGGTGGGGCCGAGATAGGTCATGCGCGCGAGGGCCCCTGGTCCGGTTCAAGGACCGCGATGGTGGCCGGGGAGCGGCGGGCCGGATCACGCAAAAGGGCGCGGCGCATGATGTCAGCCGCGATTGGGGCCGCCACAGCAGAGCCCCCGCCGCCGTGTTCGACCACGACCACGCAGGCGTAACGCGGAGCGTCGTAGGGACCGTAGCAGACAAAAAGCGCATGGTCGCGGAGGCGCCACTCCAAGTCCTGGTTCCGGCGGACGCCCTGGGCGCGTTCCGCGGCCGTGATGACCCGCACCTGGGCGGTGCCGGTTTTGCCGGCGATCTGCACGGGCGGGAAGCCGCGGGTGAGCTCGCTGGCCTCAAGGATTTCGCCGCTGTCGGGATGGCGCACAAGGCCCAGTTGTCCATGGCGGAAAGCGGTGCCGCCGCCCTCGTTGCAAACGCCGAACATGCCGAACTGGGCCAATTGGAGATGATTCTGATTGAGGCCCAGTGAGCGAGGCTGGGCCGCAGGGGGTCGGTCGGCGCCATCTCGCACAAGGCGGGGCGCGACTTCCAAACCGCCATTGGCGAAGCGCGCCGTCATCACCGCCAGTTGCAGGGGCGAGGCTTGGATGTCGCCCTGGCCGATGCCGACATTAAGGGTGTTGCCGAGGGGCCAGGGGCCGCCGCGGACGCGCTCCCACCAAGCTTGATCGGGTACGATGCCGTCCTCCACCCCCGGCACATCGACGTCAAAAGCCTGACCAAGGCCAAAACTGCGCGCCATGGCGGCAAGATTGTCGATGCCGGCGCGCAGAGCGGCATTGTAAAAGAAGACGTTGCAGCTCTCCCTGATCGCACGGTGCAGATCGACGCTGCCGTGGCCGCCCCTGCGCCAGCAGTGGAAGTTACGGCCGCCGAAGGGAAGGTATCCAGGGCAGGAGACACGAAAATCCTCGGGCAGACCGGCGGCGAGGGCCGCCATGCCCGTGACCATTTTGAAGGTGGAGCCGGGCTTGTAGGCGCCGGTGACGCATTTATGAAAAAGCGGCTTTTTCTCATCCTCGTTCAAGGTGCGGAAGGCAGGTCCAGCAATGCCGTTGACGAATTCATTGGGGTCAAAACCCGGGGCGGAGGCCAGCACGAGAAGATCGCCTTCGTAGATGTCCATCAGGACGGCGGCGGCGCTTTCCCCCGCCATCCTTTCCATGGCGGCCTTTTGGAGTTCATGATCCAAGGTCAGGACAAGACTTGCGCCTTTGGTCGGAGGATTGTTCTGCCCTCCCTCTTCGCTGACGACCCGCCCATGGGTGTTCACCACAACCCGCCGAGAACCTGGGTCGCCATCAAGCAAAGGCTCCAGGCGCGCTTCAAGCCCCGCCTTGCCGACCCGGGCGTCGGGATGGCGAAAATAGGACGAGGATCGTCCTTCCCCGCGCATGCGTTCGGCGTCGCGGTCGTTCGGCCTTTGCACATAGCCGATGGGATGGGCGTAGACGATGTCGAAGGGATAACGGCGGATCGAACCTGTATCGGCGTTGACCCCGGGCAGCTCGGGCAAGCGGACATTGACGCGGTTGAACTCTTCCCAGGTCAGGCCTTGGCGCAGCAGCACCGCGTCAAAGCGGCGGGCGCGGCGGGCGTCGCGGACCCGGGCTGTGACCCACTCCGCTGGCAAGGCCAAAAGATCCGCGACGTCTTGGACCACGGCGGTGAGCGCAGCTTCACGCTGCTCTGGGGTCTGGCGTTGGCCTTCCACCGCAAAAGCGGCAGCCGCCCGCTCAGGGACAAGCGAAAGCCTGTAGTCGGTGGCGGTCGTGGCCAAGGGGACGCCGAACCGGTCGTACAAAACGCCGCGCGGGGGCGCGATGATGCGCAGATCGAAGCGGTTTTCATCCCGCTCTGCGGAGTACTGGTCGGCGTTCCATTGCAAGGTCCATAAGCGCAGGCCCACGCCGCCGAAGCCGATCAAGCCTGCTCCCGCCATCCACACCGCGCGCCGGTCAAAGCTGCGTTCGAGCTCCCGCTTGGGATCGGCGGCGGGGACGCCGCGGCGACGGCTCATCCGCCGCTCCCCAAACCGCCCAGGCGCGAGGCCCTCGGGCTTAGCATATAAAAGGGGCGCACGATCGGAAACAGGAGCGCGGTTGCGACAAGGGTCAGCACCATCGGGATGATCGGGGCGGAGTCGCCAAAAGCCAGACGCGCCAGCAGCCACCCGACCACACCCAGCCCGGCGCAGCAAGCGATGAAACCGCCCCAAAGCGCGATCCAGTTCGGCGCGCTCATCGCGCGGGCCGCGAGCCAAGCCAAGGGATAAGCGCTGACATAGAGAGCGGCGAACAGCCCATAGGGATTATAGGCCAGTTGGTCGTGCAGAAGCCCCAAAAGGAACAAGGCGATAAAGGTGCGGGGGCCGCCGCGGTCCTCGGCGGCGAGGCCAAAGGCGAGCCATACAGCGCCGAAGGGGATCGGCGGTTGAGCGAACAAGGGCCCCAGCTGCAACGCTGGGGCCATGACGGTAAAGACAGCCAAGGCCCAACCGATCCGGCGGAGGGTGAGGAGCGAGAGACGCATCAGAGCGGCGGACCTGACGCAGGGGGGGGCGGATCGGCAAGCGTCTGGGCGCCCGGCGCGTCAGGCGCGGGAGGCGGCTCATCCACCTCTGTCGTCGCCGCTGGCGGGGGCGCGGATGGCGGAACAAAGGCGCGGTCGGAGGGCGCCGCAGCTGCCTGCGCCGTCGGTCGAGACGGGGCGGCGACGGAGGAGGCGGAGGCCAAAGGAGAAGCGGGGCCTGAAAAAGCCAAAGGCGGCGCCGGCGGGATGCCGTTGGCTTGCGCGACCAGATCCGTCTCTGGGGCTTCAATCGGGGTGTAAGGCATGATCCTTACGAAATCGATCGAACCGCGGCTCGCCAGCAAGGTCACGCGCCAGGCGCCGTCCTGCGCGAGCCGCGCCTGGCCCACCGGCATGCCGCGGGGAAAGACGCCGCCGTCGCCTGAGGTGACCAGGGGTTCGCCGTCGCGCAGGGAGTGCGCGCCCACGATATAATCAAGACGCGGAGGACGCAGAGCGAAAGGCTCGGTGGCCAATTGCGGCCGGCGGCCAGCGTCGCCGACCAGGACCGCGCGCACACGAGAGCTCGCGCCCATGACCGGCACCCGGCTTGAATCGTCGTCGATCAACAAGACGCGAGAGGATCGACGGCCGACTGACACAACCCGGCCGATCAGACCGTTTTCGTTAAACACCACATAACCCGCCTGGACGCCATGATCAGCGCCGGCATTGGCTACCAGCGTGCGGCGGAAGGGCCCACCAGCGTCAAGCACGAGTTGGGCGGCGATGGTGTCTTCGGGAGAGGCGCCCTCGCCCAGCGCGTTGTCGGGCATGCCGAGCAGGGCCTCGTAGCGAGCGTTGCGTTCGGCAAGCTGCTCAGCCATCGTGCGCCAGGCGCGAAGTTCGGCGTTTTCTCGTTGCAAGCGTTCGACTTGGGCCGCCGCGTCCCACATGCCGCCGACGCGATGGACAATGTGCTCAAGCCCGCGGGCCGGGGCTGTCGCCACTTGTCCGACGCTGGCGGACATATCGTCGCCTTCCGCAGCAAGGCCGCGGGTGGGCTCTTCGACGCCGATCTGTAAGCCCACCATCGTCAAGGCGGCGACGATCAGGCTTCCTGCGAGCAGGGCGCCGCGACTGACGCGCAAGCCGGGCGACCGGCGAATGAGGCTTCTGCGCCTGGCCACGTCAGCGGCTCCTCACAACGCGTCTTGATCCGTGCTCATATTTCAGGCGTGAGCAAACGACGACCCTCTGGCGTATTTAGGCGTTCAAGAGCGATTCCGCAGCCCTTCACCACACAAAGGAGCGGTTCTTCGGCGACGGAAACGCCCACCGAGATCCGTTCCTTCAGGACGACATCGAGATTGCGCAACATGGCCCCGCCGCCGGTGAGCATGATGCCGCGGTCGAGAATGTCTGCAGCCAGTTCTGGAGGCATTTGCTCGAAAGCTTGTTTGACGGCCTCGACGATCTTGTTGACGGGGTCGGAGAGCGCTTCGGCGACCATGGCTTCTGTGACGGTGATTTCTTTCGGCACGCCCGTCAGGTTATCGCGCCCTTTAACCTGGAGGGTCATCCCCGAGCCTTCATCAGGGGCCCTGGCGGTGCCAATCTCTTTTTTAATTCGTTCGGCGGTGGAGTCCCCAATCAGAAGGTTTTCTGTGCGGCGGAGATACTGGATCATCGCCTCGTCCATCTTGTCGCCGGCTTCGCGCAAGGAGCGGGACCAGACCACGCCACCCAAGGATAAGACCGCGATCTCGGTGGTGCCGCCGCCGATATCGACAACCATGCAGCCAGCCGGGTCGTCGATCTGCAAACCGGCGCCCACCGCTGCGGCCACGGGCTCTTCAATGAGATGCACTTTCCTGGCGCCGCCGGCCTGGGCGCTTTCCAGAATGGTGCGGCGCTCAACAGGGGTAGCGCCGGTGGGAACGCAGATAACGATCTGAGGGCTGATCAAAGCCGGACGCGGCATCACTTTTTTGATGAATTGCTTGATCATTTCCTCGGCGACGTCAAAGTCGGCGATAACGCCGTCGCGCAGAGGCCGGACCACCTCCATAGAGCGGTGGGTCTTGCCAAGCATGGTCTTGGCTTCAGCTCCAACGGCGTGGACGACTTTGCGGCCGCCCTCAGAGACGTAAGCGACAACCGAGGGCTCATCGAGGACGACGCCGCGGCCTTTGACATAGATCAGAGTGTTGGCGGTGCCGAGGTCGATGGCGAGATCGGGCGCCACCAGGCCGAACAGATTACCAAACATCGCTTCTGACCCCTCGGCCGCCGTGGCCGCCTCTTTTTCTCACCAAGCCGTTTGCGTCGGCGCGCCCGTCTTCGCTTTAGCCCGGCGCAAGGTCGCCCTTCCGCGCCGAGGCCGCATGCGACCAGACGGAATCCGACTCACTCTGCAAGAAGTGTTTCGCCTATAAGGCTTGCCGTTCCGTTTGGGTCCATGCAAGGGGGGCGCCGCAGGACGACGCCACGACGACGGGAACGCCACCGAAAAACCGTCGTCAAATCGGGCTAAGACGCAATGCTTTCGCTTTCGACAAGGAGCATCCTCGTCATGGTCAGGACTTGGCCCAACCTTATAGCGGCGATGGGGCTGACGGCGCTCTTTGTGGCGGGTCCGACGGCAGCCGCAAGCGACGCCGCCGCGTTGACTATCGCGTCGGGCCAGCAGAGCATTTTGGGGATGGCGGGAGGCGGCATGGAAGGGGCC
>JAGWZH010000177.1 GCA_018971945.1 Alphaproteobacteria bacterium | reverse complement strand
GCTGGGAGAAGAGCTTGGTCTTTATGACGATGGCGCGGACGAAGCCGCAATCCTGGCCGCCATGGCCTCCCACCCAAAGCTCATCCAGCGTCCGGTGGTCATCACGGACAAAGGCGCTGTGATCGCACGCCCCAAGGGAAGAATCGACGAAGTGCTGTCGTGAAATCCCGAACGCTTGGCGTCCTGAACGCTTGGCGCTCTGAACACGCCGAGCTCTGAACGCTTGGAGCCCTGGGTCTTTGAAGCAAGGACCCGCTCCAGCAGCCCCGTTGCAGTCGGACGCTGGCGATGATGCGCCGCACGAAAGGGGCGCCGCCGGGCCATCCTCTTTGCGGGCGAGCCTGGTTTGCAACCCGACACGCGAAGGATACTCTCTGGCTGGGTCGGCAAAGGACGGGGCATGACGGCGGACAGGGCATGACGGCGGACAGGGCATGACGGCGGACAGGGCATGACGGTCTTTATCGTACACGCGCCGGACGATGCGGAGGCGGCCATGGCTCTTGAGAGCTTCTTGGAGCGCCGAGGGCATTTCGCGCACCGCGAGGACGGCAGCGAGAGCTTCAGGCCTTTGGCGCGCGCGGACGTGGTGGTGATGCTGTGGTCCGCCCAGACGCTTGTCATGTCGCACCGGCTTTTGATGGAACGGCGGGCGCTCGACGCTTGGGCCGAAGCCCGACTTGTCTCGCTCAAGCTCGATCATGGGCTGATGCCGGTCGGCTTGCGCGACCTGAAGATCATCGACGCCCCCTTCGCGCCGCAGCGCGACATCGCCTTCGCCGCGGTCAACAAAGCCATTCAGGACGCCATGGCCGACGCGCGCCGCCTGGAGGCCGAATTGGAGCGGTCTGCCGCGCCGAGAGCTCACTCCCGGATGGAGGTGGAGGACCAGGCGCCCCAAGCGCGGAGGACGCCCAATGGCAGGCTGTGGGCCTGGGTGTTGATCGGGGTGGTTTTGCTTGGCGCCGCCTTGGGAGCCGCCTCGCTATTGGCGGGGGTCTCGTGGCGGTTGTGGGCGGTCTTGGCCGGGGTGGCGGCGGTCTGTGCGCTCGCAGCGGTGGCGGCCGTCGCGGCGGCTTCCGCCCGACAAGACGAGGCGCTGCGCAAACGCCTCCTGCACGCGCCGCCGAAAGGCACGCTCTCGCCGCCGAAGGACGAAGCCGGGGACGGTCTGCGAGGCTTGGTCTTCATGTCTTTCGCGCTTCCGGACGCGGCAGTCGTCGGCGCCATCGTGGACGAGCTGGAACTCGCCGGACAGAGCGTAGGGATGGATCCGAAAGACGCCGGATCCGACGCTGGGTGGTCGGGGGAGATCATTCGGGCCATCCAGGCCGCCGCGACAATCTGCGTCATCTGCTCAAAGGCCGCTTTCGAAAGCGACCATGTGAAGCGGGAAATTTACCTCGCCGATCGGTATCGCCGACCTCTGACGCCCGTCTTCATCGATGATGTCGTTCCGCCAGCCGATTTCGCGCCCTTTTTCGAAGGCGCTCGTCCTCTGAAATTGGCCGATTTGCCCAATGAGGGGCGCGGCGCAGCCCTGGCGCAAGCGCTGACGGCGCGATAGGCTGAACGCCTTCGCTTGTCAGTCCGCAAAGGCTCCGCCCATGACCCTGGCGCCAGATCCTGTTCGGTTCGAAATCAGCCCGGAGGGTGTGGCGGTGGTGACCCTGGATCGCCCGAGCCGCCGCAACGCTCTTGACGCGTTGACGATCGCCCAGCTCAGCGAGGCTTTCGACGCTTTGGCCAAGGCCGATCACGTCCGGTTGGTGATTCTCAAAGGGGCCGGCGAGGCCTTCTGCGCGGGCGCAGATATCGACTGGATGCGCCGTCAAGGAGAGGCCAGCCAAGCCGACAACGAAGCCGACGCTCTCGCCTTGGCGCGGATGCTCAAGGCGCTCCATGACCTGCCGCAGTTCACTCTGGCCCTGGTTCAGGGGGCTGCCTATGGCGGCGGAGCTGGTCTGGTGGCGGCTGTCGATTACGCTGTCGCCGAGGCGAAGGCCCAATTCCGCTTTTCCGAGGTCCGCCTCGGTCTGACGCCCGCCACCATCAGTCCCTATGTGGTCGAGGCCGTGGGCGCCCGTACGGCCCGCGCCTTGTTCGCGAGCGCCATACCATTCGACGCCGTCCAGGCCCGGCAATTCGGCCTCGTCCATGAGGTTGCGACCGAACCCGAGGGGCTTTCCTCGGCCGCCAAACGCTTTATCGGCCTCGCCCTCGAAAACGCCCCGGGCGCAGTGGCCGAAGCCAAGGCTCTGGTGCGCTTCCTTCAGGACGACGCCCTCAGGCCCCGCCTCCCCGGGGGCGGGCCTCTGGTCGATCAGCATGTGTTGCACGAGACTGCCCGCCGCATCGCCGCCCGACGGGCAAGCGCGGAAGGCCAAGAAGGCTTGGCCGCCTTCCTCGAGCGGCGCCCGCCTTCATGGAAGGTCTAAGGCGATGCGGGTCGGCAAAGGCGCATCCGCCTTCTGGCGCTGGCTGTTTCAACGCAAGCTGTTGCGCGCCTCGATGCCGCAATGGGCGGTGGTAGTGGAGGCGATGCCCGATCGCGCAAGGCGATCCTGGCCGGCTGCGGTGGAAAGCGTGGTGGTCAATTACACCGTCTGGGCGCACACGATCGAGGAAGCCGAAGGCTTGGCCCAACTCGCTGCCTTCGAAGAAGGGCTCGTCGCTGTCACCTCCGACGCCAAGCGCATCGAGCCGTGCGCCGCCCCCTCGCGGGAGGCGAAGGCGGTTGGCCGCACCCGTTTTGCGCACATAGAGCGCATCGAAGACGAACCACGGCGGCGGCCTCCCTTGAGTCGGGAGAACCGAACGTGAGCGGAGAGATGGAGGCCGCGGGAGCGGCGGTCGCCGCGGGCCTGGCGGCCGCGGCTGTCGAAGGCGAACGCGGCGCCCGTGGCCATGCGGCGCATGGCGTTTGCTTCAATTGCCGCGCGCCCCTGCAGGGCGCGTACTGCCATGTCTGCGGCCAGCCAAGCCATATCAGCCGCACGCTTGGGGCTGTCTGGCATGACTTTCTCCACGGCGTGCTCCACTTCGACAACCGCGCCTGGCGGACCCTGCCGATGCTGGCGGTCCGCCCCGGTAGTCTGACGCGCCGCTACATTCTGGGCGAGCGGGCCAAATTCGTAAGCCCGGTCGCTCTGTTTCTGTTCACCGTCTTCGTCATGTTCTTCGTGTTCGCCTTCGCTGGAGGACCGAGCAGCGGTGTCGACCTGCAGAGCCCTTCGGTGACAGAACTTGAGGCCGAGCTGGTCGAGGCCCGCGCCAACCTTGCGGAGGCCGAACAAATCTTGGCTGGCGCCCGGCAGGAGACGGGCCCCGGCGCTGCCGGGCTGGTGGCTGGGGCGGAGGGGGCCATCACAGGCGTCCAATCCGCCGTGGCGGCGCTCGAAGACCGCCTCGCCGAGGCCCGCGACCGGCGGGATCTTTACGCACGCGCTCAGGCCCAAGTGGCCGAAGAACTCGCTGTCGCCCGAGCCGCCGGGAATGCTGAGGAGGAGATGTCTCTCGAAATGACTCTCGGCGTGCTCGATCGGGCTGTCGCAGGAGACGGGCGTGAAGCAGAGAACCTGACCATCGCGGAAGGACCCGATGGGCTCGAGATCAGCACCGCCCTGCGATTGAGCAGCGAAGACGACAGCGCCTGGCTTTTTGAGGAGATCCGCAAGGCCAACGAGGAGGGGCGCATCTCGATCCGAACCGGC
>JAGWZH010000050.1 GCA_018971945.1 Alphaproteobacteria bacterium | reverse complement strand
CGCGCGGCCCTCGGCGCCCATCGCAAAGGCCCTCGGCCATTCGACGTCGATCCTGAGGACAGGGTCGTCCGTCAGATCGCGGCCCTGGCCCACCCAGATCTTTTCATCCTGCGTCGGGGCTTCAACGAAAGGGGCAAACCCCGGCGGGACATCACCGCGGAAGAGGCGCGGGCGCTGCCCGGGTTTTTCGCTTTCGCTCCGAGCTTCGGAGGGCGGAGAGTGGCTATCGTCGACAGCGTCGACGACCTCAATCGGCACGCCGCGAATGCGCTTCTGAAAGCGCTCGAAGAGCCTCCGCATCACACGATCCTGATCCTCATCGCGCATGCGCCTGGCGGGGCTCTCCCCACGATCCGCTCCCGTTGTCGTCGGCTACGGCTTGCGCCCCTGGGCCAAGAGGCGATGGACGACGCCCTCGCCAAGCTCGCCGACGAACCTATCGACGCAGGCGTGTTGGAACTGGCCGCGGGGCGTCCCGGTCGGGCTTTGGCGCTGCAGGCGGCGAAAGTCGGGCTCTTGCGGACCCAGCTGCGGGCCTCGCTCGCCGCTCTGCCCCGGGACAGGGGCAAAGCGCTCCAGGCGGTCTTGCTGGACAAAGCTTTCGGGGCAGGGCGTTTCGAGCTGATGATCGACATCATTCAAGAATGGATCGCCCAAGCGCAGCGGGCCCGTCATTTGGGCGCTACGGGAGGCGAACCAGGCCTGGTTGCCGCGCTCGCGAACCCCGATCGGGCCGCGGCCTGGGCGCGGGTGTGGAGCGATCTGGAGAGCCTGCGGCGCGAGGCCGACGTGCTCGATATGGATCCCGCCCACGCCACGGCCCGCATCGCGCTTGTCCTTGACCGGGCCAGGGCATCCCGGCGATGAGGAAGCGATGCTGATCGACAGCCATGTCAATCTTCACGCTGCGGCGTTCGCCCTGGATCTGCCGGAGGTGATGGTCCGCGCCAAGGCGGCGGGCGTGGCGCGGATGATCGCTATTTGCGACCGCTGGGAAAACGCGCCCGCCGTCGCCGCGATCGCTGAGGCCTTTCCCGGCGTCGGAATGAGCGTGGGCGCCCACCCACATTATGCGAAAGACCATCAGGCTTTAAGAGCGGAGGATCTTGTCGCGTTCGCGCAAAACCATCCCAAAGTGTGCGCGATCGGCGAAACTGGGCTCGACCTCCACTATGGCTACAGCCCGCTTGAAGACCAAAAAACTCTCTTATGGGAACATATCAAGGCCGCTCGGATCCTGGACATGCCGCTCGTCATCCATACCCGTGAAGCCGACTCCGAGACCAGAGCGCTGCTGCGGCAGGGCATGCAGGAGGGCGGCTTCCCGATGCTGCTGCATTGCTACACGAGCGGGGTTGGGCTGATGCAGGAGGCTCTGCGGTGGGGCGCCTATGTCTCGCTGTCTGGGATCGTGACATTCAAAAACGCGCATGAGGTCCGCGAGGTGGGAGCCCAGATTCCTCTTGATCGCCTGATCCTCGAGACCGATTGTCCCTATCTTGCGCCCATCCCGCATAGAGGGCGGCGCTGCGAACCCGCCTTCGTCGCCGATGTCTACGCCTTTGTCGCCCAATGGCGCGGCGTCAGCCTTGACGCCCTCGCCGAGCAAGTGGCCGCCAATGTCTTCCGGCTGTTCCCGATGCTCAGGACGCCGGCATGAGCGTGCTTGAGATCACCGTGCTCGGCTCGGGGTCGAGTGGCGGCGTGCCGCGGGCGGACGGGCACTGGGGCGTCTGCGATCCCGCCGAACCCCGTAATCGCCGGCGTCGCTGCAGCATGCTGCTGCGCTATTGGCAAGGCGAGCAGGGCTCTCATGCGGACGCCACGACTGTCCTTATCGATACAAGCCCCGATCTGCGTGAACAGCTCTTGGCCGCTGAAGCCCGTCGCCTTGACGGGGTCCTTTACACCCACGCTCATGCCGACCAGGCGCACGGCATCGACGATCTCAGGGCCTTGGCCTATCGGATGCGGCGGCTCATCCCGGTCTGGATGGACGCGCCGACCCAAGAGAGCATGGTCCCGCGCTTCCGCTACTGCTTCGAAGGCGGGGGAGGCTACCCGCCCATCGTGCAGCTGCAGCCTGATTTGCAGCCCTTCGCTCCGGTGATGGTCGAAGGGCCCGGCGGGACGCTGGAGGCGCTGCCTTTGCCGCAGGACCATGGCGGCGGCGTCGCCTCGTTGGGCTTTCGGATCGGTCGCTTCGGCTACAGCAATGATATGGTGGCCCTGTCTGAAGAGACGCTGGAAGCCCTGAAAGGGCTCGATCTCTGGGTCGCGGACGCGCTGCGGGAGACGCCGCACCCGACCCATAGCCATGTCGCCCAAACCCTGGCGTGGGCGAAGCGGCTCAAGCCGCGTCGGACGCTCCTGACCAATCTCCACGTGGATCTGGACTACCAAACGCTCAAGGCGAAGCTGCCCGAAAGGGTCGAGCCGGCCTATGACGGGCAGGTCCTCATCGTGGATCTGTAGGGTATTTCCCATAATATTGATTATGCGACTGGAGCGCCCATGGCTGACGAGACGGGATCAGCGGCCGCCTTATCCCAGACGGGGATTGATGAGACGGGGATTGATGAGACGGGGAACGAGCCCCTCTCAATCCAAACCGTTGACACGGCGAGGGCCGAGGCCGCCGTCGCTGGCCTCATCGGGCTGATGGCCCGCCTGCGGGATCCGCAGGCAGGCTGTCCTTGGGATATCGCCCAGACCTTCGCCAGCATCGCACCCTATACGATCGAGGAGGCTTACGAGGTGGCCGACGCTGTGGGGCGCGGTGACCTCGAGGCGCTCCGGGAGGAATTGGGCGATCTTCTTTTCCAGGTGGCCTTCCATAGTCGGATGGCGGAGGAAATTGGCGCGTTCTCGTTCGCCGATGTCGCGGCGGATTTGACCCGAAAAATGACCGCGAGGCATCCGCATGTGTTTGGCGACGCCGGCGCGCGAACGGCTGCGGAGCAAACAGAGGCGTGGGAAAGGCTCAAGGCGGCCGAACGCGCGCTCAAAGCCCAAGGTCAGCCGCACAGTCTTCTCGACGGCGTGGCCCTTGCCCTGCCCGCCCTGGCGCGCGCGGAGAAGCTCACCAAACGCGCAGCCCAGGTGGGATTTGATTGGCCCAACCCCGAGGCGGTGCTGGAGAAGCTTTTCGAGGAGCTCGAGGAGGTACAGGAGGCGCGGCGGACACAAGATCCAGACGCCATCGCTGAAGAGATCGGGGACCTGCTTTTCGTGATCGCCAATCTGGGACGGAAACTCGGGGTGGATCCAGAAGAGGCCCTGCGTCAGGCCAACGCTAAGTTCACGCGGCGCTTCCGACATATTGAAGCGCGGCTTGAGCAGGAACCGGAGGCCAAAGGCGACCTCGCCACCCTCGAGGCCTGGTGGGTGGAAGCCAAGTGCGCTGAAAAGGCCTGATTGATGCTACTCGGCGATGAGCCGATCATGGTCGGAAAGACCTGACTTGAACGCCGCAAGCCGCGAGGCGGGCGCCTCGAGCTTCAGATGCAGCATGCCATCTTCGCGCACTTCTTCCGTCACGATCCGCCCCAAGGACGCCAACGCGGCGCGGCGTTTGCCGTCGCTGGGGTCAAGGCGGATCTCAATGACCTGCACCGCGCCGTAGGCGACGCGGTCGATCGCTTCCAAAAGCGCCTCTATCCCCTGCCCTGTGACTGCTGAGCAGAGCACGGCCTCGTCCTCGGTTAAGGCCGCCGCACGCGCAGCCCGGGCTTGAAGCGTGTCCGGCGCAAGCTTATCGGCCTTGTTCCAGGCCTCGATCACTGGAGGCAAAGAGCCTTGCCCGCCGTCCGCGAGTTGCTGCAAAACAGCGGCCACGTCCTGCCGCTGGCGTTCCGTATGAGGGTCGGCGATGTCGCGCACATGGACGATCATGTCGGCTGCGAGGATCGCTTCGAGGGTGGCGCGAAACGCCGCGACAAGATCGGTCGGCAGATCGGTGATGAAACCGACTGTGTCGGTGAACACCACCTCGCGGCCTGACGGCAGGCGCACCACCCGGGCCGTGGGGTCTAGGGTGGCGAAGAGCATGTCCTTGGCGAGAACGCCTGCCTGGGTCAAATGGTTGAAAAGCGTGGACTTGCCTGCGTTTGTGTAGCCGACGAGGGCCGCAGTCGGCAGACCAAGACGCTGACGGGCGCGTCGCTGCAAGCCGCGCGTCCGGCGGACGTCCTCCAATTCCCGCTTCAGTTTGACAATGCGGTCCGCGATGAGACGACGGTCCAACTCGATCTGGGTTTCGCCAGGTCCCCCGGTCTTTCCTAACCCCCCGCGTTGCCGCTCAAGATGGGTCCAGGTGCGGACCAGACGCGATTTCTCATAGCCCAAGCGGGCCAGCTCGACCTGGAGTTTGCCCTCGCGGGTGGCGGCCCGGCGAGCGAAGATCTCCAAAATCAACCCGGTGCGGTCAACCACTTTGGCCTGGAGGGCTTTTTCCAGATTGCGTTGCTGGACTGGGCTCAGGCTGGCGTCGAGGATCAAGAGCGAGGATTGGGTTTGCGCAATTTGATCGGCCAACGCCTCAATACGGCCCGCGCCGAAATACCCATGCGGAGCGATTTGGCGCATCGCGACCACCTCAGCGCCGCGGACCTCAAGATCCAGCGCTCGGGCCAAACCACACGCCTCTGAAAGACGCTCTGGCGCGTCCGTTCCGAACCGACCCGGCGGCACAGGGTGAACGACGATCGCGCCCAGCAAAGCAGCGGCGTTGGGTTCATTCTCCAGCGTCGTTCTCCTCGGCGCCCTTTTCCTCCTCAAACATCATGACCGGCTGGCCCGGCATGATGGTGGAGATTGCATGCTTGTAGACGAGCTGGATCTGGCCATCGCGGCGCAGCAACACACAGAAATTGTCGAACCAAGTGACCACACCCTGAAGCTTCACTCCGTTCATCAGATAGATGGTCAAAGGCGTGCGGGCCTTACGAACCGCGTTCAGAAATGTGTCCTGCAGGTTTTGGCGTTTATCAGTCATTGGAGGTTCCGCTCTCTTGGGCCCTGCATGCGAGGGGGTCCGCCACCCGACGGACAGCGCCTTCTATAGCTGCGCCGCGCCGCTGTCGGCAACCGAAGCGCCCGCTGTTGAAGCCGCTGCGGTACGTTTGGCCGCAGCGAGGGCGGCCTCGAGATAAGCGGTGCGGAGCTTTAATGCCATTGGCCCAGGTTCGCCGTCGCCGATCGGCGCGCCGTCGATGGCGACGACCGCCGTCGCGGCCATCCCGGCCGAAGTGAGGAACACTTCCCGCGCCGCCTTCGCCTGGGCGACGGTGAAAGGGCCTTCCACAACGCGAAGCTGGAGCTCTTCGGCTGCTTTGATGATCGCTGCGCGCGTGACGCCGTGAAGGATCGCATGGGACAGATCGCGGGTGCGCAAGACGCCGTCGGCGTCCACAATGAACACATTGGTCGCCGCGCCTTCAGTGATCGCGCCGTCCACGTCCACGAACAAGGCTTCTACCGCCCCGGCCTCTTTCGCAGCCTGACGCGCCAAGGCGTTGGGCAACAAGCCGACAGTCTTGATGTCACAGCGGCCCCAACGCAGGTCGGGGACCGTGATCGCTTTGACCCCCGCAGCGGCCCTGGCATGCAGCGCGGCGGGCTTGATCTGCGTCGCCGTGATCACGACCGTGGGCCGCCCTTGCGGCGCGGGAAAAGCATGGTCGCGCGTGCGCGCGACGCCGCGGCTGATCTGCAGATAGGCGATCCCGTCTTGGACGCGGTTGCGCCGGAGCGTCTCCTTGATCGCAGCAAGAAGGGCCGCGTCCGACATGGGACGTGGAATGGAGAGCGCGCCCAGCGAGCGGGCCAGCCGCAAAAGATGAGCTTCCCGATCAAGCAGCCGCCCATGCCGCACGGGCCAGACCTCGTAGACCGCATCCGCGAACTGATAACCCCTGTCCTGGACAGCGATCAGGGGGTCGTGGAGCGGCGCATATCGGCCATTGACGTAAACGACCCGGCTCACTCGCCTTCGTCCCCGTTTCTGCCTGGCGCGTCGACGCCCAAGGACTTGAGTTTACGATGAAGCGCAGACCGCTCCATCCCGATAAACTGCGCGGTCCGCGAAATATTGCCGCCGAAACGGGTGATCTGAACGTTCAAATACTCGCGCTCGAATCGCTCCCGGGCGTCGCGAAGGGGCAAGCCGATGACCTCCTGAAGGCCCTGGTGTTGGGAAAAACCGGCCGAAGGCCATGCTTCAGGTGGCAGATCATCCACCGTCACGGGTTGGCTCGGGTCTCCGCTGGCCAGGATCAGGATGCGCTCGACCACGTTGCGCAATTGGCGGACATTACCCGGCCAATCCGCCGCCTGAAGGGCGGCCATGGCGTCAGAGGCGATGGCGCGGGGCGCAAGTCCGGACGTCTCCGCCAACCGGCCGACGAAATAATGGACGAGGTCGGGGATGTCCTCCCGCCGCTCGGATAGACCCGGGGCCCGCATCGGCATCACATTGAGGCGATGAAACAAGTCGGCCCGAAAGCGGCCGCGCTCGATATCGCCCTGCAGATCCCGTGAGGACGAGGAAATCACCCGGACATTGACCTGGACGTCAGCATTGCCGTCCTGGCGGCGGAACCGTTGATCCACCAGCACTCTTAGGATTTTGCTCTGGGTTTCCACCGGCATGTCCCCGACCTCGTCGAGGAACAAGGTCCCTGCATGGGCCTGTTCAAAGACGCCAATCTTGCGAGGACGACCATCGGGACCTTCCTCTCCGAAGATCTCGCTTTCCATGCGGTCGGGGTTGATGGACGCCGCATTGATCGCAACGAAAGGTCCCGTCGCGCGCGACGAACGGGCGTGCAACAATCGGGCGATCAGCTCTTTGCCGGCGCCCGCCGGCCCGGTGATCAGGACCCTGGAGTTTGTCGCCGCCACGCGGTCGATGGTGGCTTTGAGTTGGGTGATAACGGGCGCGGATCCGATCAGATCGGCGCTTGCTGGGGACGCCGCCCGCAAACTGGCGTTCTCCTTGCGCAACCGGGCCGCCTCCAGGGCGCGGGAGACCACGATGGTCAAACGCTCAGCGGTGAAGGGCTTCTCAATGAATTCATAGGCGCCCCGGCGGATGGCGGCGATGGCGGCCTCAATGGTGCCATGGCCGGAGATCACAATCACCGGCATATCGGGGTCGATGTCTTTGAACACCCCCAGGAGTTCAAGCCCATCCATCCGGCTTCCCTGCAGCCAGATGTCAAGAACCGCCAAGGACGGCTTGCGACGGCGCACCGCTTCGATGGCCTCGTCGGCGTCCCGGGCCATCCGTACCTGGTGGCCGTCATCCTGAAGAATGCCAGCCACCAATTCGCGGATGTCGACTTCGTCGTCTATGACAAGGATATCGGACGCCATCACTCTTTAAACCCTGGTTGGGCGGAGGCGACGTCGCTGACGCCGTCAGGCCGTTTGGGAAGCACAAATCGGACCAATGCCCCCGGGCCCGGCTGAGGGGCGTCATCCAGCTCAAGAAGACCCCCGTGGTCCTCCACGATCCGGGCGACGATGGCGAGCCCCAGACCCATGCCCTTGGCGCGGGTGGTGACATAGGGCTCGATCAAGCGGTCCCGACCCTGGGCGGGGAAGCCGACGCCATTATCGATCACTTCGAACTGAACGCCATAGTCGAGGTCGCGGAGCCGAACGAGGACACGCCCTTCTTTGGGCTCGCCGTCGCGCGCCCGACGGGCAGCGACGCCGTCGCAGGCGTTGCGGATCAGGTTGGTCAGAGTTTGGGCGATCAGACGCTCGTCGCAGACCAAGCCGACCGGAGCGTCAGCCCCTTCCAAATCAACCCGAATGTCAGGCGCCGCCAATCTCTGGGCGAAAACCACGTCGCGGACGGCTTCCGCCATATCGGTGAAGGCCATGAGCGGGGCGGGCATGCGGGCGAAGGACGAGAACTCGTCGACCATGCGCCCAATATCGTTCACCTGGCGCAGGATCGTGTCCGTGCAGCGACGGAACGTCTCCGGGTCGGATGTGACTTCCGCTGCATATTTGCGCTGCAACCGCTCGGCGGACAGCTGAATGGGCGTGAGCGGGTTCTTGATTTCGTGCGCGATACGGCGAGCGACGTCCTTCCAAGCCTCTTGGCGTTGCGCCGCGATCAACCGGGTCACGTCGTCGAAGGTCAAGACAAACCCGCCGCGATCGGCCACCGGGCTCATGCGCACCGAGAGCTGCCGCGGACCGCCGGGGCCATTGGCCTCAATGCGCACCGGAGCGGTCTCCGTCTCTGGCGTGGGCGAATTGAGGAGGTCGCCCAAACGATCGGACACGTCCACAAGTCGACGGCCTTCGATGGGCTCCTCATCCAAACCCAAAAGCTGCAGTGCTGAACGGTTGGCGGTCGTGATGCGGCCGTCGCGGTCGACGCCGATGACGCCTGCGCTCACCCCGCCCAGCACAGCCTGGATGAACTGGCTGCGGTCTTCGGCCTCCTGGCGCGCCTTCACAAGCTCCCGTCGCTGTGCGTCGAGCTGGCCTGTCATGCGGTTGAAGGCCAGCGAGAGACTGTCGACCTCGTCCTTTTCCCGAGCCACCCCTACCCTGACGGCGAAATCGCCCGCAGCGACCCGGCGTGCGGCTTCGGCGAGACGGCCGATGGGCTCAGCCACCCGGCTGGCGTTGGACAAACCCAGCCAGACAGCGCCAAGCAGCACAAGAAGCGCCAGGGCGAGATAGGAGAGCGTGAAAAGGCTCTGAATCTGGCTGCGCTGGCGTTCAGCCGCGTTGTACTCAAAAACCGCGCGGTCAAAATTGGACAGGCTCGTCAGCATGCCCGGCCGCAACGGCGCTGCGATGTAGAGATAGGCTTCGTCGTAGGCGCTGAGGCGATAGAGCGCCCGGAGCAGGTCAGCCTCGGGATCAGCAATGGACGCCATGTCCCCCGCATCGGCGGTGGCCCAGGCATGATCGGGCGGCGCCCGAAAGGCGGGAGAGCCGTCCCGTTCGGCGCTGGCCAGAATGCCCCCCGCGCGATCGATCACATAAGCAGCCGCTAGCTCTCGGCGCTCGGCCAGATTCGCCAGGAATTCGCCATAGCGGACCGTGTCTGACCGCAGCGCCGCCCGGGCCTCTTGCGCCGCTAACAGAGCGGCCATCTCCGACATATCCGCCTGAAGCGCCTCCTCGGCGATATCGACATTCACCCGGCCGATGACGGCGGCCTCTTCAAAGACCGTGCGGGCGCGGTCGGAAAACCACTGCTCCACCGCGCGGTTCACCACAAAGCCCATGAACAGAGCCACCACGATTGTCGGCAGCACGGCGGCCAATGAAAACAATGTCACAAACCGCAGATGCAACCGCGCGCCAGTGGCCTGGGCGCCGCGGGAGCGGCCGATCCGCCGAATCCGCAGTCCCAAAAGCACGGCCATAACGATCAAGATGGCCACGGCGCCCATCAAAGCCGACAGCATCGCTGTATGATCAGACCTCGTCACCCCGTCGCCCGACAGGGCGAATAGCAAGGCGACCATGATGAGCGCACCCGCCAGCGCGAAACCCACAGCGAAGCCGACCGCCGAGCGGCTTCCCCTCCGATCTCCCTGCCCCTCTGCCGACAATGCAGTTGCTGTCATGTCACTCGGCTGTGTCTTTGGTGTATCGTTGCGCGAAAGACACAAGTGTTGCCGTGTTTCTACGCACTGGTCAATCGGCGCGCCCAGCGGCAAGGCCGAGCGACACGATTTTCTTGCGCAGCGTGTTGCGATTGATGCCCAGAACCGCCGCGGCCTTAATCTGATTGCCTCGGGTCGCTTTCAGAACGGCTTCCAGAAGCGGCCGTTCCAGGGCTTCAAGACAGCGGTCGTACACGCCCGGCTCCGGCCCGTTGGGGCCAGCATTGGCGAAAAGGGTCTGAACATGGCGTTCCACCGCCGCGTCAAAGCTGTCGCTCGGCTTGTCCTCGGCCTCCTCCCCAAGCGGAGCGCTGAGTTCGGCCCTGACTTGGGCGGCGCTGATCACCGGGTCGGGATAAAGGGCGGCGATCCGTTTGAGGAGATTCTCCAACTCCCGAACATTGCCTGGCCAATCATGGGCCTTGAGGGCTTCGATGGCGTCAGGGGCGATGGCGCGCTCAGGAAGCCCGTCTCGCTTGCTTTGGAGAAGAAACGCCCGGGCGAGATCGCCGATATCCTCCTTGCGCTCCCGCAAAGGCGGCAAACGGATCTGCACGACTTTCAGTCGGTAATAGAGATCGGGGCGGAACGCCCCTGCGCGAACCAAAGCCGCCAGGGCGCGTTGAGAGGCGGCGATCATGCGCACATCATGCTTTTCCGCGCCGTCCAACCCCTGCAAAGCACCGAAAAGCCGCGTCTGGTCCTCGCTTGAAAGGCTGTCAAGGTCGTCCAGAAGCAACACCCCGCCCTCCGCGTCGCGCAGCGCCTTGTCGAGCAGCGCCCGGTCCACTTCGCCGGCGTGAGCCCCCAAATTGAGCGCGATGAAGGGGCCGCTCTTGCGGCGGCTGAAGGCGTGAATGGCCTGCGCCACCCGGCGCTTGCCCGCGCCAGGCTCTCCCTCGATCAAGACCGTCAGGTCCGACGTCGTGACCCGGGACATCACCCGATACACTTCCTGCATCGCCGCAGAACGACCCGTCAGCGGCAGGCGCTCGTCCCGGGGAGAGCCCAGGGCCGACGCGCTCCGCCCCCGGCCTTTGAGGCCCGCCAGGGCCCGCTTGACCGAAGCGAGCAGGTCGTCAAGGTCGAAGGGCTTGGGCAGGTAGTCATAGACCCCGACCCCGGCCGCAGACATGGCGGTGGCGATGGTGCTCTGGGCGCTCATCACGATGACCGGCAGCTCAGGGCGCGCTGAACGCAAAGCGGGAAGCGCATCAAAGACGCACTCCTCGCCCATGAAGACGTCCGAGACCACAAGATCGCCCTCGCCGTCCCTGACCCATTTCGCAAGCGTCGCCACCGCGCCGGTCGCGCGCACCGCATAGCCCTCGCGCGACAAGGCCTGGGACAACACAAACCGCAATGAGGCGTCGTCGTCGGCCAGAAGCACCGTCGCAGTCATCGCGCGGGGTCCCTTTCCAGGAGAGGAAAAACAATGCGGAAGGCGGTGCGGCCGGGCGCGCTGTCGAGTTCGATGGCGCCTTCATGCCGTGCGACGACCTCGGCGACGATCGCCAAGCCTAACCCCATTCCGCCGGCTTTGCCGCTGACGAAGGGCTCAAATAATCGATCGCGAATATGGTCCGCCAGGCCTGGGCCGTTGTCTATGATCGCGACCTCCAACTGCGGACGGGCCGGCGCTCCCGCGCCCCGCCGCACCCTGACGCCGGGGCGGAAACTTGTAGCCAGCATGATCTCGCCGCCGTCGACGCCCGCAAGCGCTTCCGCCGCGTTTTTGGCGAGGTTGAGAAAGGCCTGGATAAGCTGGTCGAGATCTCCGTGGATCGGCGGCAGCGAGGGATCGTAGCGCTCCTTGAGCCTTATGGCGGGAAACTCTGACCGAATGATCGCACGCACTCGGTCTAGCGCCTCATGGACGTTCACGGCCGCATGGGCGCTCTGGCCGAGGCTATCGAAGGGGTCGATTCGGTCAGTCAATCTGTGGATCCGATCCACCTCGTCGCAGATCAGGCCCGTCAGAGTGCGCACGTCTTCTTCCGCCGTCCGCGACAGGAGCTGCGCGGCGGCCCTGATCCCGGCAAGCGGGTTGCGGACCTCGTGGGCGAGAGCCCGGGCGGCGGTTGAGGGAACGGCTGTCGCCCGTCGGCGCGGCAAGGGCGTAAACGCCAAACTCACCAGATCGCCGTCCCCCACCGGCGCCGCGGCCACCACCGCATGCGCGCCCGAGGGCAAAACAAGGTCGGCCTCTATCAGTTGCGCTTCGGTCCGCCGCGCACGCTCGCTCAAGGCCACCACCGGGGACGCCGCGCCAAATACATCCTGCAGCCGGCGTCCGGTCAGTCCAAGGCCGGCGGCGAACAACTCCGCAGCGGCGGCGTTGACAAACCTGACCGCAGCCGCCGCATCGACAGCGATCACCGCCACAGGCAGGGCCTCAAGAAGCCGAAAGGCGTCGAAACCAACGCGGGAAAGACGCAGCGGGGAGGCGGTCGAGCCTTCGATCATGCCGCTTCCGCCCGCGGCTCGGTTTGAAATGCTTGAAGAAGGGCGTCTTCCACCGCCGCGGGATCCTCCAGCGCGCAAATGCTGGCCCTCAGACCTCGGCGCTGAGCGCATGGGATCCAGTCCGCAGCATCGATCGCGGCCGCGAAGTGCTTTCGCGCCATGCGCGCCCCCAGCCGCACGCCGTAGAAATCCAGCATGTCCCGGTATAGCGCGATCAGCGCTGTGGCCTGGGCCTCGGGAGACGGCGCGGCGTCGGGGGACCCGTCAAGCGCCCGTTGCAGCCGTCCCACAAGCCATGGCCTGCCCAAACTTGCTCTGCCAATCATCACGCCTGCGGCGCCGCTTTGCGCCAGGGCGGTCTTGGCGCTCGCCACGCAGGCGATGTCGCCGTTGGCGATGACGGGAATGGAGACCGCCGCGCTGACAGCGGCGATAGCCGTCCAATCGGCCTTGCCATTGAAAAATTGCGATCTTGTCCGCCCATGCACCGTGATCATGGCGACGCCCGTGTCTTCAGCCCGACGGGCGAGGTCGGCGGCGTTCATCGAGGCTGGGCACCACCCCAACCGCATCTTCACAGTCACGGGCGTCGAAGCGGCCTCCACCACCGCTTGCATAAGGCCAAGGGCTCGGGCTGGTTCTCGCATGAGCGCTGATCCCGCTGCTGCGCCGGTCACGGTTTTGGCGGGACAGCCCATATTGATGTCGATGACGTCGGCGCCAGCCTCGCAGGCGAGCCGGGCGCCTTTGGCCATCCAGACCGGGTCTCTCCCCGCGAGCTGCACCACAAGCGGCGCCAATGTTCCCGCGCCAGCGATCCGCCTGATCATGTCCCGGCGTGCTGTGGCCAGGGCTTCGCTGGCCACGATCTCCGAAACCGTATAACGCGCCCCCGCCGCCTGCGCCGCCCGACGAAACGGCGGGTCCGTGGCGCCGGCCATGGGCGCCAACATCACGGGCGGCCCGTTGCTGAAGGAGAAACAGAAATCCCGCATTGCAGCATTCTCTAGGGCGCCTAAAACAAAGGCGCCAGGGCGTGATTGTCGCGCGCGGACGAGGAAGGACCAGGGATGCAGGCCGCGGCCTTGATCATGGCCGCCGGCGGCGGAACGCGCGCCGGCGGCGACCTGCCCAAGCAATACCAGGCTTTCGACGGGGCCACGCTCTTGCGCCGGAGCGCGGAGGCCTTGCGCGCCGACAGGCGCGTCGGGACCATTCTCGTTGCGATCGATCCCGCCTATCGGCAAGAAGCGGAAGCAGCGTTGGCGGGCGTCGCGTCCATCGCTTTCGCCGCCGGGGCCGGGAGCCGTACCGAAAGCGTTGCGGCGGGTCTGGAGGCTCTCGCGGGATCGGCCCCCGAGCTTGTCTTGATCCATGACGCCGCCCGGCCGGGGCTCGCCGCTCCCGTTTTGGACCGCTTGTTCGAGGCTCTGGCGAAGGGCGCGGATGGCGCGGCGCCCGGCCTGCCGATGACGGACGCGCTCAAACGCTGCGATCCGCAGGGGGCGATCCTCGGCGCAGCGCCCCGCGAAAGGGTGATGCGGGTCCAAACCCCGCAGGCGTTTCGCTTCCAGGCTATTCTCGCCGCTTATCGCGCCCATCAAGGGCCCCCCGCGGACGATGATTTGGCATTGGCGGCGTCAGCAGGCATGCGCACGGTCGTCGTGGCGGGAGACCACCGCCTTTTAAAGGTGACCCATCCCGACGATTTTGCAGTTTTGGAGGCGTTGATGCGGTCGACCATCCGCGTAGGCTCGGGGTTTGACGTCCACCGGTTCGGCGCTGGAACCCAAGTCACTCTGTGTGGGGTGAAGGTGCCGCTTGACCGCGGTTTGGTGGGTCACTCAGACGCCGACGTGGCCTGGCACGCCCTGACCGACGCCCTGCTGGGGGCGATCGCCGCAGGCGATATCGGGGATCACTTCCCTCCGACAGACCCGCGCTGGAAAGGCGCGGACAGCGCGGTGTTCCTGCGTCATGCGGCCGAACTTGTGGCCGCCCGCGGCGGACGCGTGGTGAACGTGGATGTCACCGTGATTGGAGAAAAACCCAAGGTGAAGCCATATCGCGCCGCCATGCGGCAGGCCACAGCCGCCCTCCTGGGCCTGCCGCTCGAGACAGTGAGCGTCAAAGCCACCACAACCGAACGGCTCGGCTTTACTGGACGCGAAGAAGGTCTCGCGGCGCAGGCGCTGGCGAGCGTCGCCCTAAGATAGACGTTTGCGCGCGGGCAAAAGCCCCGGCGGGCTTTGGCAGGGCCGATGCGCGCCATCGATGAGTGCGCTCTCCAGACCAGAAAAATGCTCGTAAAGCGCGCGGGGCACATTGATGTAATCGTCTGACCAAGCCCGGCCAGGCGCGACAGGTGGGATGCACCACTCGCCCTGATGGAACCGCATCGCGGCAAGGGCCTCAGGGCTCTTGGCCAAAACCATGGTGGTGGCGGGCAAGGCGCCGTAACCGAAGACCCCTGCCCGTTCATCGCCCGCGCTGGTGCGCCAAATCGCGGTCAGACCCAATTCATGCGCCACCCGCGACGCTTCCAACACAAGCGACATGTTGCGGTTCGATAGATGCAATACCACCGCGCCCCCAGCACCGATCTTGTCCATATAGCCGGCCACAGCCTCTCTTGTGAGAAGATGCGCAGGGATCGCGTCAGAGGAAAAAGCGTCCACAACCAGCACGTCGAAGGCGCCATCGGGCTCTCTCTGGACCATCAAACGGGCGTCTCCGACCCGCACATCGGCGTCAGGCGCGCACCCATTGACATAGGTGAAGCGAGCCCCTTCGCCGACCGACAGGGCCACGACTTCCGGGTCGATCTCAAAGATCGTCAGATCGTCCTCCTCGTTCCACAAAAGGCATGCGGTGGCGCCTGCGCCAAGGCCGATAAGCCCGAGATGAGCGGGTCTGTTCGCCCGCGCCGCCCGGGCGGCGGCTTCGCCCAAAGAGGTTGAAGGGTTGTAATAGGTGAGCGGCCGCAACGCCGCCAATTCCCCGGTCAATTGGGCGCCGTGGATCGTTGTCCCATGATAAAGAACCCGGAGGTCGCCTTCCTCCTCGGAGCCGGAAGGATAGTCCACCACCCGTAAAACGCCAAAAAAGCTGCGATCCTGGCTCACAATCTGCAGGTTTCGTTGATCGTCCGCATAGATCACGACGAAGGCGGCGAGAACCATGGCCCCAAGAGCCCATGGCCTTGCGCCATTCAATACGAACCCGATCGCGATAAATGCGAGACTTGCGTAATAGATCACCGCTCTCGACAGGTCGGCGCCATAGACGGCGAGGGAGACCCCAAGGCCCACAAAGGCGAGGCCGACGCCTGAAGCGATGGCGAGGCCATGTTCGCCAAGGCTTTGGTCTCGGGCCGGCGCCGACGCCGTCCGGATCAAAAACCCGAGATTGAGGAGCCCAAGGCCGCCCAAGACCCAGCCCCAATGGGCGACCATCGTATAAGAGCGGCCGCCCTCTTCGTTTTGCGTCTCAAGGAAGAGCCAGTCGGAGGAAGCCGTGGCGAAGGCCAAGAACGCCGCCGAGGCCAGGGCGGTAAAGAAAAACGCCAAGGTGATCGGCCGTGCGGGATCGCCCTTCTCGCTCCGGCGCTCCAGAAGCCCCGCGCAGATCAAGGACGCCGCCGCTCCGATGGCGGCGCAGAAGAGGGCGGTTCGCTGCGGAGAGTGGGCGAGGAGAAGTCCTGATGGGACCAAAAGCGCCAAAGAACCCGCTAGGAACGCCGTCGTGAGCCGCGGCCAGGCGTTCGGCGCCCCTCCCCGGGCGACCACCACGGCGATGGCGGCGAGGGCGAGGGGGTACTCATAGACATCATTGAAGACAATGGGAGCGAGAAGGGCGGTCGCGGCTCCGCCCACGACCCCGCCCAGGGACACCCAGAGATAAAACTCCGTCAGGCGGGCTGCTTCGGGCCGGGTCCGCGCCAGGGTCAGATGGCAAGCCAGGGCGCAGATGAAGAACGCCGAGAGATTGGCGGCAAGCTGCACGGGCCAGTTATTGAAGATTGCATAGCTGAGGATCAGCGCGCCAAGGCTTATGGGGGCCAAAAGGCGCATCAAGGGCGCAAGGCGTTCCCCGCCTCGGGCGAACGCGACGATGAAAGTGATGAGATAAAGAGCCAGCGGCGCCACCCAGAGGAACGGCGCAGAGGCGACATCGGTGGAGATGTGAAGCGTCACGCCCAGCAACAGGCTCGAAGGCAAAGCTGCGGCGACGAGCCAGAACAGCCGTTGGCTCCAGCGAGGCCGGGCGGCCTGCTCCGCGGCCTTTAGCGGCGCTGCGCCTTTGGCGGTCAACGCCAAAACGACGCTGGCCAAGATCAGAAGCGCCACACTGGCGTAGCCCAGACTCCAGCTCAGACGCTGGGCTTCCAGCCCCGTGTTGGGCTCAATCAGAAGCGGGTAGGCAATGAGCCCGCCTAGGCTTCCCACATTGCTTGCGGCGTAAAGATAATAAGGGTCGTGCGCGTCCTCTCGCCCAGTCCGCGCGTACCAAGCCTGCAGCAAAGGCGCTGTGGCGCACGCAACCGCGTAAGGCGCCCCCACCGCAAGCGCCAAAACGCCAAGAAGCCATAATTGGGGCGCGGCGGAGTTCTCCGGACCAGCCAAGGGCGCCGCGATCGGCAGCGAAAGCGCGCCAAAGGCCAGCATAAGGGCGTGCACAAGCGCCTGAAGCCGCAGGTCTTTGACCCTGGTGAGCAGGTGCGCATAGGCGTAGCCGACCAAGAGCGCGCCTTGGAAAAACACCATCGAGGTGTTCCAAACCGCGGGCGATCCTCCCAAAAGAGGGGTCGTCATCCTGGAAAACAGCGGCTGCAGAATAAAAATCAGCGCCGCGGAAGACAGGATGGCAAGCGTGAACACAGGCGCGGCGGCCCGACGGGCGAAGGCGTTCATGAGAGCCTCTCGGCGCCGCCTCAAGAAATGACAGCGGCGCGCTGTCCAGCGCTTGTCGCCGTCTCTCTGGTCCCTGCGCAAGGGGAAACTGCTGCGACCCTCGACGGACCGCCGCGGCTATGATTCATTATGGGGTCTTGGGAGGAGTTCATGTTTCCTGACGAGACTCTGATGGCGGCGCGGTTGCTGTTGGCGGAGGCGGAGGAGCGGCGGTTGAAGATCGTCACCGCCGAAAGCTGCACGGGCGGGCTGATCGCGGCCTGCCTGACCGAAATCCCGGGATCCTCCGCGGTCATGGAGCGCGGATACGTGACATACTCCAACCAAGCCAAACAAGAGCTTTTGGGGGTTCCAGGGGACCTGATCGCGGACATGGGCGCGGTCAGCGAGCCTGTCGCACGGGCCATGGCGGAAGGCGCTTTGCGCGAGAGCCGGGCGCACATCGCGGTGTCCACGACAGGGGTGGCGGGGCCCGGCGGAGGGTCAGCGCTCAAACCCGTGGGCCTCGTCCATATCGCCTGCGCCCGCGACAATCACCGCTTGCGGCATGAGGCCCTGCGCCTCGGCCCCCTGTCGCGCCAGGAGATCCGGCTAAAGACCGTGGACGCCGCGATTGCGCTGATGCGCGCCATGATCGCGGGCAAGCCCGCTTCAAACTGGACCTGAACCCGCCGCGGGAAAACGGCGGCGGGCCTCCTCGATGAAGGCAGCCATGATCCGGTTCGCAGCCAATTCTCGGTTGGCGCCAGCCACCGCCTGCAAAACCGGGTTCTTGAATTGATAGCGGATGCGGAACAGCAAGGCCGTGCCCCCGCCATGCGGTGCGGGCTGCAAGAGCCAATCGTTCTCCAGCACCTTGAAAGGCCCTTGCACGAGCCGGACGGAGACCGTTCCCGCCTCCGGACGCGAGACGACCCGGGTTTCAAAGCGCTCGGTGAAGGCGCGCCAACCGACCAGGGCCGAGGCGACCCCCGTCCAACCGTGGACGTCTTCCTGCTCCATCCGGAGGCTGATCGACTGCACCCAGGGAATGAATTCCGGATAACGCCGCACATCCGTCACAAGACCATGAAGGTCCCGCGGCCGAAACGGCAGGTGCTTGCGCACGTCAAGAGCGACAGCGGCCACCCGAGGCTTATGCTTGGGCCTCGGCGAGCTGGCGGGCGCGCGCGGCCCGAAGCTTCGCGAAGTCTTCGCCCGCATGATGACTGGACCGGGTTAAAGGGGTGGCGGACACCATCAAGAACCCTTTGGCGTAAGCGATCGTCTCGTAAGCCTCGAACTCTTCGGGGCGGACATAACGGTCAACCCCAGCATGCTTCGGCGAGGGCTGCAGATACTGGCCGATGGTGAGAAAGTCGATGCCGGCAGAGCGCATATCGTCCATGACCTGCATCACTTCCTCCTTGGTTTCGCCCAAACCGACCATCAGGCCCGATTTTGTGAATTGGGCCGGATCGCGCTCTTTCACGCGCTCAAGAAGACGCAGCGAATGGAAATAGCGGGCGCCTGGACGAATCGACAAATAAAGGCGCGGCACGGTCTCAAGATTATGGTTGAAGACGTCCGGCCGGGCCTCGATCACCGCCTCCGCCGCCCCCTCCTTCCTCAAAAAGTCCGGGGTGAGTATCTCGATGGTTGTGGCTGGAGACGCCTGTCTTATCGCTTTGATCACGGCCACGAAGTGCCCCGCCCCGCCGTCGTCGAGGTCGTCGCGGTCCACCGATGTGACCACGACGTGGCTCAGTCCCATGGCTGCGGTAGCCTCGGCGACCCGCCGCGGTTCGTCCGCATCCAAAGGCGCCGGCTTTCCTGTCGACACGTTGCAGAAACTGCAGGCCCTTGTGCAAACCTCTCCCATGATCATGAACGTGGCGTGCTTCTGGCTCCAACACTCCCCAATATTTGGACAGGAGGCCTCTTCGCAGACCGTGACGAGCTTTTTGTCTCTGACCACAGCCATGGTCTCGGCAAATACGCCGCCTGCAGGCGCCCGGACGCGGATCCAGTCCGGCTTTCGGGGCGAGGGATTATCGGCCCGGTGCTGCTTTTCCGGGTGCCGAGCCTTGGGACCCTCGCGGGCGTCTATAAGCGTAGCCATGCCGGCAGAAATGGCGCCTTTCACGCCGGGCTTCAACGGGCGAGGACCGGGACTGGGATCCCACTGCAGCTGTTCACGATTGCGCAATTCGGCTAGCCCTTGTTACAAGGATGAAACATCTCTCACGACACCGAGCCACAAGCCGGGTGGGTCCGAATAGCGGCAAGCGCTGAAAAACCCGCGGCGACAGCATGGAGAGCGAGCTATGGGGCGGCAGAACTTTGATCCGGCGAGGGCCCAGATCACCTTGTTCGACGCACTGTTGCGGATTGCCAAGGAACGCGGGGTCAAGACCCCCATTCTAGAGGACCACGACCGAAAGGTTCTGACCTATCGGGACCTGATCAGGGCGGCGTTCGCCCTCGGCGGGAAATTGAAAACACTGACGCAGAAAGGCGAACGCGTCGGCGTCATGCTGCCCACAGGCGTCGGTTGCACCGTGGTGTTCTTCGCTCTCCACGCCGTCGGTCGCGTGCCGGTGATGCTGAATTTCACTTCCGGCGCGATGAACATGCGGTCCGCGCTGGAGTCAGCAGGCGTCAAGCGGGTTCTCACCGCCCATCGCTTTATCGAGACCGCCAAGCTGGAAGACGTCGCCGCAAGCCTTAGCACCCATGCCGAGATCACCTATCTGGAACAGGTGCGCGAAACGATCGGTCTTGGCGATAAGCTTGGAGCCGTTCTCAAAGCCGCGTTCCCCTCTTCCTTCCGCGCCCAGGCCCACCACGACGATGCAGCCGTCATTCTTTTCACCTCAGGCTCTTTCGGCGCGCCACGGGGGGCGGTGCTGAGCCATCAGAACCTCGTCGCCAATGTTGAGCAAATCAACGCGCACATCGCGTTTGAGCCGGATTGGGTGTTTTTCAATCCGCTTCCGATGTTCCATTGCTACGGCCTCACAGGGGGCACGCTTCTTCCCCTCCTGTCAGGAAGAAAGGCGTTCCTCTACCCCTCGCCGCTGCATGTGCGGGACATCCCCAAGCTGATCGCGGAGTGCGGCGCGAACGTGCTCTTGGCGACCGACACTTTCGCCGCCCAATACGCCCGCAGCGCTGGAAAAGGCGAACTCTCGTCGCTGAAGTTCTGTGTCTTGGGCGCTGAGCGGGTCAAACCGGAAACCCGAGAGCTGTTCCGGAAGAAGTTTGGCGACGTCGATCTTCTCGAGGGTTATGGGGCCACCGAGGCCTCCCCCGTGATCGCAGTAAACAGCCCGATCGCGAACCGTCATGGCACTGTCGGACAGATCTTGCCGGGTATCGAATGGAAACTGGAGGAGGTCGCAGGGATTACTGAGGGCCAAAAGCTCATCGTTCGCGGCGCCAATGTCATGAAGGGCTATCTCAATCCTCAGGCTCCCGGGGGCATCGATCCCCTACCCGAGGGCTGGCACGACACGGGCGACGTGGTGAGCGTGGACGGGGAAAGCTTCGTCACCATCAAAGGGCGTGTGAAGCGTTTCGCCAAAGTGGGCGGTGAGATGGTTTCCTTGAACGCGGTGGAGGGAATTGCAGCCCAGATTTGGCCAGAACACCACCATGCCGCTGTTTCCGTGCCCTGCGCGCGGAAAGGCGAGAAGGTGATCCTGATCTCGGACAATCCCAACGCGGAGCTGACCCAGCTGATCCATTGGGCGCAGGAAAAAGGCGCGCCGGAGATCTCGCTGCCCAAAAAGATCATTAAAATCACAGAAATCCCGGTGCTTGGCACAGGCAAAACGGACTATCAGACCATTCAAAAAATGGCGTCCGAAAACGCGGATGGGCAAGAGGCTGCTTAAGCGTTCGCCCTCGAGAGATCGCTCCGCCCTGGTCAAGTCTGCAACATGATTAAGGCGCTGTGCTTTGCGGTCGTCGGCGGCGCGCGCCTCGCTCCCCCCGTTGACGCAGGCAGGCCAACAGATCGCAGGGTCGGTCAGCGTGCGACGGAGGTCGCGCCTTAAGCGAGTCGCCACGCTTTTAGCCGAACCCTATCGGCGCTAGGCGGTCCAGTAACGGATCTTGGACTTTGTTCGCCTTC
Organism: Alphaproteobacteria bacterium; assembly: GCA_018971945.1. Classification (GTDB taxonomy): domain Bacteria; phylum Pseudomonadota; class Alphaproteobacteria; order Caulobacterales; family Aquidulcibacteraceae; genus REEB509. The sequence goes on along the minus strand of JAGWZH010000050.1, from coordinate 973 downwards.
TCTGGCCATTGGGGAAAGGCCCGACAAGAGCCCCGTTCCCAGAACTCTTGATCGGTCCGAACAAAGTCGGTCCGCTAAAGATGAATGACGCGGCCAAACGCGTCCAAGGTCGCCTCGTGCATCATTTCGGAGAGGGTTGGGTGGGGAAACACCGTCTGCATCAGGTCCTGCTCGGTCAGCTCCCCGGTCATGGCGATGGCGAAACCCTGGATCAGCTCGGTGACTTCCGCGCCGACCATGTGGGCCCCCAACAATTCCCCGGTTTCGGCGTCGAAAATGGTTTTTACCATCCCCTGATCTTCGCCAAGGGCGATGGCTTTGCCATTCCCTTGGAAGGTGAAACGGCCGACGCGCACCACGCGGCCAGCGTCTTTCGCCCGCGCCTCTGTCAGACCTATGCTCGCCACTTGCGGGTGAGAGTAGGTGCAACCTGGGATCCGGGTTTTGTCCAAGGAATGAGGATGCAGTCCCGCGATGGCTTCGATGCACACAACCCCCTCATGGCTCGCTTTGTGCGCAAGCCACGGCGCGCCCGTCACATCGCCGATCGCATAGAGCCCGTCCACGTTTGTTTTGCCGATCGCGTCGGTGACCACGTGGCCGCGGTCCAGGGTCACGCCTAGCGCCTCAAGCCCAAGATGTTCTGTGTTCCCCGTGATCCCGATGGCGAGGATCGCGTGGCTTGCGCTGAGCGTTTCGGTCCTTCCGCCTCGCTCGAGCATGGCTTCCACGCCAGACGGGCCGACCTTCAGATTCGACGCCTTGGCGTTTGTCAGAATCGTCATGCCCTCTTTCTCAAATCGTTTTCGTGCGAACGCGCTGATCTCGGCGTCCTCGGCTGGAAGGATCCGATCCAACAGCTCCACCACCGTCACCTTCACGCCCAAAGCGGCGTAGAAGCTTGCGAACTCGATGCCGATCGCGCCAGACCCGAACACCAAAAGGCTTTCGGGCCATTCCGGCGGGGTCATGG
>JAGWZH010000049.1 GCA_018971945.1 Alphaproteobacteria bacterium | reverse complement strand
GGGCGTTGGCGCGATCAGTTGTTATGCGACCCCCGAGCAGCGTTGGAAGTTCTTTGAAATCGATCCGTTGGTTGTCGATGTGGCGAGGAACCCTGACTATTTCACACTCCTCTCTCGCTGCGCGCCGCAGGCGGAGATCATTATCGGCGATGGCCGCCTCTTGTTGCAGGAAGAACCACAGGATTCGGTCGATCTTCTGCTTGTCGACGCGTTCTCCTCTGATGCGGTGCCAACCCATCTCCTCACGCTCGAAGCCATGCGTTTGTACCTCAGCCGCATCTCAGAGAGCGGGATCGCCGTCATCCATATTTCCAATCGCAATCTGGCTTTGTCAGATGTTGTGGGCCGGACGGCGCGGGCGGCTGGAGCCATCGTGGCTGAACAGACTTTCAGCAATGCGGCCAACGTGGTGGGAACAGAACGCTGGGCCAATCTTCCAGCGCAGGCCGTCGTCATCGCCAGGGATAGAGAAGCTCTTGCTCCGCTTTTGGCTGAGGGCCGGTGGCGTCTGATGGATCCCTCCGATCGCCGGGTTTGGACCGACGATTACAGCAGCATCCTTGAGCCGCTCTTGACCCGTATGGAGGAAACGCGACGACACTGAAGCCTTTTTCGACCAGGCCGACGGCTGCAAACAGAAGGCCACTTGGACGAAAAAGAGCGCTAGGATGTATACCTAGCCGCGGTCTTCACTGAAGAACCGCGCCAGCGCGTCGGCGAAGGCGGGCGCGCTGACGGTTGAAAGATGGTCGCCGTCGGGCTGCTCCAGCACCGCCCCTGGGATCGCTGTGGACAAACGGGCGGGGTCGCCGTTGTCGCGGTCGCGGGTTCCGCAGACAATGCGGGTTTCGGCTTCAAAACCCGCAAGGTCTTCCGGGGTTGTGTCCAGCTGGCTGCGCAGAACGGCCAAAGCCACGGCCTGGCTAATACCAGCCTGCTCCATCATGGCGGCGACGACGCGGGCGGCGCGGGGATTGCCGCTGTTTTCGCCATTGACGATGAGGTTCTCGAAATGAGCCTGGCGGGCCGCGATCGCGGTGAGGCCTTCAAAGCCCATGCCGCACAGGGCGAGTTTGCGGGGACGCAAGCCGCGAACCATAAGGCGCGCAGCGATCCGGGCCCCAAGCGAATAGCCGGCGATGTCGCAGTCCGTGATCTCTAGCTGTTCGAGCAGGGCCTCGATGTCCATCGCCAGAATGTCAGGAGGATAGCGGGCCGGGTCTTGCGGTTTGGCGGAGCGGCCATGGCCGCGGAAGTCCGGCAAGATCACCCGGCGGCGGGAGGCGGCGAGGCGCTCAGCCAAGCCTGAAGCCATCCAGGTTTGCTGGGCCGTCGATAAAAACCCGTGCAGAAGAACCAAAGGACGGCCAATGCCCATGGCGCGGTAGGCGATGCTCTCGCCGTCAAAGCTCTCGATCTCCAAAGTCCAGGCCTCCGGCGGGGGCGCGCTTGCGCCAGCCGCCCAGGCCGCTGCAGACCCTGCGGCGGCGAGCACCGTGCGGCGGGATAATGACACGCGCGTCATGGGATGGAGGCTAGCACGAGGGCGTGGCCTCGGCCATAAGAGGTCGCCTCTCCCGGAGACATCTGATGCAGAACCGTGTGATGCCGCTCAACGGCGTTTTGAACTTCCGTGACTTCGGTGCGTATGAGACCGAGGACGGCGGCCGGGTGGCCAGGGGGCTTTTGTTCCGGTCAGCGCATTTTGCGGAGGCGACGACGGAGGACGAGGCCACGCTCAACGGCCTCGGCGTGGGGATGGTGGTCGATTTGCGTCGGCCGGAAGAGCGGGAAGCCGAGCCCAACCGTTGGCCTGGGCGGGGGGTGCGGGTGCTATCCAATGACGAGGGGCTGGTGGCGCCGCCGCCGCACGAGGCCGTGGCCACAGGCAGCGAGTGGAGCGTCTCCAGCGTCGACCGCTACATGATCCATGCCTACGAGACCTATCCCTATGAGCCGCGCTATGTGGCGCTGTTCTCGGGCTTCCTGAAGGGGCTTGCGACGGACGAACGGCCAGCGGTCATCCACTGCGCGGCGGGCAAGGACCGGACGGGGTCGCTTGCGGCTTTGACGCTGCGGCTCTTGGGGGTCGCCAAAGACGCCGTGATGGCGGACTATCTGATGACGAACGCGGTCTCGAACCTGGAAGCGCGCATCCCCCGCATGCGAGAGCGGATTTTCACCCGCTATGGCGCCAATCCTTCCGATGAGGCGCTGCGGCGGATGATGGGGGTGCAGGAGGATTATCTCGGCGCCTATTTCGGCGCGATCGCGGGGCGGTTTGATCGGTTCTCGGACTATGTGGAGAGCGTGCTGCAAGTGAGCCCGCCCGAACAGGCGGCGATCAAGGCGCGGCTGGTGGGGTAGGGTGCGGCGGCTCGAGCCCCGGAAGGGGCCAATGGATCCGCATACGAAGGAACCGTAGCGGGATGAAATGGGGGAGCGGCGGGCGCCGGTCCGATCCGGCGTGCCGTGTGGTTTTATTCAGTCTGGGATTTGATCGCCTCGATCCCCGCCGCACGGCCCGGCTTCCCAGGCGTCTTATTGCAGAGCCCTGAGGTCGTTGCCTTGTGCGGCTGACGAAGGCGTTCGCTTCGAACGTGATCCTTCCAGCCAGGGGCGATTTGATGATCCGAGTAAAGAGAAATTTGTCCTTCCCGCTACCGACGCGCGAACCGTTTGACGCCTCAAAGCCTAGAAGCCTTTGTCCCCGATGTCGGCGTCAACGGGGGTGATTGACGGACTGATTTTGGGCTGTGGGATAAGGGGGCTATCCGCCAGCAGCGCCCTCATCCCCCCTGCAATTTACGCATGAATTTTGCGGTCTGGCCGCCGCCTTGTTCGTAGTGCTCTTGGCCCGTGGGGTCAGCGATCCTGCCCCAGTTGGCGGCCACTTCCTCCGCCGTGATGCCGCCTTCCTTAAGGCAGACGCCATCGGTCTCGTAGATTCTCGCCAGCGAGAACACGCCTGCGCCGGCGGTGAGGATGGCGCCCGTGGGCGCGTCTTCGGAGACGAGGTAGACCACGCCAGGGGTGACATATTCGGGCTTCAGAAGCGTCAGCATTTCCGGCGGCATCAGGTTTTCGGTCATGCGGGTGGCGGCGACGGGGCTGATCGCGTTGATCTTGATGTTGTTCTTCGCGCCCTCGATTTTCATCGTGTTCATGAAGCCGACCAGCGAGAGCTTTGCCGCGCCGTAGTTCGCCTGGCCGAAATTGCCATAAAGGCCGGTCGAGGAGGTGGTGACCACGATCCGCCCGTAGTTCTGGGCTTTCATGATCTCCCAGGCAGCCTTCACCGGCTTCACGGTCCCCATGAGGTGGACGGCCATGACGGCGTCGAAATCGGCGATCTCCATTTTGGAGAACGACTTGTCGCGGAGGATGCCGGCGTTGGCGATCAGAATGTCCACCCGGCCCCATTGATCCATCGTCTGTCTCACCAGCCCCGCGACGCCCGCGTCGTCGGTGACGGATGCGCCGTTGGCGATGGCTTCGCCGCCCGCGGCCTTGATGTCCTCCACGACCTTGAGGGCGGCTTCGGAATTGCCGCCCGAGCCGTCCATCGCACCGCCCAGATCATTCACAACGACCTTTGCGCCGCGGCGCGCCAGCTCGAGCGCATGGGACCGCCCCAGGCCCCCGCCGGCCCCGGTGACGATGGCGACTTTACCGTCGAAGCGGATGGCGGACATGAACGGCACTCCTCTTTCTATTCGGGCGCGCTCAGGATGAGCTGAGAGCGGGCGTCACATGTCTCGCCAAAAGCGTCCGGTCAAGCATGCCTTTGGGGAAAGCGGTCAACGCAGGCGCGCCGATGTCTGAGGCGACCGGACAGAGACGCCGGATTTGGTCGCCTCAGGCGCGGGCGGCGGCGGGCGATCCTTGATCGCCGTGCTCTGGCGAGGGAAGGCGGACGCCCGGGAGAGAGACCCTTCTTATAAGCGCAGTCTTGGGCGTGTCTGGCCCGTAAGGAGGCTTGTGGCGGAAGCGTGGGGACTAGGGCGAAAGACGATGCGGGATCGGGAGGAAGGCGGGCCCCGGGCGGCTGGCCGCCCCATGGCCTCGTCGTGGGCCGGCATGGGCGCCGCGTGCAGGCGCAGGCGCTGGGGGTCCCCTTGCTGGAGAGGCGTTTGCCGCAAAGGCCGGTGTTTTCCAATCTGCTCGGAGTTCCGTTGGTCGCGGCATCGGCCGGCTTCAAGTCCGAGCCTCGCTTGGGCGCAGAGGCCGAAGCGACCCCGCTCCAAGCGGCGGGGACATGCCCGCGTCTGTTTCGGCGCAAGGGCCCAGGGGCCGTGCCAGGGGCCGTGCCAGGGGCCGTGCCAGGGGCCGTGCCAGGGGCCGTGCCAGGGGCCGTGAAAGAAGGCTGAGAACGGGAAGGAGATGCAGGCTTGGATTGCGGTGGGACAGCGACGGGCCTAGCCTTGCTCGAGCGCCGTGTTTTGGGGATTGGACCGTGATCTATAGCCTGGATAACGCCCGCAGCCTTTTGGCGATTGCGGCCATCCTGTTTTTTTGCTGGCTTTTGTCGGAGAACAAACGCCGGTTTCCTTTCGTGATGGCGGCGGGAGCCTTGGCGCTTCAGGCCGGGCTTGTGGCGCTGATGTTCGCTTTTCCGCAAACGCAGCCCGCTCTAACGGCGGTGGCGGGTTCCTTTAACGGTCTGGCTGCGGCGACCGACGAGGGAACGAAATTTGTCTTCAGCTTCCTTGGGGGAGGCGACCAACCCTATATGGTCGCAAGTCCCGGCGGCGACGCCCCGTTCATTTTCGCCTTTCGCGTTCTGCCGCTGATTCTCGTGATTTCAGCGCTTTCGGCGCTGCTCTGGCATTGGGGATTGCTGAAGGTGGTTATTCGCGGCTTTGGATTGGTTTTCCAAAAGACCATGGGCATTGGCGGCGCCTCGGCGACGGCTGCTGCGGCGAATATCTTCATGGGAATGGTGGAAAGCCCGATCGTGATCCGGGGATATCTCGACAAGCTCACCAGGTCTGAGATTTTCATGATGATGGTGCTGGGTCTGGGCACCGTGGCGGGGTCGACGCTCGTCGCCTATGCGCTTTTCTTGGGTCCCGTCCTTCCCAACGCTGCCGCTCATGTTTTGGTCGCCTCGATCATTTCCGCTCCGGCCTGCGTTTTGCTCGCCCGGATTATGATCCCTGAAATCCCAGGCCAGGGCGGCGCGGTATCAGATTACACCTCCGACCTGAAATACGAGTCTTCGATGGACGCGATCACCCGCGGGACCCAGGATGGACTCCAGGTGGTTCTTAACATCGCGGCCACCCTGATCGTGTTCGTGGCGCTGGTGGCCCTTGCCAACGCGCTCATGGCTCTCGCTCCTGATGTGGCCGGGGCCCCTCTGACCCTGCAACGCATTTTGGGCTGGGCTTTTGCGCCCTTGGCGTACGTCATGGGAGTGTCATGGGCCGACGCCGAGGTCGCTGGTCAGCTTTTGGGAGTCAAGCTCTTCCTGACTGAGTTCATCGCCTTTATCGATCTCTCCAATCCCGAGCTGGCGATCTCTGAGCGGAGCAGGATGATCATGACCTATGCGATCTGCGGCTTTGCGAATGTGGGGTCAGTGGGAATCATGGTCGCGGGGCTCACCGCCCTGTTCCCGCCGGATCGACGCGCCCTGATTTTGGAGTTGGCCTGGAAGTCGCTTGCGCCGGGTTTTCTTGCAACGATGATGACAGCAAGCGTTGTGGCGGCGATGCCAGAGGCCATGTTTCGCTGAGGAAGAGGATCATTGATGAAGCTGTGGCTCGCGCCTTACGCCCCTAATCCCCGTCGGGTGACCATGTTTTTGGCGGAGAAGGGCATTGGAGAAGAAATCGAGAAGACGGTCCTCGCCCTGCCGGAAGGAGAACAGCGGCAGGACGCTTTTCGCGAAAAAAGCCCATTGGGCCAGGTGCCGTGCCTGGAACTCGGCGATGGGCGCATTCTCACCGAAAGCCGGGCGATCTGCACGTATCTGGAAAGCCTTTATCCCGAGCCCAACCTCATGGGTCGCGACGGTTTCGAGCGGGCCGAGATTGAAATGTGGGACCGGCGCGCGGAACTGATGTTCTCCATGCCCTTGATGCTGTGGGTGAGGCACGGGAGCCCCCTTCTCGGCAAGGTCGAGCTGAACCAAAACGCGGCGGTGGCGGACTATTACCGGGACGGCGCCATGCGCATGGCGGTTTGGTTTGACGGGCTTTTGAAAGCGCGGCCGTTCATTGCAGGCGACCGCTTTACGAGCGCGGACATCACGGTGCTGGCTGGCATGGACTTCGCCAAAATGATGCGCTGGCGGCCAGGCGAGGAGCTGCCGCATCTTAAAGCCTGGCGCGCGCGGATGGCGGAGCGTCCCTGTGGCCAGACCCCGCCGTAACTGATGGAGATCGGGGCTGACGCCTGGCGGTTTGGCCTCTTGTGGGGCGCTTTGGCGCTCCTTTTGGTTCTGGAGACGCTGCAAGCGCCGCGGTCCAGTCGCCCTCGACGGCGAGCGGCGCGGTGGGGGCTTAATCTCACCCTTGGGGGGGTGGGTTTTGGCCTTGGAAGGGTGCTCGCGGTCATCGGGCCTGTGGCCGTGGCGGAATGGGCGGCGAGCCAGGGGATAGGGCTTCTGGCCTGGGCGTCGGCGCCCCCGGCTATGGCGTTCGTCCTCGCGTTTTTGGCGCTCGATTTGGCGGTTTATGCCCAGCACCGGGCGCTGCATGAGAACGCGTTCCTGTGGCGGCTGCATCGGGTGCACCACACCGACACCACTCTGGACGTCACCACAGCGTGGCGGTTTCACCCGCTTGAGCTGGTCGGTTCTTTGTTTTGGAAAAGCGCGGTCGTGATTGCGGTTGGCGCGCCGCTGGAGGCGGTCCTCGTCTATGAGGCGGCCTTGGCGTTGGGAGCTTTGTTCACCCATGCCGACATCCGGCTGAGCCCTTGGGTGGACCAAGCGCTACGGCTTGTCATCGCCACGCCCGCTGCGCATGAGCGGCATCACGGGGTCATCGCCTCGGACCAAAAGACGAACTATGGCGGCGTGATGACCCTGTGGGACCGGCTTTTCGGCTCGTGGCGGGCGCCGGGGGCCGCAGGCATGGGAGCCTTGGGGCTCGACGGGGTTTCGGCTCAGACCGCGGACCGGGTGGGCCAAGGGCTTTTGGACCCATTCCGTCAGCGATAGAGTTTGGCGCCTAAGCGGTCCGCGTGGGCGCCCATGACCCGGCGCGCGAGCCGGATGCTTTGGATAGCTTTGGCTGCAGCGCGCGCCCTGCCGGCGAGGGCGGGCTCGTCGCGCAGCTTGTCCTCCAACAGCAAAAGGTCGCGCTCGGCGCCCAAAGCTTGCCCTACGGCGGCTGCGGCGTTTGGTCTGCCGTGGCGCCGCCAGACGGGGCCAAGCATCTTCCCAGCCACCTGCACGTCCTTGGCCCGCTTGCGCCAGGCATGACGGCGTTCGGCGCAGCCGCGGCCGTGGGCTTTGAGAAATGCGCGGTGGGCCTTGGCTTCCAGGACTTCGGCCCCTTTCACAAGATCGGCGTCGGAAACTGGAGGGAAGGCCTTTGCCCGGATCAAAAGCCGGGCGAGGTCGGCCTTCACCGCTTTCAGCGCGTCGGGCGCTGTTACAGCGGCGGATCCGGCTAAGCGCTGGGCGACGAGCAGGAGCGCCGCCTTGGCCTTTGGTCGAGCGCCGGCCGCGGCGAAACGGGCGGCGTCGGCCATGGCGGCGGCGTCGCGGGAGGCGCTGAGGGCCGCCATCACGGCGCGGGCCTGGGTGTTCAAGGCGCGGGCTGCGTCAGGAGCGGCGAGCCGTGCGAGGCGCGCCAACGCCCTGGCGCGCTTCAGGGCCACGCGGCAACGGTGTGCGGCGGCGTTGGCGTCCCGGTGCGTCAGCTGATCGCGCGCATCTTCAATGCTGGCGATCAAACGGTCGCGAAAGCCTAGGGGAGCGTGGGTGTGGGTTTGGCCCATGACGTCGCAGCATAAGGCCAAGCGTGGCCTTTTGCAGGCCCCATTCGTTTACCGGCAATGCGATGCGATCACCCGGCGGAGCGGGGTTTGATTTTCTTCAGGGTTCCGGAAAACGCCAAGATCGGTTTTGCGTTTTGCTTTAAGACGCCGCGGACGAAGATCAAGGACCCGGTTTCTTTCAGCACCTCGCCTTCCGCCGTGACCTGGCCATCTGTCCCGCCGGCGGCCAGGAACTCTGAATTGCAGGTCAGGGTCACGGCCATGACCCCACCCTTAAGGCTGTGGTGGGCGATCGCGAAGAGGGCGAAATCGGCAAAGCTCATCAGGCAACCGCCATGGATGGCGTTCGCTCCGTTCAGATGCCGCCGCTCCGGCTGGAAGGCGATCTCGAGCGCGCCGTCGTCATGCACCCTGTACGCGAAAGGCCCGACCAGCGTCTCATAGGGGTCCTGGCCTTGGCCCCAGCTGATCCAGCCCTTGAAGGGGCCATCGGTCATTGTGTAGGCGGCGCCGTAGGCGTTTGGGGTTGCGTCGTCAGCCATCGACAATCTTTCCGGTTCTGCTGCGTCGCCACATAGCACGCCTGCGCGAGGCGTTAAGGGCTTTGTGTTCTAAGGAAAGGCGAAGCGCAGAAGCGCCAAGGCTTTGAGGCGGATCATGCGGATCGAAGGCGGCGGCGGAGTTGGCGTGGCGAAGGCCGTGAGCCTGGGGCGCAAGGTGTTCGCCAAGGTCGACGACAACCGGGACGGGGTGATCGCTCCCCGCGAGCTGAAGGCAAGCGGGGTCATCCACAAAATGGGCCTGGGGGCCCCCGGCGAAAGTGAAAAGCAGTGGATGGCGCGGGTGGACGCCAACAAGGACGGCGTTTTGAGCCGCCACGAGGCTGAAGCCGCCTTCGCCGCCGCAGCCCACGGCAAGGCGGGCGCTGCGATTGCGGCAATGCTCATGACCGAAGGCATGGCGGCGTTTCCGTACACGCAAGAGGCTGAGGAAGAGGACCCTGCCGAGACGTCCGCGGCGCCGCAACAGCTGTCGCCTGGTCCCGTCACCGACCAGGTCCAACAGGCCCGCAAGGCATACGCCGCCCTCGACCGGCTGGCCCAGGATCAGAGCCAAGCGGCCTTGTCGCTCGCCACCTGATCCGCGTTGTAGCGCCCCTCTTGATTGCTGCGGCAACTGCCCGATGATCGCGCCAAGAGATCAGGAGAGACACGCCATGGCGCTCGACGCCCAAACAAGAGCCGAGTTCATCGCCGCGGTTCGCCGCTTCGTGGAGGAACGGCTTCGGCCGCTCGAGGCGCAGGTTGCAGATGAGGACGCGGTGCCGGAAGAGGTCGTCGCCGACATGAAGGCGCTCGGGCTTTATGGCCTATCGATCCCGGAGGAGTACGGCGGGCTTGGGCTCTCGATGGAGGACGAGTGCCTTGTCGCGATGGAACTGGGGCGCTGTTCGCCGGCGTTCCGCTCCTGCTTTGGCACCAATGTCGGGATTGGCAGCCAGGGGCTTGTGATGTTCGGCACGCCGGAGCAGAAGGCGCACTACCTGCCCGGCATCGCCTCTGGCGAGATCGTCACGAGCTTTGCGCTCACCGAACCGGAGGCGGGCTCTGATTCAGGCAGCGTGCGGACGCAAGCGATCTGGAACGGCGAGCACTACGTGCTGAAAGGCTCCAAACGCTACATCACCAACGCCAACAAGGCCTCGTTGTTCACCGTGATGGCTCGAACAAATCCGGATGTGAAAGGCGGCGGGGGGGTGTCGGCGTTCTTGGTCCCGAGGAGCAGCCCCGGCCTATCGGTCGGCAAGCCAGAAAAGAAGATGGGTCAACAAGGAGCCCATATCTGCGACGTGCATTTCGACGATGTGCGCGTAGGCCCCGAACTCCGGCTCGGCGCGGAGGGCGAGGGCTTTAAGGTCGCCATGCAGGTTTTGGATCGCGGTCGCCTTCATATTGCGTCTGTTTGCGTAGGGGTGGCGCAACGCCTGATTGAAGAGATCATCGCCTATGCCGGCGCGCGCAAGCAGTTCGGCCAGCCCTTGGCGAATTTCCAGATGGTTCAGGCGCAGATGGCTGATTGCAAAACGGAAGCCTATGCCGCCCGCTGTATGGCGCTCGACGCCGCCAGGCGCCGCGATGCGGGAGACAATGTGGTGCTCGAGTGCTCCGCCTCGAAACTCTACGCTTCTGAGATGGTTGGGCGGGTCGCCGACCGCGCGGTCCAGATTTTCGGCGGCGCAGGCTATGTCGCGGACTATGGGATCGAGCGCTTCTATCGAGATGTGCGGATCTTCCGGATCTATGAAGGCGCGAGCGAAATCCAGCGCCTGATCATCGCGCGGGAAATGATGAAACAGGGCGTCTGACGAAGCCGTGCGATCGAGCTGCGGTCGGCGCCGCGAGCAGTGGCGAATCCCCTGCGGGAGGGTTAAGACCGAGGGTCTGAGCGGGCAGGAGCCAGATGCTGCAAGCATTACTCGTCATCTTGGGACTCAGCGCTTGGGCGGTGGTCGCCAGGGGCGGAGCGGGGTCTCAGGACGCGGTTCCGGTCGGGATCAGCGTTGTCCTCGCCGTGTTGATCGCGGCCCGTCTTGGTTGGCTTGGTCGGGACGCGGCGGTGGCGCCGCGGGCGCTTCGCGCCTTGGCGGGGACGCCGGCGCGCTGGCGGGCCAAGGCTGTCGGAGCGCTCCAGGTGGCGCGGGGCGCGGTGTCCGCAGACGTCAAACTCAAGCCTGCGCTCGTTAAGCTGGCTGTCCGCGACCGTGACGGAGAAGTCCGCGCCGCCGCCGCCCTGTCGGAAGCTCCTGGTGCGTTTGCGGTAGCGCTCAGTCCTGGGGCGGTCATGGTCCATGTTTTGAATGAAGACGTCCAAAAAGAAGAGGGCCTCGCTCTGCGCGCAGGGCTTCCTCGCAGCAGGCGCTTGGAGCAGGAGGAAGCCCCATGATCGCCGCTCTCTTGGCGGCGGGCGTTCTGACCGCGGCGTGCTTCAGTCTGGCTCGCCTCTTCGCTGGGCCGACCTTCCACGATCGCGCCCTGGCGGCGACGGGTTTTAACGCCAAGCTCGCCCTCGTGGTCGCCGCGGTCGGCGCCATGAGCGGCGACCCAGGTCTGATCGATCAGGCGCTGCTGCAGTTGGGGCTTGGGTTTGTGTTGACGGTGGCGGTCTTGAAAGTGCTTCGGCTGAGATCGCTCCAGCCAGCTTTGGACCATGGATCAGGCGCGGAGGAGGGCGCATGACGCCTGACAACATCGCGACGGCGCGCTTGGCGGCGGCGTTGCTTTTTGGAGCGGCGGGGCTTCTGACGCTGCTCACCTCTGCTCTCGGCCTGCTGCGCTTTCCAGATTTCTACACCCGGGCCCACGCGACGCTTGCGGCGGAGACCGTAGGGGCTGGATTTGTCCTCATCGCGTTGGCCGCCGTCGCCTGGGATGTCGCCTTCACTTTGCGGCTTGGGCTGCTTGGGATTGTGATTGCGGCCCTGGCGCCGGCGCGGGTGCATGCCTTGGCCGTCGGCGCCCATGGCGGCGGCCTTGCGCCGGTGATTGGCCCCTACGCTGCTCCACAGCCTGGGCGGGCCGGCGGTTCTCCATGACCGCGCTTGACGGCGATTACGGCTCTCTCGTTGGGCTTGCGGCGATCGCTCTGGCGCTGGCGTCGGCGACGGGCGCAGCGGGCGCGCGCTCTCCTTTATCGCTTGGCTTGCACCTGATGGCGACGGGCGGGGCTTTGGGCGCGGCATTTGCGGGCTTCGGCGCCGCCGGCTCAGGTCTCATCGCCGCCGTCGGTCTGGGCGCAGTGGCGCCGCTCATGGTGATCGCGACCTTCGCCTTGTCCCCGCGCCCTGCTCGCGTCCGCAAAGACGGCCCGCCGCTCGGCAGCATAGCGGTGGCGATCGCTTTGGGGCTGGCTTTGGTTTGGGCCGGGATGGACGCTCCGCCGCGTCTATCGCCCCCCGCCATGATGCTGGGGCCCGCCGCTGTCGCTCTCCTTACAAGTCTTGGCGTCGGTTCCATGATTGTGGCGGCGCTTGGGGCGATCGCGTTGTTGGGCTTCGGCGAGCGGGCGGAAAGTCTTCGCGCTCCGATCCGCCGCAGGGCGCCTAAAGCCAACCGGCCGGAGCAAGAGGCCTCATGAGCAGCGGCGGCGTCGATCTTGTCAGGCGCGCGGCGCGGGCTTTCGGCCCGTTGCTCATGGTGCTCGCGGGTCTTTTGGCGTGGCGAGCGGACCTGGGCGTTGCGGGCGCGGCCGCTGCGGGCTTGGCCGTCGGCACGGTGATGAGCTTGCATCTTTTGGTCGAAGGTTGGCGCGAAGCGCGTGCTGCGGTTCCCTTGGGTTTCCGACTTGGTCTGATGGCGGCCGGCGCGGCGTTTTTGGCCCTGGGATGGGTCGCACCCGTGCTCGGCCCGGCTCTTGCTCCTGAATCTCTGGCGCTTCAGGCTGCTTTGCTCGCGATCGATCTCGCCGATCCGCTCCTGAGCGCTGGGGCGGCCTTGGCTCTCGCAGGAGCGGTGCTAACCGCGTTTGCGGCGTTTGTGGCCCGCGCGTCCGACCTCAACGACGAGGTCTGGTGAGATGGAAACGATTATCCTCATGGAGCGCGGCCCGCTGATATTGGCCGCCGCCCTGACTGCGCTCGGCGTTTGGATGGCGGCGGCGGCCCGTCCGGCCTTAAAGCGCGCCGTCGGCGTCGGCGTAGCGCATGCGGGGCCGATGGCGCTTCTGGCGGCGGGCCCGCCTTCAAGCGCGGATCTCGCCGCGGCGACGGGTCTTGTGGCGTGCGCCTACGTGGTGTTCGGCGCGGCCTTGGCGGTGCGTCTTAATGAGGTTTACCGGACCCAGGAGGCCGATGAGCTGGACGCGGCCGACGACGCGGCCGAAGGTGAACCCTCCACCGGGCATGGTTCTGGGTTCAGCGCCCCAATCAACGCCAGAAGCCATCCTGGCATGGATCCCGGAACGGACGCCCGCATCGAGCCCCAAAGCGAGCCCCAAAGCGAGCCCCGAAACGTGCATAAAAACCAACAAGGGAGCGGGCGCAGAAGCGAGCCACGCATAGATCCTCTCAAGGACCCCGAACCGGGGCGAGGCGCAGGGTTCGGAGCGGGACGATGATCCCGGCGGAGCTTTTCTTTTGGGCCCAACAACATGGCGTTGGCGTCGCCCTGTCGGCGCCCCTTGCGGGCGCTCTGGCTTGTCTGCTCGCGCCAGGACCGCGCCTGGCCTTGACGGCGGCCCTCATGGCGCTTGCCGCGAGCTTCGCTGGAGCCTGCTTCGCCGCCATGGGCGTGCTCGCGAGCGGACCCTCGGCCTACATGCTGAGCGAAGGTCTTGCGTTGCGGGTGGACGCTTGGTCCGGTCTGGTCACTGCTGCAATGTTGGGTTTGGCGACGCTTGGGTTTTTGTTTGGCGGGTCTGCTTATTTGCGGGAGACCGACCCAGGGCCGGCGCGTTATGGCCTCGCCGCCGCCTTGGGCGCCCTTGCCGCCGCCGCCGCGGCGTCCTTGAACGCCAATCTCGCCTTGGGCGTCGTGGCCCTGCAATTAGCGGGTCTTTGCCTTGCGGCGCTCGCCGCGGCTGCCGGCGCAAACCGGGCGCAAGCATTGAATGCGGCGCTGCGCGTTTTGATGGCGTTTGGCGTCGCGGGCGTCCTGGGCTGGTTCGGCCTTGGCTTGTTTGTTGTTGGGACCGGGGCCGCCGATCCTGCCGCAATCCTTGGCGCGCCCATCAGCGGCTCGGCATTGTCAGGATTATGGCTGGTGTTCCTGGCGTTCTGCTTGGCCGGTCTTATCGCGCCGCTGAGCCATTGGGGCTCAAGCCTGTTGGGGCATGGATCTGGGCTGGCGGCGGTGGTGGCGCTCGCCGCGATCGGGCCTTTGATGCTCGTCGCCGCTGGTCGTGTCGTCAACGCGCTTCTCGATCTTGGCGGCGGCCCGCCGGTGGGGTTGGGCCTTGTCGTGCTGGGGGGAGCGAGCGCTCTGGTTGGCGCATTTCAGGCGCTGGTCGCAAGAGACCTGCGCCGCTTGGCGGGCTACGCCTTCGCGGCCCAGACCGGCTGCGCGCTGCTGTGCCTGGCCCTGGTGACGCCAGCGGGGGCCGCCGCCGCCGCCCTTAAGATCGTGGCCGCCACACTGGGCGCGCTCCTGCTCGCTGCGGCGGCTTCCCGCGAACCAGACCTGTCGCGCCTCGACGGCTTGGCTCGCCGCGCGCCGCTGGCGGCCCTCTGCGCTGCCCTTGGCGCTTTCGTCCTGATGAGCGCGCCTTTCACGATCGGCTACAGCGCTTCTTGGGTCGCGGTGGAAGCAGCGCTCGCCCGGGGCTGGTGGCCTGTGGCCGTGGTGACGGTGATGGTGTCTTTGGCTGGCGTGGTGTTTGGGGGCGGAATTCTGGAGCGAATATATTTTCGCGCCGCCCCAGTCGACGCCCCCATGGCCCCCCGCATTGACCTCTCCGCTCTTGGACTCGCGCTTTTGGCGCTTGTTGCGGGCCTTGCCGGTCTCGCTGGAGGCCCGCTTGCGGATCTGGCCGCCAAAGCGGGTCAAGCCTTGATCCTTTGGCCGTTGGAGATTGCGCCATAACAGCCGATCTTCTCATCGCGGCGACCCTCGGCTTGCCGCTTGTTCAGGCGGCCGCTGGCCTGTTACTGGCGCGTTTCTCTTTGCTGAGGGACAGCGCGGTCGCCGCTTGCGCCATTATCGGCGCCGCCGCCGCCGCCTCTCTAGCCCTTGAGGCGCCGCGCTGGAACGGCTTGGAAGCCCGCTTGGGAGATTTCGGGCCTGGTTTGTCTCTCTCGGTGCTCATTGAGCCGCTCGGCGCCTTCATGGCGGCGCTGACAGCGCTTTTGGGCGCCATGGTGACTGTGTTCAGCATTGGTTATCATCGTGCCTCTGGCTTGCGCCACGGAGACCGCCGCCAAACCGCTGCAGGACTGACCCTGGCGGCGGCCCTCGCTGCGATCCTATCGGGCAATCTCGCCACGCTCTTTGTTTGCGTGATGGGTCTGGCGGCGTCGGCGTCTGCGCTTGTCGCCGTTGGGGCGGAAGGGGAGGCGCGCAAGGGCGCGCAGACGACGCTGGCGATCATGCTCGCGGTGGCGGCTGGTCTGCTTCTGCCCGCTTCGGTGGCGTTGGGGGCTGTGGCGGACGGCGCGTCGTTTCAGCCGGGCGGGGTCTTTAGGGCCAACGCCTCCGCCCTCGCGATCAGCGCCTTGATGCTTCTCACTGTCTTTGGCGTCGCGGCCTCCGGCCTTTTGCCGGTGTCAGGATGGGTGGGGGCGGCGGCGGCGGCGCCCGCGCCGGTGGGGGCGATGCTTTATGGGGTCGCGGTGATCCCGGTCGGCGCTTTCATCATCCTGAAGGTGTGCGTCTATGTTTTTAGCGGCGCTCTGCAGCGGGATTTGATCGCCACAGACATCGTGCTTGCGGTCAGCGCCGCCTCCACGGTCGTCCTGGGTCTGGCCGGGCTCTCGCAGCAGGATTTGCGCCTGCGTCTTGCTTATGTGCTGGCGGGGCAGGCCGCTGGCGTCTCCGCGGCCGCGGTGGCGGCTAGTCCGGCGGGGGTTTTAGCGGCCATGTTCCAGCTTTACGCCTTGTCGTCCGCCGGATGCCTCGCTTTCATGGCGGCGGGCGCCGTCCGCGCGGCAACCGGCCGGATCGCCGCCGCCGACATGGCCGGCATCGGTCGGGCGATCCCTTGGACAATGGCCGGGTTTGCTGTGGCGGTCGTGTCCATCGTCGGCCTTGCGCCCTTCGCCGGCGCCTGGGGCAAGTTCTGGCTGATTGTCGCTGTGGTGGACGCCGAGCGCGCCTGGTATGGCGTCGTGGCGGCCTTGGGCGCTGTTGTGAGTTTTGCAGCTCTGGCTTCGGTGGCGACCCGGGCATTCTCCGATCCGGCCCCGAAAGACCCTTTCAAGCGCGCCGACGGGGCGTCGCTTCTGATGCTCGCGCCCATCGTCTTTGGCGTGGTGATTTTGACGGCGCTACTGTTCCTGGTCGACCCGATCAATGTTTATTTCGCGCCCATCTGGGAGGTTGGGCCATGAACCAGACGGAAGCGCCTCGCCGGGCCGGCATGAAGGCGTTGGGGGCCGCGGCAGCAGCCGTCGCCGCGCTGGCTGCGCTAGCC
Source organism: Alphaproteobacteria bacterium (assembly GCA_018971945.1). Lineage (GTDB taxonomy): Bacteria > Pseudomonadota > Alphaproteobacteria > Caulobacterales > Aquidulcibacteraceae > REEB509. The sequence continues at coordinate 6,125 of JAGWZH010000049.1, read as the reverse complement.
GCCCTGCGGACGACCTTGGCGGGCCAGGCGCCTCCGTCGCCTTTGCCGGGAGGGGCGGCGGCGGCGGGCGCGGTGGCGGCTGCTGCAGCGATTGTGCTCGCGGGGCTTCTGCGTTTGCTGGTCAAGTCCGCTGTGGACGAGCGGGAGAGCGACGATGCTGTCGATCGCGCCTAATCCTGGCCTTCCCCTTCTCATAGCGGGATTGCTGATGCTGGCGCTGCCGGCGCTGGCGCGCGCCCCGGTCCTGGCCCTTGGCGCTCTTGGCTCGCTTGTGATGCTTTTCGCCCCCGACTTCGGGGCTTCTCAGGCGATGGAGCAGTTGGGCGTCGTGATCGTCGTTCGCTTCGACGCTCTGGCCCAGCTGGTCGGTTTCTCTTTGGCGGTGACTGCGTTGGTCGCCGCATTGGGCGCCCCCCAATCGCGCAGCCGCAGCGAAGACGCGGCCCTGGGTCTTCATCTCGGGGCCGCAGCGACCGCGGTGTTCGCAGGCGATCTCGTGAGCCTTTTGGCCGCTACCGAACTCTCTGCTCTTGCCGGCGGCTGGCTCATCCTGGCGGCGGGAGGGGGGAAGGCGCTTGCCGCAGGCGCGCGCTATCTCATCTGGCAGGCGCCGGCGGCCATCGCGCTGCTGGCGGGTTGCGCGTTTCTGTTGGCGCATAACAATTCCTCCGAGTTCGGCCTGGCCAGCCTCTCGTCCTTGGGCGGATTTCTTCTTTTGGTGGGTTTCGCGATCCGGATCGGCGCGCCGCTGGCCCATCCTTGGCTTCGCGACGCCGCCGCCGCGGTGTCCCCAGGGGCGATGACCGCGATGGCGTTGACGGGCCCGCTTCTTGGTCTTTACGCCCTGACGCGCGCCTTCTCTGGCGAACCGCTGCTTTTGAGCCTGGGTTTGGGAATGATCGGCCTGGGGGCGGTCTACGCGTTCGCCGAATCTGATCTCCGGCGGGCCTTCGGAGCGCTGACGACGCTGCAATTGGGCGTGTGTCTGGTCGCCGCGGGCGCGCAGGAGCCCTATGGCGCTGGGGCCGCGGCGCTTCTCGCCTTCACCGCAGCCGTGGGCTTGCTGGCGCTGGGCACGGCCCTTGCTGTGGGCGTCAGCGTAGCGGGAACCGCGGACGCGCGCCGCTTGCCGGCTTTGGCCGGCCGCCTTCCGCTCAGCGCCGCCGCCGCCGTGATCGGCGCGGCCAGCATTGGGGCGGCGCCTGTTTTGGCGGGGGGGGTAGGCCTCGGCCTCGCCTCCAGCGCCGTGATGGACGCGGGCGGCCCTGTCGGCGTCTTTATCGGTCCGGTCGCGGCGGCGCTCTCCGCTCTCGCCGCAGTCCGGATCGCGGCCGCGGCGTTCTTCACCCCGGCGGGCGTCAAGGCGAAAGGCCCCGCTGTCAGGGGCGGGGGCGTTTTGATCGCGCTGTTGCTGAGCATGTTCTTTTGTCTCGCCATCGGCGCTGCGCCGGGATGGTTGGCGGCGCTGGCGCCCAATCCCCAAATGGTTCGGCTCGCGTGGCTCAACCTGATCGAATTGGCTTTGGCGGCCGCGGCCGCCCTTTCGTTGTTAGGCCTCGCCTGCGCGATGCGCCTGACGGATCTGCGGGGGGTAGGGGCGCCGCTCGATATCGATGATGTGTATCGCGGGCCGGTATTTGGTCTGTTGCGGTGGCTCGCGGCGCTCTTTCTCCGACTATTTTCGACAGGACGCGCCTGGGGCGAAGCGGCGAAAGGCGCGCTGCGTCGCCTCTTGGTGGCGCTGGCGCGTTTCGCCGACAGGCCTTACCGGCCTGGCGGCCCAGGTCTGGCGGGCGCCTTGGCGGGTTGTTTGGTATTGATCTTCTTGGTCATTTTGCTGAAAGTGTAGAGAAATACGAGTTACAGAATAGAAACGCAAAGCGGCTTGCTTTGGCGTAGGGGGCGCTCGGTTTTTTCAATCACGCCAAGCGTTTTATCTTGAAGAAAAAGTGATCATCCTTTACTTGGAACGCTTGTAATTAGGATGTCAAAAAATATGCCCAAGACGACAGCGCGGGTCGAGATGACCGCCGACATTGTGGCTTCGTACGTGAGCGCCAACGGCGTCGCCCCCGAAAAGATCCCGGATTTGATCCGATCAGTTTACGGCGCGCTCCAGGCCGTCGGCGCCGATAAACCCAGTCCGACACCGGCGGAGCCCGCCGTTCCGATCAAGAAATCGATCACGTCCGACTACATTGTCTGTCTTGAAGACGGCAAACGCTTTCGGTCTTTGAAGCGTCATTTGCGGACCAAGTTCAACCTGACCCCGGACGAGTATCGCGCAAGGTGGGGTTTGCCGGCGGATTATCCGATGGTGGCGCCATCCTACGCGGAGGCGCGTTCGAAACTTGCCATCGACATGGGCCTCGGCGTGCGCCGCAAGAAGGGAAAATCTGCCCGCACAGCCGCCGAGGCGGGTGGCGAGGCGTCCGCCCGCGTGGCGGAGCCCCGCACAAAGCCCGCCAAGGCGGCAAGGTCTCCCAAGTCGACGAAGGCTTAGGCAAGATGGGCCGCCGGCGCATCGCGGCGAGAGGCCCGCTGATGTGGCGGGCTTGCCCATGAAAGGGACGCCTGACCGATCCGTGGCCGGGCCATGGCTGGTCTGCGATCGTTTGATTTTGCGTCGGCGGGAACCGCCGCCAGTCTGAGCCTGCGGTCGGCCGACGCCGTCACCCGCGTCGCCTCAGCCGGCGTTCGCGGACTTGTCGGCTGCTGTTGCGGCCGCTAATGCGCGAATCCGGGCGATCATCGCCCGCAGGCCGTTGGCGCGCTGCGCGCTCAATGCCTCGCTGAGGCCAACACGGCGAAACAGAGCCTCTGGATCGAGCTGGGAGATCTCCTGAGCCGTGCGGTCAGAGTAGAGTCGCAAGACCAAAGCGATCAAGCCTCTGACGATATGGGCGTCGGAATCCGCAGCCAGCCGAAATCGGGGCGGCGCATCGTCCGTCGCAGTCGCCACAAGCCAGACCTGGCTGGCGCAGCCCCGAACTCTGTTTGCTTCGGTCCGCTCCCCCTCCGGCAGCCGTGGGAGACGGCCGCCCAGGTCGATCAAGTGGGCGTAGCGCTCTTCCCAATCCGAAAAAAAGGAGAACTCCTCGGCGATGGCCGCAAGTTCTGCGTCGAGGGATGGAGGCGTGATCGACATCGTTCGCACATGGCGCCGGAAGCCGACAGACGCAACCCTATGGCACTGCGACGCCGTCCGAGGCGGGCATGCTGGTCACGGGCGTAAAGACTTGGGTTGGCGTCGGCGCGGGACTGAACAGGCGTCCCATGCACAACGCCACGCTGTTCACTGTGATTTCGCCTTCGCCCCACCCTAAAGCATGCTTAGCGATGCAGAAGGCCTGCTCATGGTTGCGGCTCGAGGACTGCTGGCACCCTAGAAGCCCGCTCTGCGCCGCGGCGAAGCAATTCGCCAGGAAGGGCTCGCTGAGCAGCCCTTCAAAGACGTCGCTCCTGTCGTTTTCTGCGCCAATGGCGTAGAGCGCGGCGAGCGCTGTCATGCGGTCGATCGCAGCGATCCGGTCAGCATCGGCCTGCCATCGCTGGGCGCTGTAGCTGAGGGGCGCTGCGGTCGAGAGCCCCGTAACATTGTCCCAAAAGCCGGGACCTCCGAACGCAGTCGGGTCGGCGCTGACCCTGAGGCTGGCCGGCGCTGCGTAAAGCCGCGCGCGCAGGGTTTCAGGGGCGGGCCGAGCAGCGTTCGCCGAACCAAGCGCCGCGAGCTCATGGTCGCGCGCATCGGCATTGCGGATCGCCGAACGGCCCCAACTCACCCGTGTGAGATCGGAGAAGAGCCCGAGATATCGGTCCGCCGCGATCGCCACCCGGCTGACGTCGCCGTCGATGGCGTTCATCGCCAATTGTCCGGCCTCAGGTCCCCCGCGCAGGGTGCGGGCGAAGGCTGGCGTCCGTGCAAGGAGCGCAATGAGACCGTCGCGCCCAAAATAGGTTTCCGCATCGCGAGCCGCCTGCACAAAATGGGGGTCTTGCGCCGCCGCGAGGGCCCCATAGGCGATGACCCCGCGGGCGAGATAGGGGTAGTGGTGGTGGGCGCTGAGATCGAGGGCGCGGGCGAGGTCGCTGCTGGAGCCGATATTCATCGTGCGAAGAGTGGTCACGTCCTGCTGATAGACAGCGTAAGGCTCCAAGGCCCGCTGCAGCGGATCGGGAGCCCGGCCTGCCGAGGCGAACGCAGGCGCCGCCGTCTCGTCCTGGGCGGCGGCGACGTCGGCGGCAGCGGGAGCCATCAGGGCGGTCGCCGCTAGGCCCGTGAGCAGTGCAAGCCTCATCATCTGTCCCTTGCTGGTGAATATCCGCAGCATCGTGTGCATGGATTCGGTCTCAAGTCCTTTAACGGCGGCGGGGCGGGGGGCTTGAGAACCAGGGGGCCTTCGCGCCGAACGCGAGGCTTCTGGCCAGCGCCTTGATCGCTGCCTATACCAAACTTTGACACCAACGGGTCGGACACAAAGGACGTGGCAGACAACCCCACCGTATCGTCCGCGTCTTCTGCGTCGGCAGAAGCTGCGGCGCGCCATCAGCTGAGCGTAGCCCTTGTCTGGTGGATGGGCGCCGCCGTTCTTGCCTGCTGCGTCGCAGCGTCCGCCGGCGCAGAACGCGCCGCCGCCGCCGGGGCCGCCGCTTTTGCTCTTGCGCCAGCGGTGGCGACGCTCATCATGCTGCCGCGTTGGGGCGAAACCTGGGCGCAGGTGCTGTCGATTTTCAGTTGGCTGGGTTTTGTATCCGTCGCAGCCGCTCTGTCTGGCGGTCCGTCCTCGCCCACGCTGGCCGCCTTTCTCCTGGCCCCGGCGGTCGCCCTATGGAGCGGCAAGCGGGATCGGGTTGTGGAGGCGAGCTTTTTCTCCTTGATTGCGTTTATGGCTGCGGCCGCCGGATCGGCCTTTGCAGCGCAAACGCCGGTGGATCAAGCCCTCGGCCCTCTGCCGAGTTTTTTGGGGGTTTTTGGCGTCGCTTTCGCTGGGGGGCTGATGGCCGCCTGCCCTGCGCCGTTCGCAGCGCGCCTCGGGGCCGTCAATGCTCTTGAGGGCGCCGCGGCGCCCGCCCAGGCGACCGCCGAACTCAGCCATGAATTGCGCACCCCGCTGACCCACATCATCGGTTTCGCCGAGATGATGGAGCGGCAGGTCTTTGGCCCTTTGAACGATCGCTACCGCGAATATGCTGGCGTCATCCGCACGTCGGGAACCCATCTGTTGGGCTTGGTCAACGCGATGTTGGACCTTTCGAGGCTGGAGGAGGGGGCCCGGCGGCTGGAAATCGAGCGCTTCGACGCCCGCGATATCGCCCGGGAAGTGGCGGCCAGCGCCCGCCCAAGCGCCGACGAAAAGGCGGTTCAGCTGATCCTGGAATGCCCCGAGACGCCGCTGATGAGCGACGCCGACCCTCGAGCGCTGCGGCAGATTTTGATCAATATCGTTTCCAACGGGGTGAAGTTCACGCCAACGGACGGCCGGGCGCGGCTCGCCCTTCGGGCTGATGGTCGGGACCTGGTGCTGGAAATGGCCGACTCGGGCCCAGGCATCCCGCCAAAAGAACGGGATCTTTTGGGCGGCCGTTTCATTCGCGGCGGAAGCAGCGTCGGCGTGGAGGGGGCGGGGCTTGGCCTCGCCATCGTCAAAAGGCTCGCAGCCCTCCATGGCGGCAGCTTGAGCTTCGGCGATGCGCCAGAAGGCGGCGCCCTTGTTCGGGTGCGGCTACCGGTGCTGAGCCCGCTCCCATAGAGTGTCTCAGCTGGCGGAATGAATCAGGGGTCTTGGTCGAACAATCAGCTTCGCCAGTGTCCCATCTGCCGCCTCCTTGGAGAGCGATCCGTAGGCGGAGACCGGCCACAAAGGGGTCTTGAACTGAGGGCGTTTCGTCCAAGAGGCTAGGGGTGTTGCAAAGACCCGCGGCGAACGCGTCCGAGCCTTCAATCGATCCTGCGCAGCCCCTGTCAGGATTCGATAGGGACGGCCCCGCTTTTCTAGACGATGGCGGCGTGTGCATTGCGATGCGGCGCGCATTTCCCTGACCAATCATTGTCCCATGGAGCGGCATGGGCTTTATCCGGCAGGCTGCGCGGCGAGAAAGGCTTGGGCTGCGGCCAGATCGCCCAC
>JAGWZH010000176.1 GCA_018971945.1 Alphaproteobacteria bacterium | reverse complement strand
TGAGGCCTAGTCGCAGCGAGAGGTATGGTCCGATGCTTTTGGCCATCGACGTGGGCAACACCAACACAAAGTTCGCCGTCTATGACGGCGCGGTTTGGCGTGGACAATGGCGCGCCTCCACCGATGCCGCCCGAACGGCGGATGAATACGGGGCATGGCTGTCGACAGTCATGGGCTTTCAAGGATTGAGTTTTGATGATCTCAGGGCCTGCATCATCTCCACTGTTGTGCCGCAGGCGCTGTTCCATCTGCGCAATCTGGCCCGCCGCTATGCGAAGATGGAGCCGCATGTCGTGGGTGAGCCCGACTGCGAGCTCGGCATCGCGCTCCGCATCGATAATCCTCGCGAGGCCGGCGCGGACAGATTGGTGAATGCGGTTGGAGCCTATGTCGCCCATGGAGGACCTATTATCGTCATCGATAGCGGCACGGCCACGACGTTCGACGTGGTGGCTGAGGACGGGGCCTTGGAGGGAGTGATCATCGCGCCGGGCATCAATCTGTCGCTGCAAGCTTTGCATATGGCTGCCGCGCGTCTGCCGCGGGTGGAGATCAAGCGCCCTGTCGACGTCGACGGCGGCGACTGGGCCTTGGGAAAAAACACCGTGCACGCCATGCAGTCTGGCGTATTTTGGGGTTATGTCGAATTGATCGACGGCCTGGCGCGGCGGCTCAAGACCGAGCTGGAGCCGAGCCTGGGATCCATGCGGGTTGTGGCGACGGGCGGCGTGGCTTCGCTTTTTGAAGGCGCGTGCCGGTCTATTGACGTCTATGATGACGATCTGACGGCGCGAGGCCTCTTGGAAATTTTCAGACGCAATGGCGGGACCCTTTGATGACGAAGCCGAAGCAAGGCGACGAACTGGTGTTTCTGCCTTTGGGGGGCGCCGATGAAATCGGCATGAATTTGAACGCTTATGGCTATGGGCCGGTTGAGGATCGCCGCTGGATTATTGTGGACATCGGTGTGAGCTTCGGCGGCCAGGACAAGCCCGGCATCGAGATCATCCTGCCAGATCCGTCTTTCCTTGAAGAAGAGCGCGACAATATTCTGGCCATCGTGCTGACCCATGCCCACGAAGACCATATCGGCGCGATCGGCTGGCTCTGGCCGCGGATTAAGGCGCCGGTCTACGCGACCCCTTTCACCGCAGCCTTGGTGCGGGAAAAACTGCGGGACCATGCTCTCCTGGACCGTGTGCCGCTGCACGAAGTGAGCCTGAACGCGTTTCTCCAACTCGGCCCTTTCGGAGTGGAATATGTCACCCTCACCCATTCCATCCCGGAGCCCAACGGCCTCGCGATCCGCACGCCCTTGGGCCTTGTGTTCCATACCGGAGACTGGAAGCTCGACGAGGCGCCGCAGATCGGCGACCGCACCGACATCGCAAGGATCCAGGGTCTCGCCGACGAGGGCGTGTTGGCGATGGTCTGCGACAGCACGAATGTTTTCGTCGAAGGCCGAGCGGGCTCGGAGGCGGACGTCCGCGACACGCTGAAGGCGGCCATTCAAAGCGTCCGAGGCAAGGTCGCGGTGACGGCGTTCGCCTCCAACGTGGCGCGCCTCCAGACGACGATCAACGTGGCGCGCGAGTGTGGCCGCAGCGTGTGTTTGGTGGGACGATCGATGAAGAAGGTCACGAGCGCGGCGCAAAGCGTCGGTCTGTTGCAGCACATTCCCCCCTTCATAACTGAAGAACAGGCCGCGGGCATGCCGCCTGAGAGCGTGCTCTATCTGTGCACTGGGAGCCAGGGCGAACCGCGAGCGGCCCTTGCCCGCATCGCATCGGGCGGTCACCGGCATGTCAGCTTAGGCGAGGGGGATGCGGTTTTATTTTCTTCGCGGATGATCCCGGGCAACGAGGTCGCCATCACCGCCCTCCAGAACACGCTGATCCGCCGTGGCGTTCGGGTGATCACCGATCACGACGCGCATATCCATGTTTCTGGCCATCCCTGTCGGGAAGAGCTCAAGGACATGTACGCCTGGGTCAGGCCGCGGATCGCGGTGCCTGTGCATGGCGAACGCCGCCACATTATCGAGCACGCGGCTTTCGCGCGCAGCCTGCAGGTGCCGATGGTCGTCGCGCCGCACAATGGCGCCATGATCCGTCTTGCCCCCGGAACGCCTGACATCATCGACGAAACCCCGGCTGGGCGTCTTTATGTGGACGGCGGAGTGATCGTGGAGGCCGACAACGAGGCCTTGAAAGAACGCAAACGCATCGCAGAGGAGGGTTTTGTGTCGGTCTCCCTCGCCGTCGCAGTCAAGAAAAACGCCATTTTGGCGGGGCCGGACGTACGGACGCGAGGCCTCTCGATCGCCGATGAGGAGGCGTTTGATCTCGCCCTCGATGATCTTGCTGACGCAGCGGAGGCCGCCTTCCAACGCTTGCCGCATGCCGAACGCGTCGACGACGAGCTGACCGAGGCCGCCATTGTGCGCGCCGTGCGAAAAGCTGCGGAACGGGCCTTTAAGAAGCGGCCCCTGGTGGAAGTGAGCGTGTTGCGGGTGTGAGATAAGGAGAGGGCGATGCGGATTGGGCGGCTCAATCATGTCGGCGTTGCGGTGCCGTCGATCGAAGCGGCGAAAGACACCTATCGGACGCTTTATGGGGTCCCCGAGAGCGACATCACCCACACCTGGGAGATGCCGGCACAGGGCGTGCGCGTGGCCTTTGTGAACGTGGCCAATAGCCAGATCGAACTGATTGAGCCGCTGGGCGAAAACAGCCCCCTTATCAAGTTTCTAGAGAAGAACCCTGCCGGGGGCCAACACCATGTGTGTTTCGAAGTGGCCGATATTCATGCGGCGGCGGCGGACATGAAGGCGCAAGGGGCCATCGTTCTCGGCGAGCCGCGCCTCGGAGCCCATGGGACGCTGGTGATATTCATACACCCCAAGAACTCTAACGGCGTTCTGATCGAGCTGATGCAGACGCCGCATGAGGGAGCGCATTGATGGATCCGGTGATTACGGGCGCGGTTTTCATCATCGCCTGGTGGCTGAGTTTTTTCATGATGCTTCCCTTCGGCGTGAAGAACCTGGACGAGGCGAATGAAGCGGGTGGTTTCGGCCAGGAGCGCGCGGCGCCCGCGCGTCCCGATCTGGGCAAGAAGGCGCTCTGGGCTCTCGGCCTCGCCGCGGCGCTCACCGCGATCATCTATGGCCTTGTCTCGATCGACGCCTTCGGCTTGCGCAGGTAGCGCCGTTGCGCGATGCAAGGGGAGGGGCTAATCGCTGACGCCTCTTTTTTGAGGTGTCCACATGAACCGCGCCCTGTCCGTTACGCGCGCCGATAATTTTCCCGAGTGGTATCAGGCCGTCGTCAAAGAAGCTGATCTGGCTGAGAATAGCCCCACGCGCGGCTGCATGATCATCAAGCCCTGGGGCTATGGCATGTGGGAGCTGATCCAGTCCCAGCTCGACGCCATGATCAAAGAGACGGGCCATGATAATTATTATTTTCCCCTCCTGATCCCGATGGCTTTCATCGCCAAGGAGGCCGACCATGTTGACGGCTTCGCCAAGGAAATGGCGGTGGTCACCCATCACAGGCTGAAACAGATCGAGGGCGAGTTGAAGCCTGATCCCGACGCCTTGTTGGCCGAACCGATGATCATCCGGCCGACGTCAGAGACCATCATCGGCGACGCCTTTTCCCGCTGGGTGAAGAGCTATCGCGATCTGCCGGTTCTGATGAATCAATGGGCGAATGTGGTGCGCTGGGAGATGCGCACCCGCTT
>JAGWZH010000048.1 GCA_018971945.1 Alphaproteobacteria bacterium | reverse complement strand
ACCGGCAAGCACCGAATCAAGAGCCCGGGCGACATAGGCTTCCTTGACCGAAGCCTTCGCATTGGGCGAAGCCTTGGCGAAGCGATCGTCCAGGGGGCCGTGATAGGCGATCTCGAAATTCTTCTGCGGGTTGATCACGAAGACCTCGCCGTCCTTCTGGACGCCGAGCGATTCTCCGACCAGCTGAAGCTCGTCCATGAGAATGGGCATGCTGACCTTGAGGCGTTCAGCCTCGGCGGCGGCCTGCTCGCGGGTCTGACCCAGATTGGAGTTCATCAGGTAGAAGAGGACGCCCTTGGAGCGGTAGGCCGCAGCGGTTTTTTCCAGCTCGACAGCCGCTTCGCGAGACATCTTGGAGCCGTTCGACTGGCTCATGATGACGATCGCCGGGGCGTACTTGAAGTAGTACAGCTCGTGGGCGAGACGGGTGTGATCCGTCAGCTGGAAGTTGTCAGCGCGAGCCGCCACCTTCACAGGCGCGCTCAGCGTCGGAGCCGCCACGCCTGACTGGACAGCCAGAACGCCGATCGACCCCAGCGCCGCGACCGCCACAGCAGACGCCAACAATGTCCTTTTCATGACCGCCTCTCCCTCAAGGTATTCGTTGTTTGCGCGAAGTTATCGACCCATGCGCGCGCATCGTCAATGCGGGCGCATCAAACCGCTGGCGCTGAACGACGTTCAGCGAGCACAATTTCTTGAGGAGGCGGAGACTTAGGTTTACGCGCCCGTAAAGCGTGGCTCGCGTTTTTCGAGGATGGCGGCGACACCCTCCTCGTGGTCCCGAGTATGATGCATCAGCGCCTGAGCGGCCGCGGACATCTCCATCACGGTCGAGTAGCTCGCCGTCTGTCCCTGCCGAAGGAGGGTCTTCGCCAGCCGGAGAGCGCCCGGGGGCTGTTTTGAGATCTTTTCAGCCAGAGCCATAGCCTCAGGCATCAGCTGGTCCGGCGCCACGACACGCGAGACCAGCCCCCACTCGAGAGCCGTCGCCGCATCGATCACGTCTCCGGTGAAGAGGAGTTCGCAGGCGCGGGAGAAACCGACCACCCGCGGAAGGAGCCACGCGCCCCCATCGCCCGGAATGAGACCCAGCTTCAGGAATGTCACTCCGAACTTCGCCGTATCCGAGGAAATGCGGATATCCGCCATGCAGGCGACATCGCACCCGAGGCCGATCGCCGCCCCGTTCACCGCGGCGATCAGCGGCGTTTCAAGATTGAAGAGCGCATTAACGATCATGTGGACGTTGCCGCGATAGCCGTTGCGGACAGTCGCCGGATCGCCCCCGAACGCGCCGGTGCGGTTCTGCATCGCCTTGACGTTGCCGCCCGCTGAAAAGCCCTTCCCTGCGCCGGTCAGGATCGCGCAACGAATAGACGGGTCCGCATTGATCTGAGCGCACGCCGCCGCCACCGCCTCGCCGTCGCCCGGCTCGCCCAGCGCATTCATCGCATCCGGACGGTTGAGAGTGAGCACGGCGATCGGTCCGTGCTTGTCGAGACGGATCATGAAACCTCCATCAGTCAAAATCCGAGAGCGCGCTCAAAGCGCCCGGGCGGGACAATCGCAGGCGGGGAGCCGCGCCCTCAGCCGTTCGAGAGCTCCGTAAAGCGACGAAGATGCCAGTCGGTATTACCGAACTGAGATTCAATCATGGTGATGCGCTTGAAGTAATGACCGACATTCAGCTCATCGGTCATGCCCATGCCGCCATGAATCTGAACAGCCTCCTGAGAGACCAGCCGACCCGCCTTGCCGATCTGCACCTTGGCGGCCGAGGCGGCCATCTTGCGCGCAGTCTCCGGCTCGCCAAGCTTGAGCGTGACCATGTAAGTCATCGAGACCGACTGCTCATACGCCATGAACATGTCGGCCATGCGGTGCTGAAGAACCTGGAAATTGCCGATCGGCTGACCGAACTGCTTACGGGTCTTGGAGTAATCCAGTGTCGTCTGGTTCAGCACCTTCATTGCGCCATGAGCTTCGGCGCAGAGGGCCGCGATCGCCTCATCGACAACCGCCTCGACCAGGGGGAGACCATGATCCGCCTCACCGATAAGATCTGAGGACGGAACGTGCACGTTCTCAAAATAGACTTCCGACGCCCTCAGTCCATCCACAGTGGGATAATCCCGGGTCGAGACGCCCTTGGCGGCTTTCGGAACGATAAAGACGCTCACACCGCCCTTGTCGCGCTGGGCGCCTGAGGTCCGGGCGGTCACGATGAGGTGGCTGGCGAACGGGGCCGCCAGCACGACCGCCTTATGCCCGTTCAGCACATACCCGTCTCCTTCGCGTCGGGCCGTGGTCGACACGTCATTGAGATCGAAGCGGCTCTTGGGCTCCGAATAGGCGAAGGCGAACACCCGCTCCCCGCCGATGATGGAAGCGAGGTGATCCTCCTTCTGGGCGGCTGAGCCTGCGTGGCGGAGAAATCCTCCCGCGATCACAACGGTTTGCAGGTAAGGTTCAATGACCAGACCCTTCCCGAACTCCTCCATCACGATCATCGACTCAACGGCGGATCCGCCGAACCCGCCGTCCTCCTCGCTGAAGGGAGCTCCAAGCAGACCCAGCTCGGCGAACTGGGACCAGAGCGCAGGTCGCCAGCCAGGTTCGGAACGCGACACCTTGCGCCGGGTATCGAAATCATTCTGATCCCGCACGAGACGGGCGATCTGGTCGCGGAGCGTGTCCTGCTCAGGCGTGAAGTTGAAATCCATGGATGTTGTCTCCCTGTCTTCTTTCTAGGCGCGTTTCGCCCCTGCGCAAGACGCCGCCGTGCAAGAGTTTGTCGCCGGCGGCCCTCTCGCCGGACAAAAAGAGCCGCCCCCCGGCCAAGCCGGGGGGCGCTGTGTCGTCAGGTCAGCCTGTCAAAGCCCCAGAACCATCTTTGCGATGATGTTCCGCTGGATCTCGTTCGAGCCCCCATAAATGGAGGTTTTGCGCATATTGGCGTAGGCAGGGGCGGAATGGTGAGCATAATCCGGCCCGATCGGGAACTGATTGCCGCCCTCCATCGGGAAGCCGCGGAAGTAAGGCGCGCCATAGACGCCGACCGCCTCGAGGGTGAGTTCCGTCAGGCGCTGCTGGATTTCCGTCCCCTTGATCTTGAGCACGGAGCTTTCCGGACCCGCGCCCTTACCCTGCGCCTCCCGGGCAAGCGTCCGCAGTTCAGTGAACTCAAGAGCCGTGAGGTCGATCTCAAGCTCCGCAACCTTCCTTGCGAACTCCGGATTCCGGATAATCGGCTCACCCCGATCAAGCTCGATCGAGGCGATATGCTTGAGGCGCTCGACCGCCTTTTTGGACCGGGCGACGCCGGCGATCCCGGAACGCTCATGCACCAGCAGGTACTTGGCGTAGGTCCAGCCCTGATTCTCCTCACCCACGATGTTTTCAAGGGGAACGCGGACATCCGTAAACCAGGTCTCATTCACCTCATGGCCGCCGTCCATCGTGATGATCGGACGAACCTCAACCCCGGGCGTGTTCATGTTGACGAGGATAAAGGAGATGCCCTCCTGCGGCTTGCGCGCCGTCGGGTCGGTCCGGCAGAGTACGAAAATCCAGTCTGCGAAGTGGGCCAGCGTGGTCCAGGTTTTCTGACCGTTGATCACCCAGCTGTCGCCGTCCTTCTCCGCACGGGTCTTCAGCGAGGCAAGATCGGATCCGGCCCCAGGCTCGGAATAGCCCTGGCACCAGAAATCCGTCCCGTCGATGATGCGGGGAAGATAGTAGGATTTCTGCTTCTCGTTTGCGAAAGCCATGAGCACGGGGGCAAGCATCGACATGCCGAACGGGGGAATGCCCAGCGTCTCGGCGCGGGCGCATTCCTCCTGGAAGATGTATTTCTGAGTGGATGACCAACCCGTGCCGCCGTACTCCTTCGGCCAGGCAGGCGCTCCCCAGCCCTTCTTGTAAAGGATTTTCTGCCAGTCGAGGAAATCCTGCTTGGTCACTTCATCCCGCGAAGCGCGCGACCGGAGGTGGTCCGGATAGCTGGTTTCGAGGAAGCTTCTGACTTCATCGCGAAAGGCGAGATCTTCGGCGGAATAGTGCAGATCCATGAAGGGCTCCGGCTCTAGAGGTTTCCGTTACGGAACGTGGCGTCGCGGCAACAATATATGTGCGTCTACGTAAAGGGCGCCGGGCCGGATGATGCAAGACCCGCGACGGGGGAGCGCAGAGCCCCGGACGGTTCGTCGCAGATCGAATGGGGCGGACTGGACCTCGAGCCCCCCCAGCCTGTAGACGGGAGGAATGTCCAGCCCGGTCAAATCCCCTTGCGTCAAGGTTTGCGTCGTCGACGGCCAGTCCGGCTTTTGTCTGGGCTGCGGCCGAACGCTGAATGAGATCGCCCGCTGGATCAAGCTGACCGACGCTGAACGAACGACAGTCTGGCAGCGCCTGCCCCAGCGACTTGATCAGCTGAAATCCGCGGGGAAGCTCGCCTGACGCACAGCGTCCAGGGCGTCGTCAAAGATCGAGATCGCCGAGCCTCCCCGAGCCCCCGGAGCGCGTTCCGACAGGATGCGACGCCACGTCCGCGCCCCCGGAGCGCCTGCAAAAAGGCCAAGCATATGGCGGGTCATGGCGTGGAGGGGCGCTCCTGCCTCCAGCCCCCTGACAAGGACCTCCCGAAACTCCTCGCCCGCCCGGACCGGACTGCGAGACGGCCGATCGTCTCCGTAGAGCTCGCGATCGACTTCGAGAAGAAGCGCGGGGGAGTGGTAGGCCGCGCGACCGAGCATGACCCCGTCGAAGCGCCCCAGCTCCCGCTTGCACGCCTCAAGGTCGACCAAGCCGCCGTTCAGGATGATGCGAAGATCAGGATAGGCCCGCTTCAGTTCAGCCACGAGATCATAATCGAGTGGAGGAATATCCCGGTTCTGTTTCGGGCTGAGGCCCGTCAGCCAGGCCTTTCGGGCGTGAACAATGAAGATTTTCACCCCGGACCTGGCCAGAACGTCGACAAAACCGAACAAGGATTCCCGCGGATCGTCATCATCGACCCCCAGACGATGCTTGACGGTCACTGGACGGTCAGTGGCCTCCGCCATCGCGGCAAGGCATTCGGAGACAAGAGACGGCTCCCTCATCAGGCAGGCCCCGAACGACCCTGCCTTCACCCGTTCGGACGGACACCCCACATTAAGATTGAACTCGTCGTACTCCCAATCCCTTGCCAGCCTGACGGCGCGGGCGAGAGTTTCCGGCTCAGACCCTCCAAGCTGAAGAGCTACGGGATGCTGCTCGGGATCGTATCCCAGGAGATGATCCCGATTGCCGCGGACCACCGCGTCCGCCGTCACCATCTCCGAATAGAGGAGAGAATGGCGCGTCAACGACCGATGGAACGACCGGCAGTGCCGGTCCGTCCAGTCCATCATGGGGGCGACTGAGAATCGAACCCATTGTTTTTGGTACGGATTTTCGTTAGAATTCATGGGTCAAAACCAGAACGCGTGCACTCTGTGTGCACTGGAGTTCCCGGAACGTCCCGGGAATTCCCGCCACGATTGCACACATAGTGCACACGGAAAAGGTTTGGATCGGACGAGCATTGCCGCGACGGGGGTTGGACCGACTTCTCAGGTTCATCAATGACTTGACCCCGGCGGCGGGCGCCTTGGTCCGGATATTGCGGATTTGGACCGACCGGCCTTGCCCCGACCGAAACGGGACACGACTGGAGCCAAACTGAGGTTGGAAGGCGAAGGACATGGCGACGTTTACGCTTCTGAGAACTGGTTCCTGGCGCGCCCAGGTGCGCCGCAAAGGCGTATACGCCGCCGAGACCTTCCACCGCAAAACTGACGCGCAGGCTTGGGCCCGCGAAGCCGAATTGGCGATCGATCAGGGCCTGAAACCGCCCAGGCGCGGCCAGGTCGCAGCGCCAAAGAAGGGCCAGCTGACCATTGGCGACCTGATCGACCTGCACCTGACCGACATGCGCGAGATGCGCAAAGACACCGCGCGGTCAAAGATGTTCGTGTTGCGCTCCCTCAAGCAGGACCTCGGCCACGTCGCCGTAGAAGCGCTCAGCCGGGAGGCGATTATTGAATATGGCCGCAAACGCGCCGCCGCCGGCGCAGGCCCGGCCACGGTCGTCATCGATGTCTCTTATCTGAACACCATCCTCACCCACGCCGCCGCGGTACACGGCATCACCGTGTCGCTCGAACAGCTCAAGCTCGGCCGGGCCGCCCTCTTGCGGCTCGGCATCGTGGGCAAGTCCAAGGAACGAGACCGACGCCCCACGCAGGAAGAGCTCGATCACATCACCGCGTGGCTGGACGGCAATCCTCGCCAGTCGATTCCCGCGGGCCGTATCACACGGTTTGCCGTCGCTAGCGCCATGCGCATCGAAGAGATCTGCCGCATTCGCTGGACTGACCTCGACGACAGAAAGCGCACAGTCATCGTCCGCGATCGGAAGGACCCGCGCAACAAGGAGGGCAATCACCAGCGCGTCCCTCTCCTCGACGCTACGGGCTACGACGCTTGGGGGCTGATCCAGGAACAGGGCAAGCTAACCGGCCACCTCGATCGCATTTTCCCCTACACGCCAGACTCGGTGAGTACTGCTTTTCGGCGGGCTTGCCGGGAACTGGAGATCGAGGACTTGCGCTTTCACGACCTGCGCCACGAAGCCGCCAGCCGCCTTTTCGAGGCCGGATTCGCCATCGAGCAGGTGGCGCTCGTGACCGGCCACAAGGATTGGAAAATGCTGCGGCGCTATACCAATCTGAAGCCGGAAGACCTGCACCATCGCGCCGAAGACCTAGCGCAGCAACGGAATGCGACGGGGCGCGGTCGCGCGTTTCAGCCAGAGCAAGCCGTCCCGGATATGATGGCCAACATCGTTGCCGACGACAACATTCGGGTCGGCCGGTCCAGCAAACGGCGCAGCGCAGCCGAGGATGTGTAGATCCGAGCTTGTTTAGCGGCGCACCCAACCTTCGCGTTCATCCGGATCGAACAGATGTTCGTCCATGAACCGGCGCAGATCATCAACCCGATAGACAATCCGACGTCCCAACCGGCAGAACTTCGGCCCCTTTCCCATTGCTCGCCAATTCGCGAGCGTCTTCGGCGCGACGTTCAAGAACGCCGCGGCCTTTGGCGCGGGATAGGCATAGGCAGGTTCGCTTCTGGCGGCTTCGTCTAAGGCGCCTGAGTCGGAATTTGGCATCTCGCACTCCCACATGGGTTTCACGATTGCGAGTTGCTGCAAGAGATCTGCTGTTGCGGCGCTCTGGATAGCATTGCAGCGCATTGAGGGGCTCATGAGCGGGGCGATTCCAAAAATTCGAGCTTTGCGACGCTCGGGGCGGCCCGAATTGAGCCGTTGATGATTGCCAATTCACATCATCAATTGTCAGCACAATGCGATGTCTTAGCGGCGCGGATGCATCCGGCCGACTTCGTTGATGATGTGGCATCATTAAGCGAGAAGCGCCGTCAACTCGCCCTCTGACCGCGAGAACGGATTCGCCACCCGCACGCCGTCGAGTGTCATCCCGTCCTGCAGGTCCTCGCTCAGGAACATGGTCGCGCCGATAGCGCGCGCGGCGGACCAAATCACTGCATGCCAAACCTGAAATTGATGAGCGTTAACCAGACGCAGCGCGTTCGACATGATGAGCGACGTTGTGGGCGCGGTCTCGAACACCTGCGCCCACGCTTCCACTTTCGCGATGGCGCTTGGAAGGCTGGTTGGCAAACGTCGGCGGACGACGGCGACGAATTCCAACAGCGCCTGGTTAACGACCACACCATTGGCCGCCGCGAATTCAATGACCCGCTGCGCGACAATTCCCTTACGCCGCTTTGGCTCAAGCTCGGCGTAAACGAGAATGTTGCTATCAAGCGTCGCGCGGACGGGCATAAACCGCACGTTCGATCGGCGCGTCGCCGTACTTGTCGTCCTCGGTGATTTTGCCGACCCGGTAGCCGGTATCCGGCGTCTCGCGCATCAGCTGCATCATGTGCTCGAATTTGGCGCGCCAAACGGGGTCCTCGCGGGGATCGTCCGGGCGGGGGCGAAGCTCGGCCACCGCCTTGCCGTTCTTGGTGATGAGCACGGTCTCCCCCTGCTCCACCTCGGCCTGGACCTTGGAGAAGTTCTGATTGGCGTCGCGGGCGGTGATCGTCTTCATGGTAGTACGGTAGCACACGAAGCTGGAGATTTCGATTGGCGCGCCTCGGTCGCCCCGCGGCTCAGGATTGCGAATAGCCCGCGCGGTCGCGGCGTCGAGGGACGGCGTGCGCCTCCCTGCCCTCGCCCCCGCGCCCTAGACGCGGGCGGGAGAATACGGGTCGCCGCAGGTGGCGACCCCGGCGCGCATTTCGCCGTCGGGAAGCTCAAGGAGCTTTCCATGACCGCCATTTCCAACACGATTGAAGCCGCTGAGACCACAGACCCACAAGCGGGCTTTGTCCTCATTCCCCTCAATAAGCTTGCGATCTCTGAGCGCAATATCCGCCGCACCGATCGCAAGGCCGATCTCGAGGCGCTGGCGGCGTCGATCAAGTCGCTGGGTCTTCTGCAGAACCTCTCCGTCACCCGCGCAGAAAACGATCGCTTCACTGTCGTCGCGGGCGGACGGCGTTTGGCGGCCCTCAAGGCTTTGGCCAAGCAAGGCGCCATCGCGCGGGATTTCCCAGTGCCGTGTCAGATCCTGGACGACAACGCCGCGACCGAAAGTTCGCTGGCGGAGAATGTGCAACGCGTCGCCACCGATGCGATGGATGAAGTGGACGCGTTCGCAGCGCTGAAGGATTAAGGCTTCGACGCTCCCGCCATCGCGCAGCGTTTCGGTTGCACCAATCGCCACGTCGATCAGCGTCTCGCGCTCGCGGCGCTGTCGCCGAAATTGAAGTCCGCCTACCGCAAAGGCGATCTGTCGCTGGATGCGGCGCGGGCCTTCTGCATCGAACCCGATCCGGCACGCCAGGAAGCGGTGTTCAAAACGCTCGGCAAGCCGGTCATCCACGCCGGAAACGTCCGTGCGCACCTCACCCATGGCCGCATGCGTGGCACGGATCGACTGGCGCGGTTTGTGGGCTTGGATAGCTATGGTGCGGCGGGCGGATCACTGACGCGCGATCTGTTCCTCGACAGCGAAATCTATGTCGATGATCCCGCGCTGATGTCGCGTCTCGCCAACGAAAAGCTCGAAGCCTTCCGCGAAGACCTGCTCGCCAAAGGCTGGGGCTGGGTCAACGTCAATCTTGGCCCTGGGCGGTTTGAAGGCGCCAGCGGCCAACGCGTGCAACCAACGCGCCGTCAACCGACCGAAGAAGAAGCCAACACACTGGCGGACCTCGAGGCTGAAATCGAAAAGATGGAAAACGCACTGGAGGACGCCGATGACGACGACCCGCGTTGGATTGAACGTGATCGTCTTGATACGGAGCATCACGCTTTCATCGAAACGCTGATGTCCTGGGATCCGCAAGAGATGGCGCTCGCCGGCGTTGTCATCTCGGTCGAACACGATGGCCGGCTGTTCTTCGCACAAGGCGTTGTCGCGAAAGCCGACGCCGGCAAGCTGACCAAACTGCGGCGCCAACGCGACGAAGCGACCGCCAAGCGCTTGCGCTCGAAGCCAGAGAACCCTGCGACCAATGGCGAAGCACCGAACACCGACGAGACCGCGACGGACGGCGACGTCACGGAGGCCCCATGGGAGGAACCGCGCGCTTCACTCCCGCGCGCCTTGGTTCGTGACCTCACGGCGATCCGCACCACCGCATTGCGCCGGGAGTTGGTGAAGGCGCCGCATACCGCACTGGCTATGGGCGTCTTTGCTTTGCTGCGCCATGCCGTCAGCGGATACGGCGCGCCGGGGATCAGCCTCATGGCGCGGCCACGCTGGCTTGCGGATCATGACGGGCTTGGCGACGAGCGTGAAACCTGGATTGCGAGCATTCCCGACACGGAAGCCGGATTGCTGGAATGGTGTTTGGCGCAGGACATCGCCACGCTGCTCGATGCCTTCGCGCTAATCGTCGCGTCCAACATCGACCTCTCGCATGAGGACGCCGCCATCGATGACCGCCGCAAGCAAGCGCTTGCCGATCACATCGCTGCCACGCTCGATCTCGACATGACCCGCCACTGGGCGCCGGACCTCGCCTTCTGGGCGCGCCTGCCGAAAGCGGCGCTCATCGCCGCGATTGAAACCGCGCCCTGCACGAAGCGCCTGGACGATTTGGATCGCGCGGCGTTCCTCAAAATGCTCTCACGCAAGACGAAGGACGAGCTTGCGACGACCGCCGGAACGGTTCTCGAAGGGACAGGCTGGCTGCCGGCCCTATTCGTGACGCTGGAGGCGGAGCCGCGCTTCGAACTCACCGACGCGGGCGTTGCCGCACTGCACGCTGCGGAGTGATCCCCTTGGCGCCGGCGAAGGCTGTGGTTTGCACCACAGCTTTCGTCGGTCCAATTTCTGTGTTTGCAATCGCGCTCGCAGGGTGCCACCGGCACCGATGGCAATTGCCGCCAGACCGCCTATTGCCGGCTGCAGCTTCCGCCGATGTTCGAAGCCGCGTGTCCTGATTCTGCTTCAGCCGTCACCCACCCGCGCGAGGCGCGTTCTCGCTTTTCGCCCTTAAGACAGCATCCGTCGTCCGGTGTGCAACGGCCCGTGTTGGCGCTTTCGCGCCGACCCGCGCCAAGCCATTGCACGCCGCCGCTTCGCTGACTGTCCAGGCTGCTTCTTGGCGGGCGTCGCGAACGCGACCCCGGCGGGATCAGCCCTCCGGGTTCGGAGCAAAGATCATGGACAAGGCGTCTTTTGAAATCATCGGCAACGTCGGCAGCGTGGAGATCAAGGCGATCAAAGGCGGCAAGAAGCTCGCGGTTCTCTCGGTGGCGACCAGCGAGCGCTGGAAGCGCGACAGCGGCGAATGGGCCGAGAAAACTTACTGGCACCGCGTCGCCGTTTTCCCTGGCCCGAAGGTCGAGCGCATCGAAGCGCAGGTGCAGAAAGGCACCCGCGTGCGGCTCGTCGGCCAAGTGCGGCCCGCGAGCTACGACGACGCCAAGGGCGTCACCCGCTACACCGTCGAGTTCGTGGTCGGCCCGTTCGGCGATGTCGAAATCCTCGCCCGAGGCAAGCCGCGGGAGGCGGAAGCCGAAGCTCCGCCAGCAAAGGCCAAGCGCGGCAAGGCGGCTGCGGCTAGTGAGGCGGAGGCGCCGATCTGAAGCGGCCAAGCAACGGCGCCCCTGTCGAAAGGCCGGGGCGCCAAACCGCCCGGGAACGGCGAGTTTCGGAATCGGCCGGCGGCGGGCGCTGGATTCACAGGATGGGGCATTTATCACCGGCTCGATTCAACCCTGGCACGCGACAAGCGGACTGCCCAAAGTCCGCGATGTGAAGAGCATTCAACAGATCTGGCTGGTTCTCTCGCTCGGGCGGCTCACTTCAGCGGCCACACCCAGCGCGGCGTTTTCGCCACATAGGCGCGGTAAGTCTCACCGTACTTGGCTGCCAGCACTTCTTCCTCAATTCGCACCTGCACTGCCATCATCGCCGCCGCGAGGGGTACAGTCGCCGCGCTCAGAAGGGTTGGGCTCCAAAGGAACATCCCAAGCGTCATCGCAAACATGCCGACAAAAACCGGATTGCGGGAAAAACAGAACAGTCCGCGCATCACAAGATCGCCGGGCCCGTCATCGGGTACGCCGACGCGCCAGGATGCGCCCATCGATTGCTGGCCGGCGAGAACGATCAGCATGCCGACGATCAGCGCGCAGGCAGCGACCCATTGCTGGGGCGTTGAATAAGGCCAGCCCGGACGACCCAGCGCCGGTTCCCAGTGCGGCGCTAGCCATGCGATCACCGCTGAAGCGGCGACCAATGCCACAGCGAGTTTCCAGAAGCGTTCGGCGATCTGCTGAATCTCTGGCTTGAAGCCGAAGCCGTAGGACTGAACGCCGGTAGCACGCGATATCAGGCCGCGCGCCACGGAGGAGAGCAGAACGAGCCCCAGCGCCCCTGCGGGCAGCCATTGGGGTGGGACGACATCGGACATTTTCGCGATCCTTGGCAAATCGATCGCCCGAGCCTAACTTCTCTAGTCACTAGAGGATCAAGAGGGTGCGATGCACACGATCGGCGCGGCGGCGAAGCGCACGGGGATCAAGGTCCCGACCATTCGATACTATGAGGCGGAGGGCCTGTTGCCAGCCCCGCCGCGCACGCAGAGCGGCCGCCGGCTCTATGGCCCGCGGGAGCTGCGCCGGCTCAGCTTTATTCGGCATGCGCGCCAGCTTGGCTTTGAACTCGACCAGATCCGCGCCTTGCTCGATTTGGCTGACCACCCGGAACGCCCCTGCGCCAGCGCCGACGCTATCGCGCGCGACAATCTCGCGGCGGTGCAGGCGCGCCTGACGCAGCTGCGCGCGCTGGAGAAGGAACTAAAGCGGATGGTCGCGGCCTGTCACGGCGGCGCGGCGCAGGACTGTCGGATCATTGAGGTGTTGAGCGATCATGCGCTGTGCGAGGCAGATGCGCATTAGCCCTTGCTCCTCTAGCCGCTAGAGGATGTAGACGGGTGAGGCGCTGAAGGAATCGCCCATGTCCGCCTCCTGTTCCGACCACTGCCACGACGCCGTCTTTGACGGCATGAGCCCGGCCTATAAGCGCACGCTTGTTGCGGTTATCGTGTTGAATATGATCGGTTTCGCCTCGTCAGGTGCTGCGGCCATTGCCAGCGGTTCGACAGCTTTGGCGGCCAATGCCGGGGACTTTCTGGGCGACAGCTTAACCTACGCCATTTCTCTGGCCGTCATCGGCCGGTCGGCGCGGCTCAGGGCTTCGGCCGCTTTGTTCAAAGGCGCAACCCTTGGCGTTGCGGGGCTCGCTTTGCTGGGCTTTGCCGGGTGGCGGTTGCTCAATGGCGCGGAGCCTGAGGGCGCGACCATCTCATTGTTTGGCGCTGTTGGCCTCGGGCTCAATGTGATCGCCGCCCTGCTGTTGTTCCGCTTCCGCGAGGGCGACGCCAATGTGCGCTCCGTTTGGCTGTGCACTCGCAACGACGCCATCGAGAATATCGGCGTGATCGCCGCCGGCGGGCTCGTTGCGCTGACCGGCACGGTCTGGCCGGACTTGGCCATGGGCGCGATCCTCGGCGTTATATTGTTGCACAGCGCCTGGGAGATCACCCAACGCGCGCGCAAAGAACTGCGGGCTGCGGCATCGCCGCCTGCCGTCCGCCCTGCGCATTAACTTGTCGGCATTGGGTTTGTGGGATAGGTGCCGCTGATGGTTCGGATGGTCCGCTCTCTGTTTTGCGCCCTTTTGGCGGTGCTGGTGGCGATGCTTGTCGCGCCAGAGTCGTTGGCGCATGCGGCGGCTCATGTCGATCACCATGCCGCTGCGTCAGACGTGGCGCATCCGTGTGAAGGTCAGGCCGACGATGGCGGCAACGATGATGAGCAACCGCCGGGGCAACCGTGTGGGGACTGCTGCCATCACGCGACATGCCACATGAAAGCGGCCCCTCCAGCGCAGGACAGCTCGCTGGTCTTCGGTCTGCAATCCCTGCGGTTTCGCGCGGGTGAGTTCGTTGCGCCCTATGGCGCCCCCACCTCCCGCGAACCCGACCCCGAACGAAGCTGAGCCATCTGGCAATCGCCGCGCCCGTTTGGCGCGGCCCTGACGGCTTTCGTTTTGGGGAAACATGATGTCTCGAACAATCGCGAGCGCTTTGGCGCTGGGAGTCTGGGGCGCGGCAAGCGTCATGGGCGGGGGTGCGCCAGCCCACGCTCAAGAACCCACAATCACAGCGTCCGCTGAAGCCCAATCTGCTTTCAGCCTCGCCGTTGCGCGGGACGCAGAAATCACTGGCGCCGAAGCCGAACTGCGGGCGGCGCAACAGCGCGCGCGGAGCGTCGGCGTCTTCTTTGAAGGCGCGCCAAGTGCAACGCTCAGTTACCGCGACGATCGCGGCGGCGCGGGCCTCGGCTATCGCGAATATGAGGCGGAGGTGTCAGCGCCCATTTTCCTGCCCGGAGAGCGTGGCGCGGCCCAACGCGCGGCGGTGGCTCAGCAGGATGCAGCCTTGGCGCGGTTAGAGCTTGCGCGGCTTGACCTTGCCGCACGGTTGCGCGCTGCGTGGTGGGATCGCGAACGCGCGCAAGTTTCGCTTCAAATGGCGCGTCGCCAGGCGGCGGATGTTTCCGACCTTGTCGCCGCCACCCGGCGCCTGACGGAAGCTGGCGTTCAAGCACGGCTTGATCTGGTGCAGGTCGAAGCACTGGCGGCGGAGGCGGAAGGAGCGGCGATCGCTGCGGAAGCGGACTTTGCAGCAGCGGACGCCGCGTGGCGCGCGCTTGTCGGCGAGGAGGCGCCTGCCTTTGTTGATAGTGCGGTTCCCGCCGGGGCGGAGCTGATCGATCACCCGCTTGTGCGCCTGCGCCAGGCCGAGCAGGCCTATGGCGAAGCCGCAGCCCAGCAAGCCGCTCTGGCCGGCTTCCCAAGCCCCGAAGTTGGGCTACTAGCGCGCCGCGAGCGCGGCGCCTTTGGACAGGACGAAGATGACAGCTTCGGCGTGATGGTGCGCGTGCCCTTGGGGCGTGACCCAGGCACGGGCGCCGCCGCTGCAGAAGCCCGGGCCATCGCCGTGCGCGCCCGCGCAGCGCTTGCACAGGATGAGCGGAGCCTGGAAGGCCAACTGGCCACGGCGCGGTCTCGCCTTGGGACGGCTGAACGCGCGCTCGGCGCCGCCCAGCAACGTCAAGCGAGCCTTGCGGAAGCGCTGGCCCTAGCGGAGCGCGGTCGGCGCGAAGGCGCCTTGGGGTTCATCGAGTTTTTGCGGGCGCGCAGCGCCCTGGCCGAGGCCGAACGCGCCGCGGCCCTGGCTGTAATTGATGTCGCCTCAGCGCAAAGCGCTTTGGCGCAAGCCTTGGGGATTTTGCCGTGATGCATCGGACACGACACTGGATCAGATCGCTGGCGTGCGTCGCCGCGCTGATCGTTCTTGCCAATGCGCCTGCGCACGCTGGGCCTGGGCATGACCATGGCGAGGAAGCATCGCCAGCCGTCGCCGCGGAAGTCGCGCCGCGCCTGTCTGCCATGAGCGACCGCCATGAAATGGTCGCCCTGGTGGACGGGCAAGACCTGGTTATCTGGGTCAATGAGTTCGCCACCTCTGCACCGGTCACCACCGCCACAGTGGATGTGACGATTGACGGGAACACGGCGCGCGCCGAACCAATGCCGGATGGCACGTATCATGTGCCCGCTGGCCCGCTGGCGGGCCATGCGCCGATTGAGCACGGCGAGGGGCCAGAGCCGCTCGATCAGCATGCGGTGCTGGTGACAGTGACCACGCCCGCTGGCCAAGACCTGCTCACTGGGGCGTTATCGCATGATCACGAGCATCACGAAGAAGCCGCCGCTTTCGCTTGGCCCTGGGTTCCGCTGGGCGTGCTTGCGCTTGCCGGCATGGCCGGCGCTCTGGTCTGGCGCAACCGCCGCCGCGCTGCCGTGGCCACGGCCGGCGCAGGGGCGCTTTTGGCGGCCCTGAGCCTCAGCGCGCCCTCGCCGGCGCAGGCCAGTCCGGGCCATGATCATGGCGAAGCGGCGGAAGCGCCAGTGGGCGGGGATGTCGCCCGGCGCCTGCCGAACGGCGATTTGTTTGTGCCCATGGCGGTGCAGCGCACGCTGGGCGTTCGCACCCTGGTGGCGGAGCAAACAGCGGCAGCCGTGGCGATTTCTTTGAACGGTCGCGTCATCGCCGATCCCAATGCCGGCGGCGTTGTGCAGCCGACGACGGCAGGGCGTGTGATGCCTCCGCCGGGCGGGTTTCCCGCCCTTGGGGCCCGGGTGAGCGCCGGCCAAGTCCTTGCCTATGTTGAACCGGCGATTGAAGGCGCCGACCGTGCGGGTCTTGCCCAAGATGCAGCCGCGACCGAAACCGAACTGGCGACGGCGCGCGCGCAATTGGCGCGACTCGAACGTCTTGAGGGTGTTGTGCCGCAACGCGAAATCGAAGAAGCGCGCTTGGCTGTGCAAGGACTGGAACGACGCCGCGCCGCGACTGCCGGCGGACGCGCGCCGCGCGAGGCTTTGCGCGCGCCCGTTGCCGGCGTGATCGCAATGGCGAACGTGCAAGCGGGCGCCGTTGTTGAAGGGCGCACGGTGCTGTTTGAGGTGATCAATCCGGGCCGGCTCCAGGTTGAAGCGACGATCTCCGACGGCCGCGCGCTTGGCGCGGCGGCGACTGCACTTGTCGAGGGGCGATCGATTCCCTTGACGCGCATCGGCGCAGGCCGCGCCGATGCTGCGGGTGCATCGGTTGTACGCTTCGCCGTCACCGAGGGCGCGCAATCCTTGCGGCTCAATCAGCCGGTCACGGTCTTTGCCGAAACCGCCGCGCGCGTGGAAGGAGTCGCCATCCCACGCGCCGCCATCACCCGCGCCGCCAATGGGCAAAGCGTCGTGTTTGTGAAGCTCGCGCCCGAGCGCATGGCGCAACGCATCGTCGCAATCGAGCCTGTAGGCGCCGACACCGTGATCGTCACCTCCGGTGTCACGGCCGGCGAACGCGTCGTGACGCAGGGCGCGCAGCTCATTGCGCAGATCCGCTGAGGAAAGTGAAAAACCATGTTTAACTTCCTCGTCAATACGAGCCTGCGCAATCGCGTGCTCGTCACGATCGCTGCGCTGCTGCTGGTTGTTTTGGGCTCGATCACGGCCGCGCGTCTGCCGGTGGATGTGCTGCCCGACCTCAACCGACCGACGGTCACGATCATGGCGGAAAGCCACGGTCTGGCGCCGCCGGAGGTGGAAAGCCTTGTGACGCTGCCGATCGAAACGGCAATGAGCGGCATTCCGGGCGTGGAGCGCGTCCGCTCCGTCTCCGGCATCGGGCTTTCGATCGTCTATGTCGAGTTCGCCTGGGATCAGGAAATTTATCGCGCGCGCCAACAAGTCGCTGAACGCTTGGCGACCGTGCAATCCACATTGCCGGCCGACGTGGCGCCGATGATGGGGCCGGTCACGTCCATCATGGGCGAGATCATGCTGGTCGCGGTCACGCCTGGCCAAGCGAGCCTGATGCAGACTCGCGAAACCGCGGATTTCGTGCTGCGGCCGCGGCTTTTGACGATTCCCGGCGTCGCCCAGGTGATCCCGATCGGCGGCGAAGTGCGCCAGTATCGCGTTTCGCCGAATCTGCCGGCCATGCAGGCGGCAGGCGTCACCCTCGCCGATATTGAACGGACCATCGAAGGCTTCGGCGTCAATACGGGCGGCGGGTTTCTCGATCAATTCGACCAAGAATTCCTGATCCGCAATGTCGCCCGCACAACGCGCATCGAGGATCTGCGCGAATTGGCGGTGACGGTGCGCAACCGCGCTATCGTCACGCTGGGCCAAGTGGCGAGCGTTGACTTCGCGCCGCGGTTTCGGCGCGGCGATGCCGGCTACAATGGGGCACCCGCCGTCATCATCGGTGTGCAGAAGCAGCCCGGCGCGGATACTATTACCGTCACGCGGGAAGTGGAGCGCGCGCTTGGAGAATTGAGCGCAACTCTGCCCAGCGGCATCAAGGCCAACAACATCCAGTTCCGGCAATCCGATTTCATCGAAACGTCGATCGGCACGCTGCAAAAGGTAATGCTGGAGGCGGCCGTTGTCGTAGCGGTGGTGTTGTTCTTGTTCCTCTTGAATGTGCACACGACAGCGATTTCGCTGGCGGCCTTGCCTCTTTCCATCCTCATCACGGCTTTGGTGTTCAACGCCTTTGGGCTTTCGATCAACACCATGACTCTGGGCGGCCTTGCGATCGCCATCGGTTCGCTGGTTGATGATGCGGTGGTAGATGTGGAGAACATCCACAGACGCTTGCGTGAGAACCGGATGGCGGCGCACCCTCGATCGACCTTAGCGGTCATCGCGGCGGCTACCGCAGAGGTGCGATCCGGCATTCTCTACGCCACCATGATCATTATCCTAGTCTTCCTGCCGATGTTCTTTTTGACAGGCATCGAAGGGCGCTTGTTTCAGCCGCTGGGCCTGGCCTTTGTGGTGTCCATTCTCGCCTCTATGTTCGTCGCCGTTACATTCACGCCGGTGTTCTGCTCTTTCCTGTTGGGCGGGGGCAAAGCGGGGCATGAAGAAAAGGACTCATGGCTCATCACGCGGCTCAAGTCCCTCAACAGGGCCGCTTTGGGCGGCGCCTTCAAAGCACAGAAGCTGATCCTGGCGTGCGCTGTTGCGCTGACACTCACTGCCGCCGGGGCAGCGATGTTCTTGCCGCGGACCTTCCTGCCGGTCTTCAATGAGAGCACGTTTCTCGTCGGCGTGATCTTTCAGCCCGGCATCAGCCTTGAAGAAAGCGCCCGCCTTGGTGCAGAAGCCGAGAAGCTCCTTCTCACCGTTGATGGCGTCAAAAGCGTAAGCCGCCGCACGGGCCGCGCCGAACTCGACGAGCATGCCGAAGGCATCCACAACAACGAAATCGATGTGCAGATCGAAGAAGGTGGTCGCAATCGCGACGACATCGCGGCCGACATCCGCAAAGTTCTTGCCCCGTTGCCGGCATCCATCGCAGTCGGCGCGCCATTGGCGCACCGGATCGACCATATGCTGTCTGGCGTTGCGGCGCAGATCGCTGTTAAAGTGTTCGGCGAAGACCTCGACGCCATCCGCACCGCCGCAGACACCATGCGTGTGCGGATGGAGGCGATCCCGGGCCTCACAGATGTGCGCGTTGAGCGCAGCGTGCGCGTGCCGCATCTGGACGTATCCATTGATTATGCGCGGGCTAGCGCCTATGGCGTGGCGCCCAGCGAAGTGGCGCACACATTGGAAACGCTCACCGATGGCCGCATCGTCAGCCAGATCATCGATGGCCAGCGCCGCTTCGACGTCATTTTGCGATTACCGGATGAGCAACGCACGACCGCCGCGCTCGCTGATCAGTTGATCGAGACGCCTATGGGCGTCGTGCCGCTGCGCACGATTGCGGACGTAACAGAAACGGACGGACCGAACCAAATCCTACGCGAAGGCGGCAAGCGGCGGATCGTCATTTCCGCCAATGCGGCGCCCGGCGCGGACATGGGCGCAGCCGTTGCGGCGATCGAGGCCGCGGCGCGGGACGTGCCTTTGCCCACCGGCGGCTTTGTGCGGGTGGAAGGCCAGTATGAGGCCCAGCAACAAGCGACGCTGACCATCGGCGGACTGACGCTGGTGTCATTCGGTTTGATCTTCGTCTTGCTCTACACCCGCTATCGTTCAACGACACTTGCGTTGATTGTCATGGCCGGCATTCCCATGGCTTTGATCGGATCGGTCGCGGCGTTGTGGGCGTTTGGATTGCCGATTTCAGTCGCAAGCCTTGTCGGCTTTGTCGCCTTGACCGGGATCGCCGCGCGCAACGGCATCTTGAAAATCAGCCACTACATCAACCTCGCTCTTTTTGAAGGTGAGAAGTGGGACGATGACGCAAGTCGTGATCGTTTGATTCTGCGCGGCTCCTTGGAGCGGATGACGCCGGTTCTGATGACCGCGCTGTCGGCGGGTCTGGCGCTCATTCCGCTGATGCTCGGCGCGGATGAGCCGGGCAAGGAAATCCTCCACCCCGTTGCGGTGACGATCTTTGGCGGGCTCGCCTCCGCCACCATCCTGGACGCCTTCATCACGCCGATCCTGTTCCGCATGTTTGGCAAGAAACCCCTCGAACGCCTGTTGGAAAGCCGCGAAGAAGGCCGCATGGCCGAAGCCTTTTGAACACTTCACTCCTGGAGAAACATCATGCGCTCACTCTTAATTGCCGTTTCCGCCATCGCGCTCCTCAGCGCCTGCAGCCAGCCGACTTCGACCGCCCCACCGGCGCCAACCGCTTCGGCGGAAGACCACAGCGGCCATGATCATTCAGGCCCCGTCACCATCACCGCCACGCCCGCGGGCCCGATGGCGGCCGGCCAGCCCGTCACGCTGACCTTGCGGTTGACGGACCAGAACGGCGCGCCAATCGTTCCTGCGGATTTGCGCATGAACCATGATCACCTTCTGCATGTGATGGTGGTGGACACAGGCCTTGAGGATTACGCCCACGCCCACCCCACAGCGAACGCAGACGGCACGTTCACTTTCACCTTCACGCCCCGCCTGGATCGCCCCTATCGTCTGTGGGCGGATTTTCAGCTGGCGCACGCTGAGCCGGAAAGTGGCCACAGCCATGGCGACGAAAGTCATGGCGACCATAGCGACGGCGAAGAGACCCACGCCGATCACGGCGAACCTACCTATGCCTCAACCGACCTTGCGGTGGGCGCCGGCGCGGTTCCCGCTTTTGCGGCGCCGCAATCCTTGCGCGCGGAAGCTGGCGGCCTGCGCTTTCAGCTGTCGCTCCCAAGCGCCTTGCAGGCCGGCGAGGCGACGCAAGCCCAACTTGCGGTGGTCAGCGCGGACGGCCAGCCCTTCACCCAGCTTGAACCCTTGATGGGCGCCTACGCCCATATCGTCGGCTTCAATCCCGGCGCATCGACGATGCTGCATGTGCATCCTGAAGGCGCAGCTCCCGCCAACGCAGCAGCCCGCGGCGGGCCAGTGATCTCCTTCACGCTGGAGCCTCAAAGTCCTGGCCCGCAACGCTTGTTCGTGCAGGTCCAAGCCAATGGCGCGGAGATCATCGTGCCGTTCACGGTCATCGTCGGTCAGTGAAGGAGAGCCGCCATGAAATCGCATTTGATCTGTGCGCTGATCGCCGCGGCGGTGCTGGGAGCGTCTGCTCATGCCCAACCCGCCTCATCTGACCCCGCATCCTTGATCCCTGGGGCCTGGGCGTCCGGCGAAGGCTCAGAAGCCTGCCACACCGCGCCCATCAGCTATTTCCTGAGCGATGGAACCTATGTGGTCTTTGATCGCTTTGACGGCCCACTGCATGCGGTAGGCCGTTGGCGCGTGGAGGGCGCCTTCGTCATCCTCACGCACACCGATGCGCCGTTTCCGGACAATGGCGCGGCGTCGGCGGAGGCGATACTGAGCCTAAGGCGCATCGACGGAGCGGTGTTTGAAACGGCGAACGCGGCCGGTCGGGTGCGTGTCCGCACGCGGTGCACTGGCCTTGTATTGCCGCCGGGGGCGACAGTGGGCGAGGCGCACTAATCCTTGGCGAAAGAACCGGGAGCCCGCGCGCAGCGTTCGTTACTGTTGCCGCGCATAGGAGTTTTTCAACGGTGGCGAAACTGGCGTGGGCTGCGCGGCCAGAGAGAAGGCCTTTGTGCTCAATCCTGCAATTCCGCCGCGATCCCAGCGCGCTGTCTCTGCGGCGACAGTAGGTCGCTGGGAGATCAGATATGACTGGCGAACACCAAATTGAAGTCGAGCCTGAACTGCCATTTGAGACGGGGATCCTGGCCAAAGGGATGTCAGCCAGGGTCGGCTCGTTGCGATTCCGGGCTTGGAACAAGGGCAATATTCTCGGCCAGAAACGCGCTCTGAAGCCGCGCGAGGTGTGGGCGATCCGCGTGCGGCTTCATATCGCAGGAAAGCTGCGCGACTTGGCGCTTTTCAACCTGGCGATCAACAGCAAACTGCGCGGCTGCGACCTTTTAAAGCTGCGAATGGCGGATGTGTTTCTAGGCGGCGCAATCCGCACGCGCACGGCGGTGATCTAGCAGAAAACGGGCGCCAAGGTGCACTTCGAGATCACTGAGCAATCAAGAGAGGCCATCAGAACTTGGATCGCCAAAGCGAAACTCGCCCAAGACGAGTGGCTTTTTCCAAGCCGAAACGGGCGCGAAAACCACCTCACGACAAGGCAATATGCGCGTCTGGTCGGCGAATGGATCGAAGGTATTGGCCTGCCGGTAAAAGAGTACGGCACGCACTCCATGCGCCGCACCAAAGCATCGCTGATCTACCGCAAGACTGGGAACCTGCGCGCTGTTCAGCTTCTGCTCGGCCATACAAAGATGGACTCCACCGTCCGATACCTTGGGATAGACGTCGACGACGCTTTGGAGATCGCCGAAAACGTCGACATTTGAGCCACTTCGGTTTCCCCGCGCAGATTGGCGGCAGTGGCCGGCTGCCGCCTCTTCTCAGGCGTGCGTTACGTCCTTCGAACGCAGTGTCCGCTTTGAGTGCCGTCCCGTTCTCAATGTTGGTTCACGTCGAATGTCGTCCTTGGCGATCTTTCCTCCTTTCCCTGCTGACCCGTTCTCTCCGTCCAAGCGTCGTGTCTGACCCATGCCCGCCCCCCCGATCCACGCCGCGATCCGTGGCGGCGGGAGCTGCGTCGCGCAACGGCTGCGCCGTCTTCCGCTCCGCTTCAGCCCTCCCACCCCATCGCGCCTGGGCGATGGGGACCCCGGGTTCGGGTGCGCAACCCCGCCCGCCCCGCCGTTTGGGCTCGCGTCGCCGGGGCGGCGGGCATGGGCTCGCGTAACCACTTCGCATCCGGCGACGGGAGATCGGTAAGCGCCTCGAGCGCCCCCTCTCTATTCCTACTTTTCTGAGCCTCTGAACGCGTCCACGTTTTAGGAAACGTGGAGGATAGACGTGCAAGAAACTTTGCAAACTTTTGTGCA
>JAGWZH010000047.1 GCA_018971945.1 Alphaproteobacteria bacterium | reverse complement strand
CATCAACGACCTGCCAGACGCCGCCTCGCAAAGGCGGCGATGCGGACGGCGTGCGCGGCGCCCAGCCATCAGCCTACGGTCTTTCGACAACACGCAGAGCAATGCTAAAAATGGACCTCGGTGAGAAATGCGGGCTAGCCCCAAAACTCTGGTCCTGGCGGCATCATCAACCCCGACTGATAGGCGATGCCGCCGGGCCAATCTTCTGCCTGCAGCAAAGGCCCATCGAGGTCTACGTACGCGCAGCGTTGGGCAAGCAACATTGCGGGCGCCATTGATAGGGACGAACCGGCCATGCACCCAACCATGAGCCTAAATCCCGCAGCCTCTGCGGCGTCCGCCAGCGCGAGCGCGGTGGTCAGCCCGCCGCATTTATCGAGCTTGATGTTGATCACGCCAAAACGTCCGCGCGCGTTTGCGAGGTCGTCGACTTGGTTGATCAATTCATCAGCGCAAAGCTCCGGAGGCCCCTCAAATCCGTCGAGCTCGGCCTCATCTCCAACCCGCACTGGCTGTTCTAGCAGACCAACGCCGAGCTCCGCCAATCGAGGCGCTAGCTCGCGCAGCATTGCAACTGACCAAGACTGATTGGGATCGACGATTAAAGTGCTCCGCTGCGCGCCGCGGCGCACCGCCTCGATCGCCGCGATCGGATCCTGGTGATCCACCTTGACCTTGAGAAATTTGTAGTCGGCATGGCGGCGCGCAGTTTCAGCATAGGCCTCCAGGCTTCGCATGCCGATGGTGAACGCCGTATGCACAGGCCGCTGCCCGCTCAGACCGGCCAGCGCCCAAGCCGGCTTGCCGGCCTGCTTCGCCTCAAGATCCCATAGCGCAGCGTCCACAGCACACCGCGCTCCGCCTGCGGGCAACAGCCGCTGCAATTCAGCGCGAGTCACGCTCGCGCTGATGTCGGAGCGCACCGCTTCGATCTGGGCAAGCATGGTCGCCGGCGTTTCGCCGGCATACGGCACCCCACAGCCCTCGCCGCGGCCAAGGCGCCCTGCTTTATCTTCGATCTCGACGATCACCGCGCCCTGATCGAGCTGCGCTCCACGTGAGATCACGAACGGCTCGCGCATCGGCCATCGCCGCTCATAGCAGCGAAGGCTCAGCACAAGGTGAGCTCGCGCAGCTTGTCGACCAGCTCAGCGCATCCAAAGCGAAGCGGATCGGTCGCCGCCAATCCGGTGATGTCGGCGGCTTCGGCGATTGCGCGGCGCGCAGCCGCTTCGCCCAAATCTGCGGTGTTGAGACTAATGCCTGTCACCTTCGCGCCAGGACGCGTCAATGAGGCGGCTTCCTCATACACACGAATTGCTCGTGGCAAATCAGGGAGTGGATAATCGGGAAACATGGCGATATGCGGCCGCGATGGATCATGGCACAAAATCATTGCGTCAGGCTGAGAACCATGCACGAGGCCAAGCGTAACGGCGGCGTAGGAAGGGTGAAACAGCGATCCCTGTCCCTCGATCACGTCCCAATGATCCGGCGCCGCGTCAGGCGACAAGGCTTCAGCTGCACCTGCTAGAAAATCAGAAACCACGGCATCGAGCGCCACGCCGTCTCCGGCGATCATGATGCCGGTTTGGCCGGTGGCCCGGAAATCCGCGGCCACGCCGCGTTGACGTAATTCACGCACCATCGCGAGCGCTGTATATTTTTTTCCGAGCGCACAATCGGTGCCGACGGTCAGCAGACGTCGTCCAGTCCGTTTCCGCCCCGTCCCGATTGGGAAATCGCGATTGCTGTGGCGGACATCGTGTAAGTTACGGCCATGCGTTTTCGCCGCCTGCGCGATAGCGGGCGACGCCGACAGACGCGAATGCAACCCCGAGACAATATCCAGTCCTGCTTCGATCGCAGCGACGAGCTCCGGCTCCCAAGATGCTGGCAGCGCCCCACCCGGCGCCGCAACGCCGATCACAAGTGCACGCGCTCCCGAGCGCGCTGCATCGATCACGGAGTAATCAGGAATCCCCAAGTCGATCGTGCAACCCGGCAGGCGAACCTGGCCTATAACCTCATGCGCCGCCCAATCACGCAGGCCGAATGCGGTCTTGGCGAAATCTCGCCGATCAACGTCGCCTAAGAAAACGACATAGGGCTTGGGGAACGCCATCCGATCGCCTTCACATAAAAGAGCGGCCGCCGACAGCGGCGACCGCTCTGATGTTCATACGCCGGACCTAAAAGTCCTTACGCACTTCAAAGCTCCAAGTCCGCGGCGCGCTCAAGGACTGAAACACGGCCCCCGTAAAGGTGTTGAAGTCGAGGCCCGTGCGATAAATTTCATCGCTCAGATTGTAGCCGCGCAGCACCAAGCTCCAGCCATCATTTTCGTTGCGCAGCGCAATGTTGCCATTGATCAGCGTTGTGGCGCCGACATTCACCTCGGGGTCCGCACCGGCGCGGTCGGTTACGATGTAATCGCTCCGATATTGAACATCCGCGCCGATTCGGAACGCCCAATTGTCGGAGACGTTGCGTTCGTAATTGACGCCGAACGTCGCGCTATTTTCTGGAACGAAGGGCAGCGGATCGCCAGTCAGATCCGCAATCACGAGCCCCGCAGTGGTGTTGATCGGCGCGTTGGGAAAATCGTCATACTCCGACTTCTGATAGCCGTAGCTAAACGTAACCTGCAGCTCATCGGTGAGGTTAGCCAGCGCATCGATTTCCACGCCCTGAACGGAAGCCGTGGTGTTCGCTGTGAAAGTTTGCGGACCGGTCACAGGATCGATGCGGTAGAATGAACGCTGAAAATCCTCATAATCCAACATGAAGATCGCGGCGTTCAATCCGACACGTCCGTCAGCCAGGCTGGACTTGACCCCAACTTCGTAGCTTATCAGCCGTTCTGGATCGAACCGGCGCGACCGCGCCTCCGCCTGCAAATCAGGGCGGGGAGTTCCGGGCGCCAAATTGTACCCTCCCGAGCGGAACCCGGTTGAGTACGAGCCGTAAAAAGTCAGGTCGTCGCTTGGGAAATAGCTCACCGTAAGGCTTGGCGAGAGATCGTCGGTTTCTGAATCCGGCAAGGTCACAGTCGGGATTGTCGGCACGAATAGCGACAACGAGCCCGAGACTGCCCGCGAAAACGATGCGCTGACAGTCTCATTGGTCTGACGCAAGCCGGCATTGACCTCCCATTGCTCCGTTGGGCGGAACGTCAGCGAGCCGAAGAAAGCGAGGCTTTCGATTTCGTTCATATCATTGGTGGTTTGCACGCCAAGCACGGGTGTAGTGAGCGGCAGGCCAGTCAATGCTCGCAGAGTAGCGCTTGCTGCAAGCCGGCTGGGCGTCAAAACCCCAGCCGTCCCGCCAGGAACCAGCTCCGGCGCCAATGCCGCAAGCGCCGGGACTACACTGATCACAAAGTCTCTGCCCAGCGTATTGGAATCGCTCGAGCGGCGCTCATCGCTGAAATAATAGGCCCCGATCATCCAATCCCAGCGGCCCGCGGAATCAGAAGCCAATCGAAGCTCTTGGGAGAAAGACTCATAGCTGACCGGCTGAATGCCGCTGATTTGGTCGAACTCAGTGCCGTCGCCGTCCCGCGTATAGAGGAAATCGATGTTGCGTGAGGCGGTGACCGATGTCGCTGTCAGCCCGGCTACGCGCCAATCGAGCCGAACGTGACCCGCTTCCTGGTCACGATCAGCAGTGTTGAGCAGGTTGCGCCCCGGTGTGACCCGGTCATATCCATTTCCGTCGCGTGCGGCGGTGCGAAACACCCCGCCGACCCCGGCGAAGTCACGCACCGCATCGGTGAAACCAGTAATGTTATTGTCTTCGCTGGTTTCGTAATTGACCAGAACATCGAGGCTGCTGGTTGGGGTGAACAATAGTTGGCTGACGACCGCTTGCTCATCCTGCATTTGGATATCGTCGCCGAAACCGCGCACCTCGTCGTAAGAGTCAGCCTGTCTCCAGCCTGCGGAAATCTTCCCGGCGAGTAAGCCAGGGACGATTGGTCCGTTGATGGCCGCGCCGATGCGCTGCTGTCCGTAATCGCCCACTGCACCGACGAATGCGGCGGAAAACTCATCGTCGGGTCTTCGCGTCAGGGTGTTGATGGCGCCGGAAAGCGCGTTACGACCAAACAGCGTGCCCTGCGGTCCGCGGATCACCTCGACCCGCTCAACATCGATAAGTAACCCATTGATACCGGAATTATCGCCGACAAAAACATCGTCGCGGTAGATGCCGGCCCGGCCTGGCACGCCACGTATGGTTACGGAGCTGCGCGCGGCAATATTGCTGTTCTCAAAGATCGAGACGTTCGGCACTGCGAATGCAAGGTCCTGAAAGTCGACTACGCCCTGGCGTTCAAGCTGTTCTGCGCCGAGCACCGCGATCGATGCGGGCACGTCGATCAACGCTTCCTCGCGCCGGCGGGCAGTGACCACGATCTCTTGTTGGCTGACGCTGTCCTCGCCGCCAGGCGCGCCTTGAGCCTGCGCCGCATCGGACATCGTTCCGAGCGCCGCACATGACGCTCCAAGCAGAACCGACTGCCTCAGCATTGATATCCTCCCCTTTGCCGCTGAAACTACTCCTCTCTTCTAGAACTGCATTCTCTTTTTAGAAAGCCTTTTTTTCTTATATGAGAAATTTTCGTCGAGAAATGGCGCAATTTTGTTGCGTCTCGGTCACGCTAGAAGGTGGCTCCGAGGCGCCAAAGGCTGAAGGCTAGGGCTCCAGCTGCGGGGATTAAGATGATGAGGTGGAGCCGCGCCCACCAGCCGCCAGGGCCGGCGGCGGGGCGGCGCCAACTCATCAACGCCGCGGGGACGGTCATCAACGCGCAAATCGCGGTGAGCGAGCCAGCCAGCCGATATGGCGCAAAGTTAGTCCACTCGGCCAAGACAATCCCGAACGGATCGGGCGCTCCATCCGGCCAAAATGCGAAGAACAGCGCCCCCGTCGCCGCACATAGGATCGGCACGGAGACAATCGCCCACTTCAACGTGATACCGCGTGGCCAGAATACGCCTGCCAGCGCCGTAACAAACGCAAGCGCACCCACGCTCACACTCAGCCACCACAGCGACGGCGCGCCGAGCCCAGAGGCCTTTTCATACACTGCGTCCGTATAGCCAAAACTCATGTCCGCCACGCGACCGTCGCCATCGCGCCGAAACACGAGCAGGTTGTTGTAGCCTTGACTTGCGTCTTCCGCGCTTGGCGCGCGCCAGAACTCATCCGGGCCGATCGTGATCCAGCCGGGGCGGCCATTGACCGACAAACCACCCTCCGCGCTGCGCTCGATCCGCACCGCTTCGCCGAGCAAAGCGAGATCCAGTGCAAGCCGAGGCGACCGCGGAACGCGGCGCTGACTGCGGTACTCGCCAATGTAAGCGCTCATATCTGTAGGTGCCGATATGCTGGGCCCCGCTGGCGGCTCAAGCGATCCGTAAAGCGCGCGCAGATACAGCGTTCGCATGCTGAACAGGCTTGGCATGCGTAACGTCCGGTCAGAGGCTGGCGTCATTCTGCTGGGGCGACCGAAGAGGCCGTCGATCATATCCTGCCTGGAGGGGCTCGGGCCCTCGGCGGTAACGGAAATGAAAACGCCGAGATTGTCGTCAGGCGCGAGCGTCAAATAACTTTGCCGGCCGAGTGAGCGTCCGCCATGCTCTACAAGGCGGGTTCCGTTCCAGTCGCCGACCATGAACGCCGTTCCATATCCTTGCGCGAGCGGATGGGTTTCACCCAGTCTCGAAAACATGATGGCGCGTGTTTCTGGCGAGAACAGCGCCGGCGCTGCGTCCGATCCGAGCAGGGCAAACATGTAGCGCGCCATGTCTGCGCCGGTTGCAAAGATGCCTCCCGCGCCCTGATTGACAATTGCATTGTCTCGAACCGCGTTCGGCAACGCCACCATTGTCCCGTTCGGATAAAATGCAGCAGTCTGCGTGAGCCCGGTTCGTTCTGGGTCCGATGGCCAACCCGTATGCGTCATGCTCAGCGGACCGAAAACGCTATCCGCCAGCGCCTCCTGCAGCGGCTTGCCTGTCACTTCGCGAATAACGAGCCCAAGCAGAGCAAGCCCGTAATTGGAGTAATTGGCTCCCTCTCCCGCGCCGCGAATATAGCCGGGAAAAGCGGCAGCGTAGGCGCGCACATCGGGCGCGGGGCCGAGCGGCCCTACGCTCATCGGCAACGCGGCGTCATACATGCCGCCTTGATGCGTCAGAAGATCGCGAATCGTGAGCGCGTGACCACCGTTCAGCGGCGGCGTGAAGTCCATCAGATAATTTGCAACTGGATCGTCGATCGAAGCGATGGCGCCGCTTTCAACCAACTGCATGATCCGCACGGCAATCATCGTCTTGGTGATGGACGCGATGCCGAAGCGGCTGCTCTCTGGATCTATCGGGCGGGTGTGCGCGACATCCTCATAGCCATAGCCGCGTAGAAGCTTCACCTCGCCGTCCTGAACCACGACTACCACCGCGCCGACATAGCTCGTACCGCCCTGCTCGCCAAAATAAGCATCGAATATCGGCGCCAGCACGCTGGCTGCGTCGCGCTGTTGCGCAACCGCGCCGCCGCTGAGGCACAACACCAGCCCCAAAGTCAGAACCGTAAGCCGGCTCCAAGCTGCGAACCGTCTCACCATGTCAGAAGCTCTCCCGGCGCCTGCGTATCCAACGGCCAGATCGGGCGGCGCACCTTGCGATAGCTCAGGCGCGTCAGATCATGATCAAGCACACCCGGCGCGACGACACGATGGATACGGTCCGAGAGCTTGCGAAACGATGCCTCAAAATGGTTTGTCGATTTCACTACCACGGCGCTCATGCGGGAAAGATCGATTCCCAACTCGGTAAACGGCTCAATCCCAAGACATTGCACCCGGCGCTGCGTGATCAGCACATGCAAGTCGTGCGCTTCTATGTGCGCGATTGGGCCGGTTGACCAAAGCCCTCCGCCGAACGGCATGTCGACACCCTCGCGCACCTCGACAATGCGCGCATCAAGATCGAGCGGAGCGCCCGCCACGGTCGATGATTTGCCGCCAATGCGCATGCTAAGGCGCGCGCCCACCCCCGCAGCGCGCGCAATGGCGTATGCACCCGGGTCCCAAATCAGACCGCAAGCAATAGGACCGACATCCGCATTCAGCAAAGCCTGGATCAGCCAGGTTGAATCGGAGCCTGCGCCGCCACCCGGATTGTCGGCGATGTCTGCGATCACGATGCAACCGATTTGCTTGCGCGCCTCGCTGACAACATCTTCCAGCGCGGAGAAGGCCGGCTGCGCTCTTTCACGCACTGTTTCCAGCGCACCACCGAATTTCAAAGCGAGTTCCCGCGCCAAGTGCGGCGCATTACGTGTTGTCGCCCAGACCTTTGCGCCAACCTCCTCGACATCACCCCAAGGAAAACCGTGACAAATTGAAATGTCGACCACGCTGTCGTCTGCCTTGATCGCCTGGCGAAGATCGGCCACCAGGCTTTTCATCGGCTCGTGATAGGTGGGGAAGGCGCCCAGCGTGCGCGCGTCATAAACGGCCACCGAGAGCTCATCTCTTGGCGTTAGCATCAAGGTGGCGTCGACGAGCGAATCGGCGGTCTCGAAGATGTCGTCGTGCGGATATTCCTTGTAAGCCATGAGCAGATCGGCGGCGGCGACCATAGCCTGCGTGAAATGCGCATGCGGATCGAGCAATGCGCTTATCCGCACGCCAG
Source organism: Alphaproteobacteria bacterium (assembly GCA_018971945.1). Taxonomy (GTDB): domain Bacteria; phylum Pseudomonadota; class Alphaproteobacteria; order Caulobacterales; family Aquidulcibacteraceae; genus REEB509. The sequence continues at coordinate 14,869 of JAGWZH010000047.1, read as the reverse complement.
AACCCGCGATTGCGCGTACGGCGCCAAGCAGGTCGCCCTCAACATCATCGCATCCCGTAGACGACGTCGCGCCATGCAAACCCAGTATAACAACATCCACAGGCAGCGCCGCCCGTAACTGCGTCAGGAGCGTCTTGCGCATCGCTTGGTAGGTGGCTTCGGCCACGGGGCCGGCCGGCTGGGCGCCGGCGCAAAGCCCTTCAATAAGCGTCATCTCACCCGCGCGAGCGCGAGCGCGCAACCGACGCAGCGGCGCCGCAATAAGGGGAATCTCCGCGTCGTCAGGCGGTCCCTCCTCAAACAACCAGAGATCGCGAAACGCCGCATCATCGATCGGAAACGGCGAGAACGTGTTCACCTCAACGCCGAACGCCGCAGCAAACACACGCGGGGCCGTCATTGCGCGGACTCTTCAGGCAAGCCCGCCAAAAACGTGCTGATGCGCTCCCAAGTCCAGTCCGCCATCGTGATGGGAAACTGGTGTCCCGCCCCTGGCGGCGCCAACTCACGCGTGCTCCGAGAAGAATAGCTCACATATTCCTGCGCCCAGTCTGCAAGGATGCGTTCGCGGTTGCGTCGAACCCGATCAGATAGACCGGGTGGAACGTACGCTGCCGCATTGGCGTCTGGCGCCTGTGCGATCGCCAGAAGCGGAACATCGCCAAGGCTTCCCCGCGTGCGCACCAACGATAGCCCCTCTCGGCACGCGAAGTAGGTGGCGCGGTTTGACGCGATGATGCTGGCGGGCCGCGATTCAAGACCGACAATGATTTCCCAGGATTGGCCGAACACGGCCCGCTGGTCCGCCATATGCGGACCCCACATTGGATTAAGTGGACGGACAAGCCCGAGCCCGAACACTGTCGCCCATGCGCTTAGGCCCGCCGCATCAGGATCGCCGCAGCCATAAAGATGCGCCTGCTCGATGAACCAAAGCGGCGGCGTGGGATCAAGCAAGACTATGGCGCGCGTGTCTTGCGGGTAAGCATCAGCAAAATTGGCAGCGTAAAGCCCACCCATCGAATGTCCCACAAGCACAAAGGGCCCTCGCTCACCGGCGTTCGCCAGCGCTGTATGAACTTCATCAATGATATCTTCGACCGTGCGGGGCCTCGATGCGGGTCTGGCCCAGCCAGTCCCAGGGCGATCGATTAAGCAGGACCGCCGTTCGCGCGCTGCGCGCTCATGCAGCGGGCGCATGAACGCGCCCTGTCCGTAACCACCCGATAGCCACACGATTGGGGCGCCGGCGTTAGGCCCCTCGCAAAGCACAAACGACTGCGCGCCCCCACCCGCGTCCACAAGAAGGCCCGCCTCCGGACGCTGGGCCATCAGCCGACTTTGTTGCAGCGCTACTGCAGTCACGCCAAACAGACCCGCCGCGCCGGCCATTGCAGCGAGCGAAGCGCCGGCCCATAAACTCAGTTGCAGCCAACGCGTGCGCTTGCGCCCGGCTAGCACAAGCAGCGCGGCGCCCGCGAACAAGAGCGCGACGACCGCGGCGCCGGCCAACGGCCAAGATACGAAATCCGCGATCATGCGGAAATCTCCTTCATCTCCGGCAATAGCCGTCCACGAAACCAAAAGCCGCGCTCGCCATTGAAAAATCGAAAGCGCTGGTGAGAACACAGCGCCTGGCCCTGGGTTCGCGACACGAAAAGATGGTCCGGCCCAGCGCGTCGCAGTTCGTAAAGCGTCGGTTTCAGGACCTTGCCCTTTTCATCAACTGAGATCGCCTCAGCGATGAGTGCGCCAGTGTCCGCGCTTACCTCAGCCTGCTGCAAGCCCACGCCATATCGACCGACATAATCCGCGATCATTGCGTCGTCTTGTTGCGCTGGCCAGCGCGGCGACGCCGGACCAAGCTGCAACCCCAACTGCGCTTGCGCGACGGTTTTGACGTGCTCAAAAATCGCACGTCCATCGCCCCCATTCACCAGCAATACCAACACTTGCTTGGGCTCGGCGCCGATGCGCAAGAAACTCGATTGACCATTGACCGCGCCATCGTGGCCGAAAACCAGCGGCGCCTCCGAGAAAAGTTGGACTCCTAAGCCCCACGAGGCCGCAAAACTCGGAACCGGAGAGATCACGTGTGGCCGACACATGTGCGTAAGCACGGATCGGCCGACCACGTCGCCTGCCAGTACTTTCTCCGCCAGCTCCAAAATGTCTTGTGTGCACGAGCCCGGGGAAAATCCGGCGGGACCCATGGCAGTGCGCTCGGCTGCTTCGGCAAGCGGCGCAACACCGCCAGCGCCATCCCAAGCATGCCCGATCGCGATATTGTCGCCCGCGACCTCTGTCCATACGCTCGCGGTACGTTCGAGTCCCATCCGCTGACGCCAAGTGGCGTCGAACAGATCGAACCAGTTCTGCTTGCGCACGTGCTCTGCTATCCGCCCCACGATGGCGAAACCGGCATTGGCGTAAGAGAAGGCTTGGCCCGGCGGCGTTACCTGTCGCAGCCGTGCGCCGGCCTCGACATATGCGCTTAGCGCGCAGTCCCCCACAGCGGGTCCATCCAGCACGTCGCCGAACAGCCCTCCGGTATGGGTCAGAAGATGCGCCAGCGTGAGGTCCGCGCGCGCGGCGTCGTCTACGAGCACCAAATCCGGCGCCCAGTGCGACACCTTGGCGTCGAAGCCCAGCACCCCCGCATCAACCTCACGCGCCAACATCAGTGCGGTCAGCATTTTGGTCATTGACCCGATGCGAAACACCGTGCGCGAATCGATCGGCGCAGATCCCTCGCAGCAGCGCACGCCGAAGCTCGCCTCAATGCGGCTCGAGTCGTGTATTACGCCTACAGCGCCTCCGGGCGCGCCGTGCTGCAGGCACGCTTGCGCAAGAGCTTCCCGCAGCCAGCTCATGCCCGGCGCATCCGATCGATCGGTATTTCAAGTGGTACTCCGGGATCGAAGGCATAACCTTGGATATCATTGCGCAGACCATGCGCGACATGAGTTTGCTGCAGGTAAATGTAAGGTAAAGCTTGATTGACCCGCAACGCAATCTGGCGATGTAGGCGCGCGCGCTCGAGCTCATCCAGCGTTGCGTCCGCGCGCTGAATAAGCCGCCAGGTTTCGCTATCTCTATAGCGCGCGGGATTATCGACCCCAACGCGCTGAGGATTGAACCAGAAGTCGAGAATGCCGCTGGCGTCATCGCGTGGGCTGACCCAGCTTTGCAAAACCAGATCATATGCGCCGCGGGTCATGCGGTCGATGTAAGCTGCGATCGATAAGCGCTCCAACCGCACGCGGATGCGCAAAGGAGCGAGCACCGCTTGCAAGTATTGGACGACTGTGTCGGTTTCTGGCGAGACCCCGGGGTAAATCAGCGAGGCCCGAATTTCACGGTCGAGCAAAACATGGGCTTGAGTCCGCGCCGCCGCAGGATCGTATCTGATGTCGTATAAGGAGCGATCATAGCCGATCATGCCAGGCGCCAGAGGACCTTGAAATGTGCTGGCGTGTCCACTGCGAATATGTTGAACGATCGCCGCAGTGTCGATTGCCTGTGCAATTGCGCGACGCAGGCGCGCGTCGCTGAACGAACTGCGTTCCAGATTGAAGCCAAGGCTCTGAAAAGCCAAAACCGGCCCCGCCTCGATGCTGATCCCTGGCGTGCGACGAAGTCGCGCCAAAGCCTGCCCCGGGGCCATCACTGCGAAATCGACCTCGCCCCGCTCCAGAGCCAAAAATCTGAGCGTCGGATCAGGAATGGAGCGAAAGACAATCTGCTCGAACCAAACTGGCGAGCCCGCCCAAGCCGGGTTTCGCTCAAGAATTTGTGTGGCGCCCGGCTGGCTTCCGCGCAGCCGATAAGGTCCTGACCCCTCCGAGCGCGAGGCGAGCCAAGCGCTCGTCTCGTTATGTCCGCCTCGAGATGCAATGCGCGGATCGACGATCGACGCCGCATGCGTGGCAAGAATAGACAGATTTCGCGGCTGGTCTTGCACAAAACGGATGCGCACGCGATGAGCGCTTACCGCGGCCACCTCAGCAAGCGAGTCAACAAGATCTGAGGAAGCGCCGCGGCCAAATTCTCGCGCACGGTTCAATGAAAACACCACTGCTTCAGCGGTGACCGGGCCGCCATCGCCGAAACGCGCGGCGGGATCGAGCTCGAACAGCCATTCGCCGGCCACGTCGGTGCGCCGCCATCGCAGAGCTAAGTCCGGGCTTTGGTCGCGCCGAAGCAAGCGCTGATAAACTCGCAGCACCGGCACCATTTGTTCCGCGGTGCGCGCCACTGCCGGATCAAAAGGGCCCGGCACGGAACTAAGCCCGACAATGAGCGTCCGGGTGCGGTGGCTATCCGGCGCAACGACCGCCGCCATCGCGCCGAACATCGACCGCCGCGTCATATCCAAAGCGCGTTTCCCCGGTTGTGCTTGACCGCAGCTTAGGCGTGGGCGTAGGTTTCCGCAAGGAGATATTTTTCTATTTGGACAAATGGCGCAGCGCTTGCCATAGTGTGCACGGACCTAAATGATGCCCCAAGAGAGCAAACGATAATGCGCGCAGCGCGCACGCAGGCTGACACCCTGTTCGTCGACGGCGAAGTCGTCGACGGCGCCGGCGGGGCCGCGCGCGCGGCGGCTGTCGGCGTGCGCGGCGACCGCATAGTTTATGTCGGCGACCGAGACGGTTGCACAGCGGCAAACGTGATCAGCGTGTCAGGCGCAGCTATTTGTCCAGGCTTCATCGACGTCCACACTCACGACGATCAATTGCTGTTCGACGATCCGACGGTCACGCCAAAGTTGTCCCAGGGCGTCACCACGGTGATCGTCGGCAATTGTGGCGTCAGCCTTGCGCCGCTCATAAGCAATGGAAACATCCCGGGGCCTTTAACCGAGATCGGCAAGCCTGACGATTTTCGTTTCGCGCACTTTGGCGCGTTTCTTGACGCGTTGGACGCTGGCCGGCCGGCGATCAACGCCGCCTGCTTTGTGGGCCACACCACGCTGCGCGTCGCGCATGTGAAAGATCTGTCCGGACCCGCCACCCCCTCTGAGCTCGCCGCAATGCGTGAGGCCTGCCGCGAAGCGCTCGCTTCCGGGGCGATTGGCGTGTCGTCGGGTTTGTTCTACCCTCCCGCCCAGGGCGCGCCTCCGAGCGAGGTGATCGCGCTGGTTGAACTTGTTGGTGCCGCCGGCGGGATTTACGCCGCCCATATTCGCGACGAGAGCGATCACATCATCGATGCTTTGAATGAGGCGATCGACATCGCGACCGCGGGTCAAGTCCCACTCATTATCTCTCACCACAAGTTGGCTGGCGCGGCGAATTTCGGTCGGTCCAAGGAAACCCTTGCGCATATTGCATGTGCGGCGACGCATCACCCGATCGGCTTCGATGTCTATCCTTACGCCGCCAGTTCTACGATGTTGAACAAAGCATCTTGGCGAGCGGCGGTGCGAACCCTGGTGACGTGGAGTGCGCCTCACCCACAAATGGCGGGGCTTGATTTGTCCGAGGCGGCGGCTCGTCTCGGCGTGTGCGAGGAAGCGGCGCTTGACCGGCTCAGCCCGGGCGGCGGGGTTTACTTCATGATGGATGAGCGCGATGTCCGCGCCATTCTCGCCAGCCCCGCAGCAATGATTGGTTCAGACGGTGTGCCAGGCAGCTTCCGCCCACACCCACGGCTATGGGGAACCTTTCCGCGTGTGCTTGGCCATTATGTGCGCGACGTTGGATTATTTTCGTTTGAGGAGGCAGTGCGGCGCATGACCGCGCTGCCGGCGGCGCAGTTTCATCTTGCCGATCGCGGCGTCATCGTACCTGGCGCGTTCGCTGATCTGACAATTGTCGACCGCGAAATCATCACTGACCGCGCGACATTCGAACACCCAACCTTGCCCAGCGTTGGCGTGAAGCAAGTTTGGGTCAATGGAGAATTGGTATGGATGGACGGGCATCCGACAGCATCACGACCTGGTCGCGTGCTGAGGCGCCGGCGAACAGCCGCGTCATCGTCGATCCACTAGCCGATCAGGCGCTGGATTGGACCCTCAAGGGTGTCCCCCCAGCGCTTCACGGCGTTCGCGCTCATGAGGTCGCGAGCCATCAATTATCGATTTTCGGCGGTGAAGCCAACTTTCCGTTGGCGACGCTTTCCGCCCGCGCACTGCAGAACAACAGCGCCTGGATGCAAGCATTTCTCCAACGCTCAGGCGTTGAAATAGCGCCGCACGGCAAAACCACGATGGCTCCTTCCTTGTTCGCACAGCAAATTCGCGATGGCGCTTGGGGCATAGCCGCCGCTAACATTCAGCATGTGCGCGCTTATCGCACCTTCGGCGTCAACCGGATTTTCCTGGCCAATCAGGTTGTAGACGAGGTCGGCCTAGCTTGGCTGTTGCGCGAACACGAGGCCGATCACGCATTTGAGCTTTACACATTAATCGATTCCGTAGTCGGCATTGAAGCGATCGAACGCGCCTTCCGCGCCGTCGCAGGTAAGCGGCCGCTGAAGGTGTTGCTGGAGGTCGGCCACATTGGTGGTCGCGCGGGCGTGCGCAGCTTCGAACAAGGCATGGCGGTCGCGCGCGCCGCTGCGCGTTCGCCTGCACTTGAGTTGTGCGGGGTGGAAACTTTCGAAGGCCTATTCCAAACCAGGACGGACGGACAAGCGCGCGCAGAAGCCATGCTGGACCTTATGTGCGCCTTGGTCGAAGCAGGCGAAAGCGAGGCCCTGTTCGGATCGGATCTCGTGCTTTCCGCAGGCGGGTCTGGCTTTTTTGATTTAGCTGCACGTGCGCTGCAGCGCCCGAAGTTGAGCCGTCCCGCCCGTTTGTTGCTACGATCGGGCTGCTACCTCACCCATGATGACGGCATGTATCGCAGCTTGTTCAGCGCTTTGCAGGAGCGCAGCGAACACGCAGCATCGATCCCGTCTGCATTGGTCCCGGCGCTGCATGTATGGGCGCAGGTTCAATCTTGCCCGGAGCCGGGCCGCGTCATCTGCGCATTCGGCCGACGTGATGTCGGCGCCGATGCTGGCATGCCGGAGCCGATGTACTGGGTTCCGCGTAACGAGCAGAGCCCACGCCCGGCTCCCGCCGGGCACAGTGTTACGGCCCTGAATGACCAGCACGCCTTTTTGCAGGCGTCCGACGCATCACCGCTTCAGCCTGGCGACCTGCTGGGTTTTGGCATTTCGCATCCCTGCACCACCTTCGACAAATGGCGCGCTTTGCTGGTGGTCGATGAGACGGGCGTGATCATCGACATCGTTCGGACCTATTTCTGATTATGGTTGGACGCCACTTCTATCAATTGATGCGACGCCTTCCCGGCATTGCGCTCACCTTGATCGGCGCAGTGGTCGTCACCTTCATCATTGCGCGCCTGATCCCGGCTGATCCGGCGCGATTAATCGCCGGCGATGGAGCCAGCGAGCGCGTCATTGCCCAGATACGCGCCGAGTACGGCTTGGATAAGCCCGTCACGACGCAATTCGTTCAATATCTCAGCGATCTCGCGCATGGAAATTTGGGCCTCTCCCTGCGTTCGGGCGAACCGGTGCTGAACGAATTGCTTCGCGTAGCCCCGGCTACATTCGAGCTAGCCTTGGCGGCGCTCATCCTGATCGTTTTATTCGGCATGGCGCTGGGCAGCTGGTCCGCCCTCACGAAAGACAGACTCTCAGATCAATTGATCCGGGCATTGAGCGCAATCGCCATCTCAACGCCCACCTTCTGGACCGCAATGTTCTTCGTGCTCGTATTTGCGGCCGCCCTCAGCTGGGCGCCGCTGAACGGGCGCTTCGATCCCACTTTGCCAGCACTCCCTCAGGTGACCGGTCTGCGCACCTTAGACGCGCTCTTGAGCGGAAGACTCGACGCCTTCGGCGATGCGCTGGCGCACCTCATTCTGCCCGCAGCGACACTCGCCTTCGCCAATATCGGCCTTACCACGCGACTGGTGCGAACCGCGATGCTCGATACGCTGACTCAGGATTACGTCCGCCGCGCGCGATCCGCTGGCCTCTCGGAATGGAAGGTTATCACCGCCTACGCGCTGCCGAACGCTATGATCCCGTTTTTGACCGCAACCGGACTGATGTTTGCAGACCTGATCGTCGGCGCAATCATCACCGAGATGATCTTTGGCTGGCCGGGCCTCGGGGCCTATACGCTCGAAGCAATCGCCGGGCTCGATTTTCCCGCCATTATGGGCTTCACGGTATTCGCGGCGCTCATTTATGCCTTTGTCAACGCGCTGATCGACATAGCCAACGGCGTCATCGACCCTCGCGGGCAACGCCCGTGACCCGCGCTGCGCGTCATTTCTGGCGGATAGCCTTGCGGACGACGGCAGGGCGGATCGGGTTGGTCCTGGTGGCTTTATCGCTGTTTATGGCCATCGTCGGGCCGCTGCTCACTTCGTATTCGCCGAATGCGATTGATCTGTCACAGCGCTTGTCGCCGCCGAGCGCCGTGCATTGGTTCGGCACTGACGAATTGGGCCGCGACCTGTTCGCACGCGTCGCCCATGGCGGGCGATACTCCATTCTCGCTGCACTCGCAGTAGTGGCGCTCACGCTGGTTGTTGGGTCAGCCGTTGGAGCGCTGGCCGCGTTGTCGCCAAGGCCAGTTGAGTTCGCGATCATGCGCGTCACCGATATTTTGTTGTCGATTCCGGCGCTGGTGCTGGCGTTGGCGCTCGCCGCTGCGCTCGGCCCCGGCCTGCTTAACGCCATAATCGCGCTTAGCATCGCGCGCATCCCCACTTACATTCGCATCGCACGCAACCAATCGATTGTACTGCGGGGGCAAGCCTTCATGCAGGCGGCTTGGCTTTATGGGGCGCCGCCTTCCTATCGCTTCGTCAAACACCTTGCGCCGAACATCGCACCGGTCCTGCTTACCCAGGCGCTCGCCGATATGGGCGGCATGATGCTGGCCATCGCCGCAGTCGGCTTCATCGGCTTGGGTGCGCAACCGCCAACGCCCGAATGGGGGGCGCTGGCCGCCTCAGGGCGTTTATTTTTTCTCGAATGCTGGTGGTATGCGGCGTTTCCCGCGCTCGCCATTATCGGCTCGGCTACCGGCTTTAATCTGGTTGGCGACGCGCTCCGCGATCTCGCCGACCCTCGCACGCAAAGCGAGGCGCGATGAGCGACAGCGCTGCGCTTTACATTGATGATCTTGTCATCACCGGCGCACGCGAAGCGCGGCTGGTGAATGGGCTATCGCTTACCATCGCACCGGGCGAACGGCTCGGGCTGGTCGGCGAATCCGGCAGCGGCAAGTCGCTTACGGCGCTAGCCGCTTTGCGGCTCGAACCGGATGGTCTGCGTATTCGCGCCGGAGCGTTGCGTGTTGCGGGTCTCGATCTGCTGAGCGCGTCGAAGCAGCAGCTGAGGGAATGGCGCGCAGAGCATGTGGCGATGGTGTTTCAGGACCCCGTGGCCGCACTTTCGCCAACCCGCACAATCGGCGCGCAAATGGCCGATGCGCTTCAGCGCCGCCTTGGTCTTCACCGCCGGCCTGCACTCGCCCTGGCGCACGATCTTGCTGCAAATATCGGCTTGAGCGCACCCAAGCGCGTGCTCTCATCTCACCCGCACCACTTGTCCGGCGGCATGTGCCAGCGCGTTCTCTTGGCGATGGCGTTCGCCGGTCGGCCGCGCTTGATCATCGCCGACGAAATCACCACCGCCATCGATCCTGAGGCGCGACGTGTCGTGCTCGATCAACTCGATCGAAGCCTCGCAGACTCAGCCGCCGGCCTGCTGTTCATTTCGCACGATCTCAATCTAGTCGCAGATTACTGCCAAACTTGCGGAGTGATTCAGCGCGGGCAGATTGTGGAAACCGGTAGTGCGCGCGACGTGCTCATCCGGCCGCAACATCCCTATACGCGTCAATTGGTCAGTGCGTTGCCGGGTCGCGGAACGCCCAGACATCCGCTTTTGGAGCCGCGTTCATGAGCGGTGCGCTGCTTGAGGCCAGGGACATCGCTGTCGCCTTTGGAGAGGGCGCACACCGCCGGGTCAACGTGCTCGATTGCGCCTCTATCTCCGTGCATCGCGGCGAATGCGTTGGACTTGTCGGCCACTCGGGCAGCGGCAAATCAACCCTCGCCCGCATCTTGGTTGGCCTTCAGGCGCCGTTGCGCGGTGAAGTCCGCTGGCGCGGTTCCCCAATTCGACCGGGCGACAAGAGCCTCGGCCGCGAACTCCAATTCGTGTTTCAGAACCCGACTGCTGCGCTCAATCCTCGAATGGCCAATTGGGAGCTGGTCAGCGAGGCAGCCGCGCTGCTGACAGACGTTCGAGACCGTCGCGGCCGCATGTTTTTGGCCAAAGCCATGTTTCGACAGGTTGCGCTCCCTGCCGACGCACTGCGCAGATATCCGCACGCCTTGTCCGTTGGGCAACGCCAACGTTTGGCGCTTGCGCGCGCTCTGGCGGTGCGGCCGCAGGCCCTCATCCTTGATGAGCCCACTGCCTCGCTGGACCTCTCCGTGCAAGCGCAGATTCTTGACCAGTTGCTGGCGTTCAACCTAGCCGGAGGGACGATTGTGTTGGTTTCGCACGACGAGGCCGTCGTGCGCCACCTGTGTACGCGCGTGCTTAAGCTTAATAACCAGCGAATCGAGGAAGCTTAGGCCCTAGCCCTGGAGGCTTGGGCGCGTTATTTTATAATCGGAGAAGCCTTATGCCGGTTAAGAAGAAAAGCCAGCCCCCGCCAAAACGCGTGGTTGAAGAGCCTGATCGCTCCGCCTCGGGCACAGCCCTCGGCCACCGCGTACGTCAGATGCGGCGCGCCAAGTCGTGGAATTTGAGTGAATTGTCGAAGCGTTCAGGCATTGCCGTCTCCACCCTCTCAAAGGTCGAAAACGGCATTCTCTCTCTCAACTATGACCGATTGCTCGACGTCGCTCACGCCTTCGATCTCAGCCTATCGGAATTTCTGGCTTCGGTCACCAACGATAAGCCACAGCTCGCACCTCCGCCCACTGCGCGCTTAAGCTGGGCCCGGCGTAATAGCGGCGCAGAAGTCATCACCGCGAACTACGAATATCATTACTTGTGTGAGAATTTGCAGATCAAGGAGATGATCCCCATTCTCGCTGTGTGCAAGGCGCGCACGCTCGCGGAGTTTGGCCCATTACTGCGCCATGACGGCGAAGAGTTCATCTTCGTGGTCAAAGGCAAGGTCAAGGTGCACACCGAATATTATGCGCCGGAAACACTCGAAGCCGGTGAAGGGGTCTATATCGATAGCCGCATGGGGCACGCCTATCTGCAAGAAGGCGATGAAACCGCGATCATTGTCTCGGTCAATGCAAATCATGGCGCGCAGAAAATCGCCACATGAAGGTGTACTTCGCGTCCGTGCAAACGGAGACCAATACGTTTTCCCCTTTGCGCGCCGGCGCGCGCGACTTTGAAGCGCTGGCCCACGCGCCCGGCGCCCATCCAGAGAAAGCAGAACTTTACACTGCCGCCCTAATCTGCGCCCGCCGCGCCGCGGCCAATGGCGAGTGCATGCTGATCGAAGGTCCGTGCTGGGGCGCTCAGCCGGCGGGTCTTATTCGGGCGGACGTGTGGGAGCGCATGCGCGACGCCATCCTGGAAGACATTCAAGCGCGTGGGCCGTTCGACATTATCCTGCTTGGTCTGCACGGCGCGATGGTGGCTGTGGGTGAGGACGATTGCGAGGGCGATCTGCTTTCACGTATTCGTGCGCAGTGCGGGCCTGACGTGACGATCGCGGCCAATCTCGATCCGCATTGCCACCTCAGCGCGGCGATGCGCGACAATGCCGACCTTCTCATCGCCTTCAAGGAATACCCGCACACTGATTCGATGGAACGCGGCCAAGAACTATGGGCGCTGGCTTTGGCGACTGCCAAGGGCGAAGTGCGCCCGGTCATGAGCGTTGTCGATTGCGCGATGATGACAATGTTTTTCACACCGATGGAGCCTACCGCCTTGCTTGTGGCTGCGTTCAAGGCCGCTGAGAAAGAGCAACCGATACTGTCCGCTTCTTTGATACATGGCTTTCCATGGGGCGATGTGCCGGATTTTGGCGTCAAGGTACTGGTGATAACCGACAACGCCCCAGAGCGAGGCGCCCAAGTCGCAGCAGAACTCGCCGAACGCGTCGTCGCCTTGCGCGGAAAAAGCATGGAGAGGCTGACGCCGCTGCATAAAGTCGCCGCACGTGCGCTTGAACCTGGAGAAGATCCCTGGGTCATCGCCGATTTCGCCGACAATCCCGGCGCAGGTTGCCCAGGTGATTCCACCTTCCTTATTCGTGCGCTGATGGATGCGGGCGTTGAGGACGCCGCCGCCGCCTTCATCTTCGATCCGGTCGCCGTGAGCTTAGCCCACGCAGCGGGCGTCGGCGCGCGTTTATCACTGCGCGTGGGCGGAAAAACTTGCTCGTTCTCGGGACCGCCTCTCGATCTTGAGGTCGAGGTCATGCACCTTGCGCATAATGCCGTGCACAACGTTTTCGTTGTGGCTCCGCCACTCGGCGATGTTGCGGTGGTGCGCGCCAAAGGGCGATTTGACCTGGTGATCACCGAGCAGCGAAGTCAATGTTTCGCGCCCTGGGGATACACCGATTTCGGCATCGATTTGTCCACGAAGAAGGTGCTGATTGTTAAGTCGATGCAGCATTTCCGAGCGGGCTTTTCCAACACCAGTCGACGCTTCCTCTATGCGGATAGTCCTGGCGCGGCTTCGATGAACCTAGCTGATCTGCCCTATCGCAAAATCAATCGCGATTATTGGCCGTTTAGCGCAGCAGGCTGACGTTCGATCCGCTACAGTCAGACAAAAGCAAAAAGCTTCCACTGCGCAAAGACGGCGACAAAAACCACGCATGCTGCAAACACCAAAGCTTGATGCGTGGCGGTAAACGCGCGCCGCGGGCCGCGAAGCAGAGCCACGAGGAGCATTAGCGCGCACAAGCCAACCAGCATGACCAAAGCGGCGGCGCTGTCGAGCCGCAGGCTTGCCCCAGCCTGAATGTCATCCGCCAGCATTGCGCCGTCAGCGCCGGGAAGCATCAGCACCGCTGGCGCGGCGAGTCCAGCGCAAGCGGCCAGCACACCCCACACACGTCCGCCGCGCCAGAACCAAGCGCCAAAGCCGGTGAATAGCAGCGCCACGGATCCAAGCAGCGCCAAGCGCTGATGCGCAGGATCTGACAAGCCGCGCACGCGCTCAGAGACAGCGACGCGCTCCAGCAAAAGCCCGTCGCGAAACGCAACCTCCCGCGGCGAACCGCCATCCTCTGGCCTAAACGCGTAGGCATTATCGCCCTGGGGCAAAAACGGCCCCTGAGCGTTGATGTAGAGTCCGTCAGGACGCGCTTCGACGGTAGAGACAGCGTCGAGCCCAACGATAGATTCCGCTGTTGTCATCGGGCGCCGTTGCGACCAATAGCGCCCTGCCCACCGCGCATCATCAAGAGAGGGCGCCAAAGGCGCCGCCGCTGCTGCTGGACCGAGCGCCGCCGCAAGAAAGCTATCGCGCAATCTGCCATAATCCAGAGATGGAGCCCCGCCGGCCCAGGCGATGAATACGCCGACATCGCGACCGGGCGCCAGAATGATCCAAGCGCCAACGCCTGGCAGACCGCCGGCATGCTCCACAATTGTCTCTCCTCCCCACGATGAAACGAACCAAAATGCACCAAGCGCATCGAGCTGATAATGATTGCGCGCGTGCGCGGACGTCATCAGCGCCAGATCGTCAGCGCTGAACACATCAGGGCGCGCCCCCAGCGTGGCGTGTAAAAACAGCGCCATATCCGCAGGCGTCGTTTCGATTGAACCGGTCGGCGCGAACAAAGGGCCGTTCAACCCCTGCCTCAAAGGCCGCCCATTGGCCCAAGGCGCCACCAAGCCGTCGCGCGCCCCGGTCGTGTTCAATCGTGTATTGTTCATCTGCAGGGGTTGAAAGATCCGGGTAGACAGCAAGGCCCCATAAGTTTGGTTTGTTCGGTCTTCGAGCGCAGCGGCGACCAGGACCGGATCGATGTTCGCATAAACCACGGCCTCGCCGGCCGCACGCACCTGCGCCGGCAGTGCCGCGCGCAATCGATCAGCTGAGGCAAATCCGTCGCTGAAAAGCTCAGGGCGAAAATAGGCAAAGCCGCGTTCCTCAAAGCCGGCGGAATGGGTGACGAGATGACGAAACGTGATCTCGACGCCATCGCGCGCAGGCAAACGGATGCGGCGCAACACCTCGTTGACGGGCTGATCCAGACTAGTGATTTCGTCGCGTGAAATGCTGTTCGCGACGAGCGCGCCGGCAAACACCTTCGACACCGATGCGATCTGAAAGCGGTCTGTGTTGGTGTTAACGGCGCGGCTGTCAGGCCCGTCTATATGTCCATAGCCGCGAACTAAGACCGTGCGGCCCGCCTCGACGATGGCGACCGCGGCCGCCGAGGCGCGCCCTTCGCTGACCGGCGCGCCGATAGCCTCTGCGCTCCAGGCTTCGTACCAGGATTGGGCTGCTGCAGGTCGAGCGTCGATGACGTTGAACACCAACGCCCACAGGCACATAGACAACGCCCAATGCGCGCCCGAGGCGATCTTTAGGGCCAGGCACGCCGCACTTCCGCGAGCCACCATACACGCTCTCCCGCCGGCCAAGCCCGGTGGGATCAATTAGCCGCCGCCTTATACTAATGGCAAGATATTCTCTCTTTGGAAAACCTGGGTCTACCGTCCACTTCACTAAAGACTGGGGTGAGGCACGGTTTTCTGAGACAGCGTGAAGCGCTACCTTTTCCAAAATATGAGGGTAGAGCATGGGCAAGAAAGAAGAGTTGGGATTGGGCGCGACGGAGGCCACGGCCCCGTCGGCGCGCGCTCATCACGCA
>JAGWZH010000175.1 GCA_018971945.1 Alphaproteobacteria bacterium | reverse complement strand
CGAAGCCGCGCCGTTTCGGTTACAGACGACGGCGCAACGCGCCCGCGCCTTGGCGAGCCTTGGCGTGGAGACCCTGATCGAGGTGCGCTTCGAGGGGCCCCTTGCGGCCTTATCGGCGGAGCGTTTCGCTGACGCCATTCTCGCCAAGGCCGTCGGCGCAAGCCATGTCTGTGTGGGCCTTGATTTCCGCTATGGCCAAGGCCGAACGGGAGATGCGTCAGCCTTGGCCGAGCAGGGTTCTTTTCTGGGCTTCGCTGTGACCATCGTCGATGCGGTGGACGACAGCGACCATCCCGGAGACAAGATCTCGTCCTCCGCCATCCGGCGCGCCTTGAAAGCGGGCGATGTCGGCCTTGCGGCGCGACTGCTCGGCCGGCCCTGGGCGATCGAGGGCGAAGTCGTCGAGGGCCAGCAGCGCGGCCGCACCATCGCCTTCCCAACCGCCAACATCGCTCTTGGCGCTTATTTGCGTCCTGCCCTGGGGGTTTATGCGATCAGGGCGCGGCTTGCGGACGGACGCAGAATTCCCGGCGTGGCCAATCTCGGGGTCCGGCCGACGATCGCGGGGGCGGACGCCGAGCCTCTCTTGGAGGCGCATCTCTTCGATCTCAGCGAGGATCTCTATGGTCAGACGCTGGAAGCGGAGTTGATCGCGTTTATTCGACCGGAAAGACGTTTTGAGAGCTTCGCGGCCCTTTCCGCCCAGATCAAAGACGACGCGGCCACGGCCAGGGCCCTGATGCGCCGTCCGCTCAGCGGCGAGCTTTGAAAAACGCCCTCAAGAGAGCCGCGCTTTGATCGCCCAAAAGCCCGCCCGACGCTTCCGGCCGCCAATGGCAGGAGGCTTGCGCGAAAAAACACGGGCCATGATCCACCGCCCCGCTCTTGGGATCGGGGGCCCCATAGACAAGCCTGCTGAGCCGGGCGTGGCTCAACGCGCCGGCGCACATCGCGCAAGGCTCCAGCGTCACATAAAGCGTGCAGCCAAGCGGCAGGCGATAATTACCGAGGCCCGCGCAAGCTTCCCGCAGCGCCAGCACTTCCGCATGAGCGCTGGGATCCTTAAGTGCGATCGGCCGATTATGCGCCTTGGCGAGCACCCGACCGTCCGGCCCAACGAGCACGGCTCCGATCGGTGCTTCGCCCGCGTCGGCGGCGGCTTGCGCAAGCGCGATCGCGGTGCGCATGTGCTCGATGTCTTGCGGGGTATGTCTCGCTTGCGTCTGTTTGTCTTGATCCGTCGCCACGGGAACCGACCTTTCCATGCCTCGCGTCTCTCAAAACCCTCCCCGCCTTCCACCAGAGGCTGAGGATCAGCGGATCGCCAAAGTGATGGCGCGGGCGGGTTTATGTTCGCGGCGCGACGCCGAACGCCTCATCGCGGAGGGCCGTGTCGCCGTCAACGGCAAACGCCTGGACACGCCCGCTTTTAAAGTGGGAGCGCAGGACAAGATCCTGGTGGACGGCAAACCCATCGCCGCAGCCCCCGCCACGCGCTTGTGGCGCTACCATAAGCCTTCGGGCCTCGTGACGACCCACAAAGACCCGCAAGGCCGCCCCACTGTTTTCGAGCGCCTGCCTGAAGACATGCCCCGCGTCATTTCTGTGGGGCGGCTTGATTTGACGAGCGAGGGGCTGTTGCTGTTGACCAATGACGGGGCCCTGGCCCGCCGGCTGGAACTGCCGAGCAATGGCTGGATTCGACGCTACCGGGCCCGCGCCTTCGGGGCGATCACGCAACACGCCTTGGACCAGCTGGCCTTGGGGACGACCATTGAGGGGGTCCGGTATGGACCGATCCAAGCCGAGCTTGACCGTCAGCAGGGGTCCAACGCCTGGATCACCCTTTCTCTGCAAGAGGGCAAAAACCGCGAAGTCCGCCGCGTGTTGGAGGCCTTGGGACTGAAGGTCAATCGCCTGATCCGACTGGCCTATGGACCTTTTCAGCTGGGCGCCCTCCCCGTCGGCGGGGTGGAAGAGGTCCAAGCCCGGGTCATCAAGGACCAGCTGGGCCTCCGCAAAGCGCCGAAGGGCCAAGCCAAGCCTGGTCAATGAGCCTCCCCGGCCGGCGGGACAGGATCTGCGTGGGGCGGCGCGCCAAGCCATGTGGGCATCGGCGGCATGATCTCAGGCGCGAGGCGGTGACCGTCCTCCCACACCATTCGAGCGCCCGCGAACACGATCACGATCACGCCGATGACGGCGATCCAACGAAAGCGGGCGATGACCCCCGCCACAAAGCCCGCAGCCACCCCCATGAGCGCCACCGACAGCACAAGGCCAAAGGCCATGATTTCTGGCGCGTGTCGCGCCACCCCGGCCACAGCAAGCACATTGTCGAGGCTCATCGAAACATCGGCCACGACAATGGTCAAAAGCGCGCCGAAAAAAGTCGGCGGCGACCGCGGCTTCGCCGCCGGTTTCGCCATCGCGTCTGCTGCCTCTAGCCCCGCTTCGAGGCTTTGGTGGCTGCTGATGTCCTGCCACATTCGCCAAGCGACCCAGAAAAGAAGCAGCCCGCCGAAGAGCAGAATGCCAGGAATCTGCAAGAGCTGCACGGTGATGAGCGCGAACACCACGCGCAATCCCAAGGCCAGACCGATCCCTATGGCGATAGCCCGCTGCCGCTGCGCTGTCGGCAGGGCGGAGGCGGCAAGCCCCACAGCCACGGCGTTGTCGGCGGCCAAGGCGAGATCGATCAATACGACCTGCGCCAAGGCGCCCACATCTGAAGTCAAGCCATCCAAACCCAATTTCCTCTCTTTTTTTGGGGTCATCTTCTGTGCGGCATTGGCGAGCAACGCGCCAGTGGTTTATGTGCGAATAAACCGCAGGGCCGGCGAGATATGAGGCCGATAAAAGGGGGCCGACAGCATGCGGATCGTCGCCGGGGCCTATAAAGGCCGCTCTATCGCCACGCCGCCGGGACGCGGCACCCGGCCGACTTCGGACCGCGCGCGGGAAAGCCTGTTCAATATTCTGGCGCACGCCCCCTGGAGCCCGGGTTTGCAGGGACGCCGGGTTCTGGACCTGTTCGCCGGCTCCGGCGCCTTGGGCTTTGAGGCCTTGTCCCGCGGCGCCGTGTTCTGCCTCTTTGTGGAGAACGATGAAGCCGCCCGCGGCGCCATAAGGCGCAACATGGAGGCCTTTCAGACCTTCGGCTTCACTCGCCTGCATCGCCGCAGCGCGACAGATCTCGGGCCGCGCCCGGCGGGTTTGGGGCCGCCCTTCGATCTTGTCTTTGTCGATCCGCCTTATGCCGAGGGCCTCGTTGCGCCAGCACTCGCAGGGCTTGCCCCGGGTGGTTGGATCACGCCTTCGGCCACCATCGTGGCTGAGACCGGCATCGGGGAGGAAGCCCCGCTCCCGAGCGGCTTCGCCGCCATTGACGCCCGCATCTATGGCGCCGCCCGGATCAGCTTCCTGAAGCGCGCGCAGACGCTTTGAGCGCTTAGACAGGATTGTCAGGGCAAGGGCCGTCAGAGAAGCGCGCTGGCGGGCGCAGTGGAGACGCCATCATGGTGTGGGGAGGCTCCCTGACCGCTCCGGCTGCTGGCTTGCGCCGCGAGACGCGAAGGCCGCGCCTTTTTGGCCTGAGCGGCGCGCCTTGCGCTCTTGCGACGCTCCCGGCCGGCGGCCTCTCCCCAGCAAGAGACTCCCGTCTGCCCCCTCCTGTGCGCGCAGAGCCGTCCACTGTCCCCAGGCGCCATCGTCAAGACTGGAAGGTCTAGTCTTGAGCGAGGGGGCTTCAACGTCTGGGCCTAAAAGTCTGAGCGCTGCGAGGCGCGCGCCATGCCCACTGCTTTGATCGGCGCATAAAAGCGGATCCCCCGCCGGACCTCGACCAGATAAGGCGACCGCAAGCTGGCCTGAGAAGGGGCTTTTCGGTT
>JAGWZH010000002.1 GCA_018971945.1 Alphaproteobacteria bacterium | reverse complement strand
GCGTGACTCGAACACGCGACCCCCGCATTACGAATGCGATGCTCTACCGGCTGAGCTAAAGCGGCGTTTCCAGGCTAGGGTGACGTTTGGTACAGCCTCTGCGGCATTGGGGCAAGGGTCGTATGCGCAGGTGTCGTATGGGCAGGGCGTTATCAGCAGATCAGGGAGGGCTCGGGGCGTCAATCCACGCCGCATGCGCCCTTCCCTCTTTTCCAACTTTACTCCGCCGCCCGAACCTGAAGCGGCCCGAGGCGCGCCTGCTCCAAGGCCCGCTCAAGTTCTGCGCGACGCGCTTCCGCCGCCTTGACAGACGCCTCCTTCACATGGCCAAAGCCGCGAATTTGGTCCGGAAGTTCTGCAATCTTCGCCGCTAAATCATAGGTCTGCGCGGTGATGCTATCGGCCAGGCTCCGCAGTCGGATCTCGTATTCATCCCGCAGGCGTCGCTCCATCTTTCGCTCCTCGTTCCTGCCGAAGGGATCAAAGCCTGTCCTGCGCAAGAATTTCATTCGGGCCAGGAGCTTAAAGCCCCACAGCATCCAAGCGCCGAGGCTGATTTTTTGAGCATGGCCCGTGATGGGATCTTTTGGAGCGATCATCGGAGGCGCCAGATGGAAGCGCAGTTTGAGGTCGCCGGCGAAAACATTGCGCAGGGCTTTTTCCCAGTCGCCGTTCGCGTAAAGCCGAGCCACCTCATACTCGTCTTTATAGGCCATGAGCTTATAAGCGTAGGTGGCGGCCGCGCGGGACAAACTCTCGCCGAGGCCCGCTGCGGCCTCCCTGGCGCGCACATAGGCCACCAAATCGCGGTAGCGCTGGGCATAGGCTTCGTCCTGGTACGCAACCAACCGCGCTGCACGATCGGCGACGAGCTCATCCAAGGGTTTCTCCGCCGGCGGTTGGCGCGGCGGCTCGATAGCGTTGAGCCGCTCAGGCGCAGCGGCGGCGACGCGGCCTAGATTGAAAGCAGCGATGTTCTCTTTCACAGCGGCCCCATTCAGGGCGATGGCTTCGCTTATCGACACCTCGGACAATGGAATAAGGCCGCGCTGCCAGGCAAACCCCAGGAGGATCGTGTTGGCGAACACATTGTCGTAGAAATACGCCGCGGCCAGAGCTTCAGCGTTCACGCCGGCCAGTTGCACGACGGCCTGCTCGACACGTCGGTAGAGCCGCTGAGGGACAAAGCGGACATTGCGATCGAAAATAAATTCCGACGTCGGCGCAACGTCCAGATTTGCGACGGCGCGCGTGGTTTGTTGATCCAGCAAAGGCAACGCATCGGCGCTGGCGGCGACGATCAGGTCGCCAGCTACGAGGGCGTCGCAACTTGCGGTCGGCGTGCGACCAGACCGGATATCATCGGGGCTTTTTGCGAAGCGGATGTGACTGGTCACCGGACCGCCCTTCTGGGCTAGCCCGGCCATGTCCAAAGTTGTCGCGGCGATCCCGTCGATGTGGGCGGCAGTTCCCAGAATAGCGGCGATCGTTGTGACCCCGCCGCCGCCGACACCTGAAAAAACTAGGCTGTAGGGCCGGTCCAGGGCTGGACGTTCGGGCTCGGCCAAACCGTTGGCGTCGATGGGGGGCTTGTCGCGGAAGCGGTGAGCGTCCAAAGCGCCCTCGACGGTCACGAAGCTCGGACAGAAGCCGTCGACGCAACGGGTGTCGAGATTGCAGCTGTTCTGATTGATTTCGCGCTTGACGCCGAGTTCGGTTTCTAAAGGCTCGACCGAAAGGCAATTCGACTTTTGTGAGCAATCGCCACAGCCTTCGCACACATCGGCATTGATAAAGGCGCGGCGCGTGCGAACCTGCACAAGACCACGCTTTGCTTTGCGGCGATACTCCGTGGCGCAGACCTGGTCATAGATCAGGACGCTGACGCCCTTGACCTTCCGAAGTTGACGCTGGACCTGGTCGAGACTCTCACGGGGGCGGACTTCAACGCCGCCGCCAAGATCGGTGAGTGCGTAGCGGCTCACATCGTCGGCGACGACCACGATCTTGGCGACTTTTTCGCCGCGCAACTGGCGGACAATGTCTGGTACGGTCTGACCTGTTTCCACCTCTTGGCCGCCGGTCATCGCGACCGCCCCATTGTAAAGCAGCTTGTAGGTGATGTTGACCCCGGCGGTGACGGCCGCGCGGATCGCAAGGGAGCCTGAGTGGGAGTAGGTGCCGTCGCCAAGATTGACGAACACATGCTCCTCGCTCGTGAAAGGCGCCTGGCCCACCCAAGCCGCCCCCTCCCCGCCCATCTGGGAGGTGAAGTCGGCCCGGTCCATAAAGGTGGCCATGTAGTGACAGCCAATGCCCGCTAAAGCGCGAGATCCCTCAGGAACCACTGTGGACGTGTTGTGGGGGCAGCCAGAGCAAAAATGCGCCTTCCGGTGGACGTCCGCCTCCAAGGCCTTGGCGTTGTCCAGGCTGCGGCCAACACGCTCGAAATAGCGCTTGGCTTTTTCGGTCCGGTGCTCTTCGGGAAGGCGGTCGAGTATGGCGCGCGCGATCTCGGGGATGCTTAGAGCGGAGAGGTCCGACAAGAGCGGCGCTCCGCGCTCATCGGCTTTGCCGACGACAACTGGGCGTCGAGGCGCATCGTAAAGGGCGTTCTTGAGCTGCGGCTCTATTAAAGGACGTTTGTGTTCGACAACGAAAACGGTTTCGCAAGCTTGGGCGAAGGCGCTGACAGCGCTCGGCTCCAACGGCCAGGGCATGCCGACTTTGAACACGCTGACGCCGGCCGCAGCCGCGCGCTCAGGGGGCAGACCCAAAGCCTCAAGAGCCTCAAACACATCGCGGACGCCCTGGCCGGTTGCGATTATGCCCAGACGGGGCTGCGGGCTCTCCAGAACAACGTGGTTCAACCGATTGGCGCGCACAAAGGCTTGGGCCGCAGGCAACTTAAAGCGGCGCAGGCGGGCCTCCTTGTCCATGGGCTTGTCGCCGCGGCGCAGCGACAATCCCCCGGGAGGCATTTGGAAATCTGTCGGCGCTTGGATCGCTAGTCTGAGCGGATCGACGTCGATCACAGCGCCTGAATCCATAGTGTCGGCAAGGGCGATCAGACCAACCCAAAGACCAGCGTAACGGGACAGGGCCCAACCGAAGAGCCCGAAATCGAGCACTTCCTGGACGCTGGCCGGATTGAGAACCGGCATCTCAGCATCGATGAAAGCGAACTCTGACTGCGACGGCAGGGTGGAGCTCTTGCACGCATGGTCGTCGCCTGCGACGGCGAGCACGCCGCCTTTGGCGGAGGTCCCGGCAAAATTGGCGTGCTTGAAGACGTCGCCTGTACGATCGACGCCCGGGGCCTTGCCATACCAGAGACCAAAGACGCCATCGACCTTCGCCACGCCCGGGATGACGCCGACCTGCTGACTGCCCCAGACGGCAGTCGCCCCAAGATCCTCGTTGAGGCCTTCCCATAGCTTGATGCGATAGGCGTCCAGATACTTGCCTGCGCGGCGGAGCTGCTGGTCATAGCCGCCCAAAGGGCTGCCACGATAGCCCGAGATGAAGCCCGCAGTGTTCCAACCAGCGGCAGCGTCCCGCCGGCGCTGGTCGAATGGCAGGCGGACCAGGGCTTGAATGCCGGTGACAAACACGCGGCCGGTCTCCTGGGCGTATTTGTCTTCCAAGGTGACAATTCGACGGCTCATGAGCGTTTCCCTGCCCCAGCGTCGCAGCGGCCCATCCCTGCTAGCGCCTTTCTTCGGGGTTTTGCGGCGGTTTTTCGCCGGTTATCGGACTGAGCAAAGCTTTACGCAGTTTTGTTGCAAAAGCTTGCCTAAACGGCCTCTTAAGTGCAAGTTCTTCGCAAAATTCGCCTTTGCAAAAACAAGGCTGGGAGGAAAACTTGTCTGAGGAACTCGACCCGATCGACGCCAAGATTCTGGACCTGCTGCAACATGACGCCAGTCTCTCCATTGCCGAAGTGGCGGAGAGGGTTGGGCTGTCCTCTTCCCCCTGTTGGCGGCGCATCGAACGCCTCAAAAAGGCGGGTGTGATCACGGGGCAGGTCACGCTGCTGGATCGGACGATGCTCGGTCTTAATTTCGAGGTGATCGCCAGCGTCAAACTCCAAATGCCGACCCGTGAAAACCTGGAGCGGTTCGAGCAGGCGGTGCTGAAATGGCCCGAGGTTGTGGACTGCGCAACGGTCACAGGGGCGGTCGACTATATGCTGCGGATCGTCACCCGGGACATGCAGTCCTATGACGATTTTCTGCGAGACCGAATCTTGTCGCTCGGCCTCGTGTCGGATGTGCAAAGTCGGATCGTGATCCGGGTGTCGAAGCGCACCACAGCGGCGCCGCTGGGGCTTGTGTCTGCTTACGTCCAGCCGCGTTGACTAGCGCCGCGCGGCGGCTTCTGCATTGCGCAACGCGACGAGGGCGTCGTCGCCAATATAGCTTTGCGGGTTCGAGGGGGTAAAGCCGTCGCGGGCCTCCCACTGGGCGATCAGAGCCTGGCCTTCGGTGAAGGCCTGGAGCAGCGGTTTGCCTTGCATCACGCCCTGATTGATGACGGCGTCGCCGAAATAGGTCCACTCGTTCTCCGGCTGACAGCCAAAGGACGTCCGGTCGCGCGCGGAGGCTGTCAGCACAACGGTATCGTCATTGGCCAAGGGTGAGATGAAAACGCCCGAATAGCAGGCGGAAATGATGACGATGCGGCGGGAGACGCCCGCCTCGCGAAGGGATCCGGCCAAGGCCGCAGGAGAAAAAACGCCACGCATGCGGCTCTGCTCGTGCAAGGACAGGCCCTGCGGGGCGCCATGGGACGTCAAAAACAAAACAACAAGGTCTTCTTCAGGATCGATCAAAGCGCCCACTTGGCCAAGAGCGATCTGCAGATTGTCCGGCGAAGCGGCAGGGAAAGTCCGTGGGGCGGCTCCAGCCCCTGCGGTCAGAACCAGGGTACGGCCCTGCGCCCCGAGCCCGCGCATGAGGGCCTCGGCGGTGCGAGAGGCTTCCCTTTCAAAGACAGGATCTCCCCAAAGCCCGGCCGCGACGACATAGACGTCCTGCACGCCCGGACGCTGGGGCCGCAGGCCATCAAGCGCCGCCGTCAGCAATTGATGCTGGCGCAGCGCTTCCGGAGGAGAAAAGGCCAGGGAAAGCGCGCCGACCTGGTTGCGAAAGGGGTCTTGCGGGGCCGCGGGTCCCTGAGCGGCAGCCAATGGCGCGCAAAGCGCCACAAGCGCCAACATGGCTATCTTGAACCGACGCACGCAACCCGCCTTTCGTGGTTGAGCAAGGGCGGCGAAGCCCTTTGCCGTAGGACAAGAATTGCGCGAAAGCACGTCTCCGCACAAGCGGGCTTGGCTTTGGCGCGCGCGCCTCTTCCCACAGACGGCTTAGGAGACGCCCGACGGCGTCACAGCTCCAAGCAAGAGGCGCCCGTTGGCGCTCAAAACACCAGGGTCTCGCGTTTGGCGCAGGACTTGGCTCGGATGATCAAAGCTCACCCTTACAGGCCATGCGCGGTGGCCAACGACGCCTGCGCCGCCTTGCGAACGGCCTCCATGATCGGGGGCGGGCCGCAGGCCAATCGGGCGGGGACGCGACTAACAGGCGGCGCTTGAGGCGCTTGCGCCTGGCGGACGCGCTTTCACAGCATTCAGCGCGTTCAATCCACAACCCGGGTGTGGCCGTCCGTCGAAGCGAGGCGCCTCTGGTCGCCGCCCGGCCATAGGGTTAAGGCGACGCCAAACCCGTCCGCCGCCTCCCCGCCCCCGAGCAGCGGATTTGGTTCATAGCGCAACCAGGCCAGACGACGCGCGCCAGAGGCTGTCGCAGCGGACCGCTCCAGGGCTTGTTGAACGCCCCTTTTGGTCGCTTCGGGCAGATATTGCCAGACAACGGAATGGAACACGATGGTGGTCCCTTCCGGCAGAGGCCCCGTGAGCCGGGCTTTCAAGAATGCGGCGGCGTCAGCCTTTTCGATCGAGACGCCTTCGCGCTGCGCCAAGGCGATGGCGCGGTCGATGCGCTCCAGGCGGTCGATCTGGTCGGGCCATATATAGGCCTTCAAGCGCAAAGCTTGGGCCGGGTCGCCGACATTGAGGGGGTTCACGTCGCAACCGGCGCGGGAGGCGATGGCCAGGGGACGATCGAGACCTTCGGGCGGCGGACGGCGCCACTCGGCGTCAATCAGAGGGCCTGCGGCGGGGCCATAGGCCCAGCTCGCCGTCTGGAAACGGAAGCCGTCGATTCTCTGGTTCAAACCCGCTGAAGCGCCGATCTCCAAAAGGTGCAGAGGACCGGTTTCAGCGGCGATGAGAAATCCCGGCAAAAGGCCGATGGCGCGGCGGGTCTCGTTTGTCTGGGGCGCGTTTGCGATGAAAGCGCGGACCGAGGGCGCATTGCGGGCCAAAAAGCTTCTGGCCAAGGGCCACACCACAGTCATGTCCCAGCCGTCCCGCGCTTTTGGATAGGCCGCAGCGAGGGCCAGGTCATCGCCAGCCAGGACGGCGGCATGCAGCGCGCCGGCAAGGCGCAATGAGACGGCGTCAGCCAAAGCTTCGCCCCGCCAATCGGCAAGGAGCGCCGCGACCGGGCCTCCTTGCTCGATGTCGTCGGCCATGCGGCTCATAAGCGCGCTGGTAAACGGCGAGCCCAGATCAGCGCACCAGCCTGCCTGGAGGCGGAAGGCTTTCAGGAGCTTGTCCGAAGATGACGGCATCGGCGGCTTTGGCCCCTTGGGGTTTTGTTTCTTGGTATGGTCCCGCCCCTTCCCCCGTGGAGACGGGGCCTGGCTGGATCAGGCCCGCTCTAAAGCCAAAGCGATGCCCT
Source organism: Alphaproteobacteria bacterium (assembly GCA_018971945.1). Taxonomy (GTDB): domain Bacteria; phylum Pseudomonadota; class Alphaproteobacteria; order Caulobacterales; family Aquidulcibacteraceae; genus REEB509. The sequence goes on along the minus strand of JAGWZH010000002.1, from coordinate 74,924 downwards.
CGCCGCCGCCAATGCACAGGCTGGCCACCCCGCGCTTTGCGTCCTGAGCCTGCATTGCTGAGAGCAACGTGACGAGGATGCGGGCGCCGCTGGCGCCAATGGGATGGCCAAGGGCGCAGGCGCCGCCATTCACGTTAAGGCGGTCATGGGTCACGCCAAGCTCGTGCATCGCGATCATGGGCACAACCGCGAAAGCCTCGTTCACTTCCCAGAGATCGACAGTGTCCACCGCCCAGCCGCCGGCGCGTTCCAAGGTTTTTCGGATGGCGGGCACGGGAGCAGTCGTGAAGTAGCTCGGCTCATGGGCATGGCTCGCCGCAGCAACGATGCTCGCCAAGGGGCGTAGGCCGCGTTTGTCGGCTTCAGAGCGGCGCATCAAGACCAGAGCCGCCGCCCCATCAGAGATCGCGGAGGCGTTGGCGGCGGTGACGGTCCCGTTGGTTGTAAAAGCGGGCTTCAGGCTCGGGATTTTGTCCGCCTTCGCCCTTCGAGGCAACTCGTCGGTTTCGACGCGGATGGTCTGCTTGTTCTGAAGGGTCTCTAGAGGCGCGATCTCGCTTGAGAAGCGGCCCTCTTGGGTGGCGTGCTGCGCACGGCGTAGGGTTTCAAGGGCATAGGCGTCCTGCGCCTCCCGCGTGAATTGGTACTCCTGGGCGATCTTATCGGCGTAGACGCCCATCGGCAGGCCTTCAAAGGCGTCTTCCAGGCCGTCCAGCGCCATGTGGTCGTACAGCTTGTCGTGGCCATATTTTTGGCCCGTGCGGTGCTTCTGCGCCAAAAAAGGGGCATTGGTCATGCTCTCCATGCCGCCAGCGACGACGACTCTGGCTTCGCCGCCTCTGATCACATGACTGCCGAGGAGCACCGCCTGCAGCCCGGAGCCGCACATCTTGTTGAGCGTGGTAGCCTGGGTGTGCTTGTTGAGGCCCGCGGTGATGGCGGCCTGACGGGCCGGGGCCTGACCTTGGCCAGCCCCGAGGCAATTGCCCATCAAGACCTGATCGACGTCATCGGGGCCGAGCCCCGCCCGCTCCGTCGCCGCCTTAATGGCCACCGCCCCAAGCTCGGACGCGGAGAAGCCGGAGAGCTCGCCCAAAAGCCCGCCCATTGGGGTGCGCGCCATGCCCACAATCACAACAGGATCGGTATCTGCCATCGGTTCATTCTCCTTATCGGTTCCGGTCCAAGGACTAGCAGGATTGAGGCGCCATGCGCCAGCAGGACCCCGCCTAAAGCCTTCATGTCGACCCACGGGAGCCAGGCCAGGCGGCCCATGGCCTCACGGGTCGATGAACTCGACAAGGGCGGCGACAATGTCGGGATCCTGGGCGATGAGGCGGTGGCCCAGAGCGTCAGTCAGCAGCAGGCGCGCCTGAGGCCATTGCGGAACGAGCGCCTGCACCTCCCTGACCGGGCAGGCGTCGTCATCGGCGGAATGCGCAAAAAGAACCGGCATGGTCATGACGTCGCCGAGGGCAGCCAAATCATAGCGATCTATCGAAAAACCCAGGCGCTCCTCGCGCAGAGCCAAGGCGCAGGTCGCGACTTCAGGCGGGACGCCGTGGCGGGTGATGATGCGGTTCCACTGGCTTCGCTGAGAGGTGGGCGAGCCGATCATCGCCAAACGGGCAAAGGCCGCGCCTTCCCACGCTGCGGCGAAAGCGATGGCTTTGCAGCCGAAAGAATGACCGACGGCGGCCCGCACCGGCCCAAACTCGCGCGCGACGGCCGCGACACCCCGCGCAGCGGTCTCGATGTCGAGGGCGTCGCCCTCTGAGTGTCCGTGGGCCGGCAGATCAAGGGCAATGACGGAGCAGAGCCGTTCCTGCAGCGCCTCGATGAGCGGACCGAAGAGACTGGTGTCGTCCTCCCAGCCATGGACAAGGAGCACCGCAGGCCCCTGCCCCAGCCGCCAGGCGGCGACGCCGTCGATCATCCGATGCTCGGCGTCCGCCAAGGCGCGGGCCACGCGCGGGACCTTGCGGCGCCGGGGCCTAGCGAGCGCATCGATGAGTTCTTCGGCGGCGGCGGCTTCTCGAGACATTGGATGGCGTTACGATGAAACACCCAAGCTGACCAGAGACAAGATGATCCGACCATGCGGCTGGGCGCTGCTGCAGAGCGATTCGGGCCAACATAATGGCCCACGACGAGCATCCTTGGTCAGACTTGGCCGGTCTGTCGTGAAACGCCTTCCGAAAGGCCAAGGGGCCATCGCGGCCGCTGACGCGCCATGGGCGAAAGCGCCTTGCCGGAGCGCGCGACCAGCGCATGCGCTCCAAGCGACGCGGCAAGCCTCGCGTCTTTATATCGAGCCGGGCGACCCGCTCCCTTGACGCCTGCGCTTGCAGGCAGGGCCGAAGGCCATCAGTGTCTTTTGATGACTGCGACCTCCTCTGCTTTCGCCCCCGGATGGGAGCGACGCGCCATCGTCTATCAGATTTATCCGAAGTCCTTCTTCGATGCCGACGGCGACGGTATCGGCGATTTGGCCGGTCTCACCGAAAAGCTCGACTATATCGTGGACCTCGGTGCGGACGCTGTGTGGCTTTGCCCCATTTTTAAAAGCCCGATGATCGATCAGGGCTATGACATGGCGGACTACAAGGCCGTCAATCCATTGTTTGGCACGCTTGACGATGTCGACGCGCTGATCGAAGAGGCGCGGCGGCGGGACATCAAGATCATTCTCGATATCGCGCTCAATCATTGCTCGACGCAACATGCCTGGTTTCGCGAGGCGTTGGCCAATCCCTCAGGTCCTTACGGGAACTATTTTATCTGGCGGCGACCGAAGGAGGATGGGACGCCGCCCAATAATTGGCCTTCCGTGTTCGGCGGACCGGCCTGGACCACGCCGGAAGGCCATGACCGCGCGTATCTGCATCTGTTCGACGCAAGCCAAGCCGACCTCAACTGGGACAATCCCCATGTGCGTCAGGAGATTTATGCAGCGATCCGGTTTTGGCTCGCACGGGGGATCGCCGGGTTTCGGCTCGATGTCGTGACAATGATTTCTAAGGACCCGGCTTTGCCCGATCTGCCGCCGGGCGGACTGATGGACCGCTACCGGATTTGGGCTCGCGGGCCTCATTTGCACGCCTATCTTCGGGAGATGCGCCGAGAGGCGTTTGACCCTTTCGGGGCGGTGGCGATCGGGGAAGCGCCAGGGCTAACGCCGCAAACCGCCGCCGCGGTGCTCGATCCTGCGGACCCCATGTTGCACATGGTCTATCATTTCGATCTCGTCGAGCCGCCGCGAGACCAAAGCGGGGCCTATGATCGGGTGGCGTTCAAGGAGGTGTTCACCGCCTGGGACCGAGGGGTCGGATCGCAAGGGTGGAACAGCGTGGTGCTGTCCAACCACGACTTGTCTCGGGTCGTGCATCGCTTCGGCGACCCAGCAAACCGCTATGAGAGCGCGACGATGCTTCTCGCCTTGGTGCTTTTCCAACGGGCCACGCCTTTTCTTTATCAGGGCGACGAGCTTGGACTGCTGAATACGCCATTCACAGACATGTCGGAATTGGACGATGTTTGGGCGAAAACAACCTATAAACAGGCGCTCAAGAAAGGCTTGACGCCGGTGGAGGCGTTCGCCAAAGCGGTCGCTGTCACGCGCGACCACGCGAGGACGCCATTTCCGTGGACGGAGGGCTTTGGCGGCGGCTTCTCCGGAGGGTCTCCCTGGCTAAAGGCCAATCCTCTCAATTTCCCGCTCAATGCCGAACGGCAGTCAAAGGCCCACCGAAGCGTGCTGCGCTTCGCCAAAGAGGCCATCGCCTTGCGGAAGGCGGAAGCGCCCTTCTGGCAGGGGGCGGCGTTCGAGGACCTTTTGCCAGACCATAGGGACGTGTTCTTGTTTCGAAGGGCGCTTGCAGGCCAAACCCGGTTCGTGGCCCTCAATCTTCGCGGGGCGCGGGCGGAGGCGCCCCTGCCTTCAGGGCGCGTTATTCTCTCAAATTATCGACTGCAGGATAGGAAGCGGCCGGAAGAAGGGGCGCTGCTGCCCTTCGAAGCGCGTGTTTACGCTCCCGATTGAGTCCTCGCAATCCAGCCGCCGCCGAGCACCCGGCTTGGGCGATCGGCGTCATAGAACACCGCCGCCTGGCCGGGCGCCACTCCCTCTTCGGGATGGTCGAAGCGGACCCGCCATCCGGCTTCGGTGTCAAGATGCGCAGGCTGCGGGGATCGGCTTGAGCGCACCCGCACCAGCACGCGGCGGCCATGCAGCTCATCCTCAGAAGCGACAGGGTCGCCGATCCAGTTCACGCCTCTCAGGGCGATGCGGGTGACGCCGAGGGCCTCCCGCGGCCCCACGAGGACCCGCTTGGCCTCCGGTTCGAGCTTGACCACGAACAAGGGTTCGCCGGCGGCGACCCCAAGGCCTCGCCGCTGACCGACCGTGTAGTGGATGATCCCATCATGACGTCCCAAGACCCTGCCGTCGATGTGAACGATCTCGCCGGGTTCGATCGCGCCAGGGCGCAGCTTGGCTACCACATCAGCATATTTCCCGGAGGGAACAAAACAGATGTCCTGGCTGTCGGGTTTGTCGGAGACGTCGAGGCCGAATTGGGCGCTGAGCGCCCGGGTTTCGCTCTTCGGCAAGCCGCCAAGGGGAAAGCGGAGAAAATCCAGCTGCTCTCGCGTGGTGGCGAACAGGAAATAGGATTGGTCCCGGTTGGGATCATGGGCGCGGTGCAGCTCGGCGCCGGCAGGCCCCAGCGTCCGCTGGACATAATGACCGGTGGCGAGGCAGTCGGCGTCGAGGTCTTTGGCGAGGGCCAAAAGATCCTTGAATTTGACATCCTGATTGCAACGGACGCATGGGATCGGGGTCTCGCCGGCCAGGTAGCTGTCGGCGAATTCGTCCATCACGCTGTGCTTGAACCGCGTCTCATAGTCCAAGACATAGTGGGGGACGCCGATTCGATCGGCGACCCGGCGGGCGTCATGGATATCCTGCCCGGCGCAGCAGGCGCCGGGTTTGTTTACTGCGACCCCATGGTCATAAAGCTGCAGGGTGACGCCGATGACGTCGAAGCCCTGCTGCGCCAACAAGGCTGCCGCCACCGAGGAGTCGACGCCCCCAGACATGGCGACCACCACCCGGGTGGCGGAAGGCGGCTTGGCGAAGCCCAAAGCGTTGAGACCCGAGAAGACGGGCGCGCCATTCATTATCACAGCTCTCTCCTCCCCTCAGGGTCAAGGCCTGGGGCAAGCTGCTCTTTGCTTAGCGCAGAAAGTCCAAAAGCGTAAGGCGGGAGAGCGAAGCGAACGTCTGCCCAGTGGCCTGATACTGGGTCTGCAGCATCGCCAAACGGGTTGAGACGGCGGCGAGATCTGTTTCAGACTGGCTGGAGAGTTCCTGGCGCAAGGTCAAGACGCGACTTTGCAGCTGGGTTCGCGCCGCTTCGACGCGCTCCAGCTTGAAGCCGTTGCGGCTCTCTGCTTCTTGGATCTTGCCGACGGCGTTTTCCAAGGCCTCCGCCAGGATCAAAAGATCTTTGGCCTGTTCGTCATTGATGCGTGGACGAAGCACAGTCGGCTCGGCGTCAAAATATCTTTTCAGGTCGCGCAAGGCGCGGAAACTGTCCCAGCTGATCTCGGAGGCGCGGTCGGCGACATCCAAGGCCAAATCGCCGCCGAGATCAACCCGCGGCTTCCGGGCGGCCTCGTCAAAGACCTCGGTTTGCGTCGTCACCATGGCCAGCGCTGGCAAGCTGTTGATCTTGATCGGGGGGTCGCCGACCCGCTCGCCGCCGAACAAAGGCGCCCCGTTAAAGGATTCGTTCATCGCCTGGCGCAAATTGGCGAAGGCGAATTCGAGCCCGGTGCTCAGATTGCCGCCGTCCTTGTTCAGCGCGGCCTCGCGAATGGTGCGGACAAACTGGATCGCAGAGGAGGAGGCGCGCTGCATGGCTGACGCCTGAAGCCGTATCCGGGCCTCGATCTCCTTGCCAAGACGGACTCTGTTTTCATCCATGCTGATAAGGCCGGCGGTGGCGATCAAACGGGTGGAGCCGTCGCCCAAGGTGCGCAGGTCATCGACACTCTTGCCAGAGGATATCTGGCGCTGCAGTTCGGCCAACTCCGCGCTGAGCCGGCTGATATCGGCCTGCGCCTGCTGGGCGAACCGCATGGTAGGGACTACAGTCATTGTCTTCGCCTTCTGCACTCTTCCGTCTTACTGCGCGCTTTGCATCTTACTGCGCGCCTGGCTTTCACCTGATTTTTCGACCGGGCCTAGGCGCCAAGCCGTATCAGGAGATCCATCATCTCGGTCGCGGCCTGGATCACGCGAGCGGAGGCTGCGTAGCTTTGTTGATAGGTGGTCAACCTCACCAATTCGTCATCGATACTGATCCCCTCGACGGATGCGCGCCGATCGATGGCCGCTTTCGCGACCGCCGCAGCGGCGCCAGCCTCGCGTTCGGCCTGCTGAGCGCGGCGGCCGATTTCGCCGCCGAAGCGGGCGGCATAGGTGCCAAGGCTCGTGTTTTGGGCGCTCATCACGCCAGCGCCCGGAATCGGGCGAGAGGTCTCCCGAACGCCGTTCAGCGCGATCGCGCCACGCGTGTCGCCCGCCTCAAGCACACGGGTGTTGAGGGCGGAGGTCAAATCCGGGCGGGCGAGGCTCAACTTGCCGGGATCAGAGGAGACGTCGGCGCGGACGGCGAACTCTCCGGCCCGCGCTGCACGGGAGATGTGGCTCAGACCGAACAGAGAGGAGACGGAGACGCCGGCGTCCTGCCGGACCGTCTCGTCCGCGACCAGCTCCACTTGATAGCCAGCCCGGGGCGTCGACACGATGCGGCCCTGGCTGGCGTCGAAGGCGAATTCAGCGAACTGACCGACGCCGCCGGCGCCTCCGGCGTTCAGCTGCGCGACCAAATCGCCCCAGGTAGAGCCCGGGGCGGCCAGGGCGCCGGAGATGGACACGGTCCGTTCGGCGGCGACCGCCCCGGAAGCGTCCATGATCTTGAACACCATGCTTCGGCCACCAACCAGGCGATGGGCGTCGGAGGCGGAAGCGCCAACGTCGAAAAAGCCCGGACTCTCGCGCCGAATGAGATCGTTCAAGCCAAAAAATTGGCCGAAACCACGACCGGCCCGATCGCTGGGATCGGAAGCGCTTTGTTGGATGACGACGCCGTTGGCGCCGCCATCAAGGGTCAAGAGGCCGCCCGAAAAGGACGCAGCGCCGCCGCCAGCCGCGCCAAGCATGGCGTTCAAACGGTCGACAAAGCCGTCCGCTCCGTTCGGACCGATCTGGTTTGTGAAGCTCTGGGAAGTGGACGTGGATGCGCGGTTTATGGTCTGGGCGTCGAAATCGAGCGTCAGTCGATCGACCAAAACGCCGGAGTCGTTCAAAAGACCAATGACGGCTTGCCCCGTGAAATTTAGTCGGTCAGAAGCTGCCAGACCTGTCTGACGCCCGGTGAGCTTCTTAGCGGCAGGGACGCTCGCGTTGTCGTTGTGGACGCTATTGAAAGCCTCAGCGACAGCGGCGGCGAACCCGCCGAGCGCTTCGGCCATCCCCTTCAGATCCCCGTCGCGGGAGTCGATGAGGCCTTTGAGTTCGCCAGTGCGCAACACAGCGTCCAAGGGGATTTGTGACCCGCTCGCATCGATCAGCATGACAGGATTGTGGCTGGCGTAATCGCTGACGGAGGGCTCATAGCTGAAGCGGCTCACGCCCTCCCCGACCAGGAGCAAGCCAGAGGAGGTGCGGACCTCAACCCCGCCATTACGGCCCGGATTGACGCGGATGTCCATGATCTTGGAAAGGTCGTCCAGGACAAGGCCGATGGCGTTCTGAGCAGCGGCGGCGTCCGCCCCCTCCCCCGCACTCTGGCTCATCTGAAGGCTGAGCTGGGCGACAGAGCCCAAGAGCCCCTGCGCTCGGGCGGCCGTGTCCGAGATCCGGGCGTCGACCTCTCGGACCAAGTCCTGCAGACCCTGGGCGACCCCATTGAGCGTGCTGAAAAACCGGTCGATATTGTCAGCGGCTGAGGCCCTGCGGATAGAGGAACCCGGGTCCAACGACACTTCGGCGAAACCTGCAAACACACGGTCCAAGGCGGTAAAAAGGGACGTCTGGTCGGTTGGATCGCCGAACAGCGCCTGGGCTCGGTCTAATGCTTCAGACCGAAGCTGGGCGCCGGCGCTGGCGGCTGTCGCTTGTTGGGTGAGTTTCGATAAAAAGGCGTCCGCGGCGCGACGCACGCCTTCGACCACGACGCCCCCCTGCCCGGCCACCGTGCTGTTTGTCAGCATAAGCTCGGCGCGGACATAGCCTGGGGTGTTTGCGTTGGCGATGTTCTGAGAGGTGACGCGGAGGCCGGCTTGAGCCGCCTGCAGGCCGGAGAGGCCGATGCTGAAGACGGCGCTCACGGTCCAATCCTTGTAACGCCAAGCCTTTTAATGGGTAGAAAGCGCCGAGCGCTGGGCAAAAATTGCCTTGGGAATAGCCGTCGCGCAGGGCTCTGGGAAACCTGCCCAGAACTCTCTAAGCTCCTCTTTTTGATGGAATTTATCGAGTTCATGGGGAAGACTCACCGCGCCGGGCGCCCCCGTTTTTTGGGCGCTTTGGAAGATTGGACACGCAATTTGAGGGCCAGTCGGGATCGGGTCTTTTGAAACCGCGGCTCCGGGCGGATTTTGCCGAGCAGCCTCGGCAGGAAGTGCCGAGATCGCGGGGTCTGACTCGGACCCAATCTGAATTTTAATATTGTTTTTGTTTGATTTTTTTTCGTTTACCTTGTTGGCCTGAAGCTTGCTGCTCCCAGTCCGCCAGACACAGGCCGCACCGATCGGCGTTGCGGAGGGAGAGAGAGAATGGGGATGCTTGCCGCGGCCATCCGCCCAGGGGCCGCCGTCCAGCCGCCCGCCAGTGGCGCTGCTGGAGGCCTTGGACCGGACCCGTCCGAAGCGGTGGCCATGGAGCAAACCTTCTCATTTGAGACGCTCGTGCCGCTCTCCGACGGGGATGGGTCGGACGACAAAGGCGAAGCCGCGGCTTCAAAGACCATCCAAGAGGGCGTGGGGGACAAGCGCGAAGGCTCTGACAATATCGCCGCGGTGTCGACGCCTCTTGCGCCGCAAACGATGATGGAATTAGCTGCGATCGGGTTTTCTGAGGATGCGGCGATCAGCGAGGCGTCCAGGCTTCGCACGCTTCCCGAGCCGGCGCCCCTGGCCACGGCCCAGCCAGCCGGGCCTGCGGCAGACCCTCTCGCGCGGCAGGCCGAGGCGCGCGGCGACATGGCCGCTCCTGGGGCGGCGCCACCCATCGGCGTCGCCGCGCCCGGGGAGGGGACAGCGGACGGGTCAAGCCTTGACCGGGGCCCAGCCCGCGATGCGGCGGCGCTTGCGAAACGTCTTGGGGAGGAGGCAACGGGCGGCGAGGCTGTGGCCGCATCTGACGTCGCGTCCGAACAGACGGGTTCGACAGTCAAAGCCGTCCGCGCAGAGGACGCGCAGGGGACAAAGGCCGCGCCTGGAGCGAAGGCCGCGCTTGCGGCGATTTCGGACGCATCGCCAACAGAACCCAATCTTGACGCGCGCGCCCCGGCGGAGCCCGAGATGGGCGCCTCTGCGCTCGCACAAGACAGAGGCGGGGCGGCGCAGCCTCCTGCCGTCGCCGTGGAGGAGCCGGTGCAACGCCCCTCGCCGCTCGCGAAGACGGAAGGCGGCAAGAACCCTCTTGGATCGCAAGAACTGAGCGTCGTCCCCGACACCGGGGGGGCGGGCTCAAGCCTCGAGGGCGATCACAGCCGCCAGGACGAAGACCGCCAGGATCGACAGCCGGAGGGCGGCAGGCGCATCGAGGCAGGCGACAAGTCGGAACGAACCGCCAGCTTCGCTGCAGCCAGCAAGGCCGAGGCCGCGCAAGCCCCGGCTGGCGTCACGGCCAAGGCGACGGCGTTTTTAGAAGCGCAGAGGACGGAGGGAGCGACTGGCGCATCCCCGTTGGAGCTCCCCGCCGCTTTGGACAGAGGACCGGCGAACTCGCCCGTCCCGCTATCGTCATCCCCCGCAGCCCCCGCCCGGCTTTCTGCGCATCAGCAGGTCGGCCAACAGATCACGCGCCGCTTGGATGACGGCTCGATGCATTTTGACCTCCGGCTCGATCCTCCAGAGCTCGGCCAGGTCAGCGTCAAGCTAGAGGTGGGCGCAGACGGCGCTGTGAAGGCGGCGATCGGAGCGGATACGCCCATGGCGTTGGCAGAGCTTGTGCGCGGCGCGCGGGAGCTTGAACGGACATTGGCTCAGGCCGGGCTTTCGGTGGAGCGCGGGGCGCTGACCTTTGATCTTCATGACCGCAGCCGCGGCGGAGAGGATCAGAGCGACCGCCAAGGGCGCCAGAGCGGGTCTGGGAACGGGTCTGGGAACGGATCTGGGAACGGGTCTGGGGAGGCCGCAGCACCCTCTGCTCGCCCTCTCACGGCCTCGTTGTGGCGCGCGGCCCGCGTCGATCTCATCGCATAGGAAGTCATCGCCATGACCGATTTTTCCGCCCTTTCGCAGGCCGCAGGCGCCGCAGCTCGGAGCCAATCTCAGCCCGACAACGCCGCGGCCGCGTCGCGGACCTCATTGGGGTCCAATTTCGACACGTTTTTGCGGCTGCTGACCGCGCAAATCCAGAACCAAGACCCGCTCGCGCCCATGGATGCGACGCAGTTCACCCAGCAGCTCGTGCAGTTCAGCCAGGTCGAGCAACAGATCCGCACCAACGAGCAGATGGAGGCATTGGTGACCGCGACCCGCGCTTCGCAAACCGCTGGCGCTTTGACCTATCTCGGGCGGATGGTGGAAATCGATTCAGATGTCGCTGGCGTCCTTACGGCCGGAGACGATGTAAGCTGGGAGATGGCCTTCTCCGAACCCGCCATGCGGGCGACAGCCCGTGTCCATGACGCTTCGGGACGGATTATCTTTGAGCAATCCCTTGGAGCGCAAGCAGGCCGCACCGGGTTCGCCTGGGATGGGACCACCACTGCTGGAAACCCTGCCCCGGCTGGGGTCTATCGGCTCAGCATCGCAGCGACCAACGCCGAGGGAACAGCCATCGCCCCCGCCATCAGGGTCAACGAGACCGTGACGGGCGTCAGTTTCGACGAGAGGGGGACGCCTGTCTTCATCACCCCTGGAGGAACCCGCGGATTCGACGCCATCCGCGCCATCCGCGCCAACTGAGGCGCTTTTTGTCATTCGCCAGCGCGCTCAGCGGACTGCGAGCGCCTGTCCAGCCAGAACGGCGCCCACAACCCTGTTTCGTTAATGATAGGCTCTAGCGCCCTCAGCGCGCTCGGCCGCCTTGGAGGTCTTTATGAGCATTTACAGCGCGCTCCGGGCCGGGGTTTCCGGTCTCGCCGCCCAGTCCAGCGCTCTTGCGGTGGTCTCGGACAATATCGCCAATGTCAACACCACCGCCTATAAGAGGGCGCTCACCTCTTTTGCTCCCCTCGTGAACGGGCAGAACCAGCTGACGACCTACAACGCCGGAGGGGTCGTGTCGCAGACGCGGCGGCTCGTCGAGGTGGAAGGATCGCTCGAGCAGTCGCGCTCTCCGATCGATATGGCGATCGAGGGGAATGGGTTTTTCGTCGTCTCGCGCGTCCCATCCCAGCTTGTGGAAGGTGGGGACATGCTGTTCACGCGTTCGGGATCTTTCCAGATCGACGCGCAGGGCAATCTCGTCAACGCCGAGGGCTTCTTCCTGCACGGCTGGCCCGTCGCCGCGGATGGCACGGTGGATCCAAGCCCTTCGAGCCTGTCTGTTCTGCGGCCCGTCAATATCGGAGGCGTCGGGGGCGTGGCGGAGCCCACCAAGACCATTTCCATTAACGGCAATCTGCAGGCCAACCAAGCTGTCTATGCAGGGCCCCCCGCCTATAGCGCAGGTTCGCTGTCCGCGCCGGGCGGCATCAGCAAGCATTTTGAAACGACCGTTGAGGGTTTCGACAGCCTCGGGTCGGCGCGGACCATGAGTGTCCGTTTTCTTAAAACAGCCCCCAATCAGTGGGCGTTTGAAGTGGCGGCGAACCCCGCTGCGGCAGTGAATCTTGTCGCCCATCCCAATGGGCTATTGGCGTCGGGTTATCTCAATTTCAACGCTGACGGCACGGTGGGGAGCATCACCAATCTTCCGGCTTCAAACCCGGCTGCTATTCCCTTTGCTCCCTTTGCGGTCGACTGGGCTGATGCGACCGGCGCCAGCAATCAGACGATCACGCTCGATATGGCGAAAGGCGTGAGCCAGTTCGCCATTCCGTTCGGGGTGTCGAGCGTGACCTCGGACGGGGTGCCTCCTGGGGAGCTCCTGGGCCTGCAGCTCGAAGGCGCCGGACTGCTGACAGCGCAATTCTCGAACGGGCGGACCAGAGCCTTGTATCAGCTCCCGCTCGCCACCTTCCGCACGGCGAATAATCTTGAAGCCGCCGAGGGCGGCACTTACCGCACCACCCTTGGTTCGGGCCCATACTCGATCAACGCAATGAACAGCGGGGGCGCCGGCAAGATCAAGTCCGGCGTGCTTGAGGCGTCCAATGTCGATCTTGCCACCGAGTTCACCACTCTGATCACGACGCAGCGGGCCTATTCCGCTTCGGCGCGGATCATCACCACGTCAGACCAGATGTTGGAGGAACTTATCGCGATCAAACGCTGATCGTTAGATTTTTTCTTACTCCAAACCTCTTAGGCATAAAGCTGACTAGTGGCTTGTATTATTGTGATACAAGCTAACTAATATTTATTTACCTTCCGCTTTAGGCGTTTTTTCAAGGCTTCCGTGTATAGCATTGTCTCCATAAACAAAGGAGACATCGCGCGATGCAGAAGCAACGCCGGTTGGATGGGGTGGTCATGGGGCCTGACGGCAACCCACTGACCCTGGATGATCTGCCGCCCGCAGGCACAACGCGCTGGGTTATCCGGCGCAAGGCCGAGGTCGTGGCCGCCGTGCGCGGCGGGCTTCTAACCATGGAGGACGCCTGCGCCCGCTATAATCTGTCCCTCGAAGAGTTCGAGGGCTGGAAAAAGGCGATCGAAAGACACGGCCTTCCGGGCCTGCGCACCACACGGCTGCAGCATTATCGCGGCGCCTGAAACGGCGCGGCCGCGGGCGGCCTTAACGCATCCTTCACTGGCTCTGGGAAATTTCTGCCGAGCGGTCGGCAGGAATTTCCCCCCTGTCGACTTCGACATCGGCAGAGAGAAGCCCCTTGAACGGAATGATGCAATTGTTCGGCAAGCTTGGACCGACAAGGCTCATCGCAGCCTTGGCGGCGACCGCGCTCGCCTCTGCACTGTTGTTCGCCCTCGTGTTCCGCATGGGATCGGAGGAAAAGGCGCTGCTCTTTTCCGGCGTGGGGATGCAAGAGGCCGCCGCGATCACGGCGCAGCTTGAACAGGCTGGCGTCGCTTTCGAACTGCGCGGGGACGGCTCGTCCATCTTCGTGCCGCGCAGCGAGGTGCTGAGCGCGCGCATGATGCTCGCAGGGGAAGGCCTCCCCTCCCGGGGCGGCGTGGGATACGAGATTTTCGACAACGCGGACGCGCTTGGTCAAACCCAATTCCAACAGAATATTAATCGGCTGCGCGCGCTTGAGGGCGAACTCGCCCGAACGATCGCCTCGCTTGAGGGGATCGAGGCGGCGCGGGTGCATCTGGTGCTGCCGGAGCGGCAGCTTTTCGAGCGCGAGCGGCAGGATCCTTCGGCGTCGATCGTTTTGGCCTTGCGGCGAGACGAACTCACCGCGAGCCAGGTGCGGGCGATCCGCAATCTGGTCGCGAGCGCTGTGCCCGGTTTGTCATCCCACCAGGTCTCCATCATCGACGAGACCGGCAGGCTTTTGGCCGCCGCCAGCGAAGGCGACACAGCTTTGGCCGAGGAGGGCGAAGCGCGCCAAGCGGCTACGGAGGAACGCATCAGGCGCACCGTGAGCGATATCGTCGATGGGATCGTCGGGGTGGGCAATAGCCGGGTCCAGGTAACCGCTGAGCTTGACTTCAACCGGATCAGCGAAACCAGCGAGCGGTTTGATCCGGAAGGCCGGGTGCCGCGGTCGACGGTGTCGGTGGAGGAAGAGACAGAGACAGCAGACAGCTCCTCGGAGGGAGCGACCACGGCTTCAGCCAATGTGCCAGACGGCGCAGGCGGCGCCGCTGGCGACGGGGGCGAGCGGAGCACGACAAGCCGGACGGAAGAGACCACCAATTTCGAGATTTCTCGCACGACAAGGACCGAAATCATCGAGGGAGGGCGTCTGCGCCGGCTTGCGGTGGCCGTAGCGGTGGATGGGGTGAGCACTCCAGGGGCGGACGGCGCGGCGCCGACCTGGACCCCACGGTCGGCCGAGGACATAGCCCAGATCGCCACGCTGGTTCGGTCGGCTGTTGGCTTTGATCAGTCCCGCGGCGATGTGGTGGAAGTGGTCAGCGTGCGGTTTGACCGGCCTGAAATCCCAGCGCCGGAGGCGGAGCCCGCGGTGTCCTTGGCGACCGCCGACATCATGCGCCTCGTCGAGGTCGGGGCGGCGCTGATCGCCGCTCTGGCGCTTGTCTTTTTCGTGGTGCGGCCGCTGATCGGAGGCCTTGTGCGCGGCGGCGCCGCAAACGGCGCGGCGGCGGCGCTCGAGGGACCGGCGACGGCTTTGGCTGGCGGCAGCGCAGCCGCGGGACTGCCCGCCGCTGGCGCAGCGGCCGCGCTCTTGCCGGGGGGACCAGCCAACGATTCAGGCGTCGCGCTCGGGTCTGTTCAAGGGAGGGTGAACGCCTCGTCGGTCCAGCAGATCGCCGAAGTCGTCCAAAAAAACCCTGAGGAGAGCGCCCAAATCATTCGTAGCTGGTTGAACACGGCAAGCTGAGGCGATGACGCAGACACCCTCCCCTTCCTCCTCACCCACCGCGTCAAACCGCGATCTCGCCTCCTATACCGGCGTAGAGAGGGCCGCGATCATTCTGTTGAGCCTGGGAGAGCATGCGCAAACGATTTGGAAGCTGCTCGATGAAGAAGAAGTCAAAGAAATCGGCCATGCCATGTCCAGCCTGGGCGTGGTGCCGGCGGTAACCGTCGAGGCCCTGATCATGGATTTTGTGGAAAAATTGTCCGTGTCAGGGTCGATCATGGGGTCGTTCGAACAGACCCAGAAGCTGTTGGCAGCGATGTTTCCCAAAGATCGGGTGGACAGCCTGATGGAGGAGATCAGGGGGCCAGCAGGGCGGAAGATCTGGGATAAACTCGCCAACGTGGACGAGGTCCTGCTCGCCAATTATCTGAAGAACGAATATCCACAAACAGTCGCGGTCGTTCTGTCGAAGATCAAGTCAAGCCACGCCGCCAAAGTGCTCGCCAACCTGCCGGAGGAATTCGCCACCGAGTGCGTGTTGCGAATGCTGCGAATGGAGCCGGTGCATCGCGACATGCTCGAAAAGATAGAAAAAACGCTCAGCGTCGAGTTCATGTCGAGCCTTGCGCGAAGCTCACGAAAGAACCCGCAGGAGGCCGTGGCGGAGATTTTCAACAGCTTCGATCGGCAAACCGAAACGCGTTTCTTCGCCGCTCTTGAGGAGCGCCATCGCGACAGCGCCGAGCAAATCAGAGCGCTCATGTTTGTGTTTGAAGACCTCAAGCGGCTCGATGCGGGCGGGGTGCAGACGGTTCTGCGCCAAGCTGACAAAGGCGATCTTGCGATGGCGCTCAAGGGCGCCTCTGATGAGCTGCGCAATCTGTTCCTGTCCAATATGAGCGAGCGGGGGGCGAAGCTCATGAGGGAGGACATGGCCGCGCTTGGACCTGTGCGGCTGCGGGAGGTCGATCAATCCCAGAGCCGTATCGTAGAGCTTGTGAAAGACCTCGCGGCGCGGGGTGAAATCGAGGTCTCCGAGGCTGAAGATGAAGACGAGTTGATCTATTGAGCAAGCTCGTCTCACCCTCCGAAACAGACGCGGCGCAGAAGCCGGAAATCCGTAAATACGCGTTTGATCTTGTGTTTGACGCGGCTGGCCAGGCGATGCGGCGACAGGACCGGCAGGAACGGCGTTTCTCGCAAGACGAGTTGGAAGCGGCTCGGGCGGAAGGCGAACGGGCCGGACGCGCCGATGCGGCAGCGGCCGCCGAGGCGGCGCTTGCGGTTCAGCTTGCGGCGGCGGCGCGCGCGGCGCAGCGGCTTGAAGCGGCGTTGGAAAGAGAGACCGCCGTTCTGCGTCAAGAGGCGGCGAGGCTCGCCTTGGCGATGGCCAAAGTCGTGGCCGGGCGCGCGCTGGAAGCGTTCGGGACCGAGCGGGTCATCGATGCTTTCGACATCGTCCTGGAAACTCTCGGGGGAGAAACCCGCCTCGTCGTGCGGGTCGGCGAGGATGGAATAGAGGGGCTGCGGCCGCGGCTGCAGGAGACCGCCAAGGCGCACGGGTTCACAGGCTCTCTGCTGGTGCGCGCCGCAGAAGGGATGGGCCATGGGGATGTGGCGATCGAATGGGGCGACGGGGCCGTGCGTCTGGATACAGCCGCGTTAATCGCCCGCCTCGAAGCGACGCTGGCGCAGGAAGAGTGGGGCCTCGCAGCCTCCGGGACGCAGGAGCCTTAGACGATGAGCAACGATGGCAAAATGAACTTGTCAAAACTCGAGCCTGGCGCCCTTTCGCCGCCGGAGGCGGCCTCCGCAGACCAAGACAAGACCGCCGCCGATCTCGCGGCTGTTTTTGACGTGCCGGTGAATATCCAAGCCGTGCTTGGGCGCGCGCATCTGGACGTGGCGCAATTGCTTCGCCTCGGCAATGGTTCGGTGGTGGAGCTTGACCGCAAAGTCGGCGAACCCATCGAGATTTTCGTCAATAATAGGCTCGTGGCGCGGGGCGAGGTGGTTCTTGTGGGGGAGAATCTCGGGGTGACCATGACTGAGATCATCAAAGACGGCGACGCGAACTGAGGGAACAACGCCATGCGGCTGCTTATCGTCGGACCGATGGGGGGGCAGATTTCCGCCGCCACCAAGATCGCGCTGGACCAGGGGGCGAAGGTCGCCCATGTCGATACGATCGAACAGGCGACGGCGGCCCTGCGGGCTGGTCGCGGCGCAGATCTCTTGATGGTCGACGCGCGGCTCGACATCGCAGCGCTGATCGCTGCCAATGAGGCGGAGCACATCGTCGCGCCAGTGGTGGCGGCGGGCGTAGGCGTCGATCCGACCTTGGCGGCTCGGGCCATCCGGGCTGGCGCGCGAGAGTTCATCTCGCTGCCTCCGGACGCGGAGTTGATTGGCGCGATCCTCGCAGCGGTCGCCTGCGATCAGACAACCGTGATCGCGGAGGATCCCGCGATGCGGCAGGTGATTTCGCTCGCTGACCAAACCGCTTCGTCAGACGCCTCGATCCTGATCACAGGGGAAAGCGGCGTCGGCAAAGAGGTGATGGCTCGTTATGTGCACCAAAAATCCAAACGCAAGGCCGGCCCCTTTATCGCGATCAATTGTGCGGCCATCCCGGAGAATCTCCTGGAATCAGAACTCTTCGGCCACGAGAAAAACGCTTTCACCGGCGCTGTCGCGAGACGGATCGGCAAGTTTGAGGAGGCCGATGGCGGCACGCTCTTGCTTGATGAAATCTCGGAGATGGAACTGCGGCTCCAGTCAAAGCTCCTGCGGGCCCTGCAGGAACGGGTCATCGACCGCGTGGGCGGGACCAAGCCTGTTCCGGTGAATATCCGCGTCGTCGCCACGTCCAATCGCGATCTTGCGCAGGCGGTGCGCGACGGGGAGTTCCGAGAAGACCTGTTGTTCCGGCTGAATGTGGTCAATCTTCGGATTCCGCCACTGAGAGAACGCCGAAACGACATCGCCGCGCTTGCGGCGCACTTCGTTGCGAAATACGCGAAGGCGAACGGACGATCGCAGTTGCGCCTCAATGAGGAAGCCCTGCAGCAACTGCTGGCTCATCCCTGGCGCGGCAATGTTCGCGAGCTTGAAAACACGATGCACCGGGCGGTGCTCCTGGCTTCGGGGCCTGATATCGGACCCGAGGCGATCAGAACGCCTGACGGCGCTCCGGTGGGGACGCGTGGCCATGACCTGGCGGCGCGCGCGGCTGATGCAGCGGACGCCGCGCGGGCGCTCGTTGGCCGAACCGTTTCGGAGGTTGAGCAGGATCTGATCCTAGAGACCCTCAGCCATTGCCTGGGAAACCGAACCCATGCGGCGATGATACTCGGCATTTCAATCCGTACGCTGCGTAACAAGCTCAAGGCCTATTCGGATGCGGGCGTGGCGGTGCCGCCTCCGCCGAACGGACAGGCTTTTGATGCAGCCTAAAAATGGATGCTCGTCCAATGACTGATCTTTCTGCGGGCCAAGGCCGCCCCGGCGGGTTCAATGGCGCGTCGCTTTTGCGGGCCGTCCTGAGGGGCGATATCGCCCTGGCTGCCGGGGTCCTTTTTATCCTGGCTATCATGCTGATGCCGATGCCGGCATGGATGATGGATACGCTTCTGGCGGTTTCGATCAGCTCGTCAATCCTTGTTTTGATGACGGCGCTGATGATCCAAAAGCCGCTTGAGTTCACAACCTTCCCCACTCTTCTTCTGCTCACAACGATGTTCCGGCTTGCGCTCAATGTCGCAAGCACAAGGCTTATTCTTTCAGAGGGACATAATGGACCGGAGGCCGCCGGAGACGTGATCGCGGCTTTCGGCTCATTTGTAATGGGCGGCAATTTCGTCATCGGGCTGGTGATGTTCATTGTCTTGATCATCGTGAACTTTGTCGTGATCTCGCGAGGATCCACGCGGATCGCGGAGGTGGCGGCGCGCTTCACTTTGGACGCCATGCCCGGCAAGCAGATGGCCATCGACGCAGACCTTTCGTCAGGCCTGATCAATGAGCAGCAGGCGCGGGAACGGCGCAAGGCGCTTGAGGATGAGAGCAGCTTCTTCGGATCGATGGACGGCGCCTCAAAATTCGTCCGCAACGATGCGGTCGCCGGGCTCTTGATTACAGGCATCAATGTTATCGGCGGCATCGCCATCGGCATGACAAGCCACGGGCTCGGCTTTGGCGAGGCAAGCGACGTCTATACTCGCTTGACGGTAGGCGACGGGCTCGTGGCGCAGATCCCGGCGCTCATCATCTCGGTGGCGGCGGGCATTCTTGTGTCCAAGGCTGGGGTCGACGGGCCGGCGGACAAGGCGCTGAGCGAGCAATTGTCGGGATATCCTCAGGCTTTAGGGGTCGTGGCCGTTAGCGCGTTTCTTGTGGGCGCGTTGCCCGGAATGCCCCTGGCGCCTTTCTGGATCCTGGCGCTCTTGGCCGGGCTTCTGGCGTGGCGTCTGCGCGGGGCGCGGGCGGCGCGGGCGGCTGAGGCGGCGGCGCCGGCGATTTCAGAGCCAGTCGAAGAGACGCCAGCGCAAGCTCTGGCCCTTGACGATATTAGGCTTGAGCTTGGCTTTGGGCTTCTCGGCCTCGTCAACGACGTCCAGGGGCGTCGTTTGACCGATCAGATCAAGGCGCTGCGGAAAACGCTCGCGCAAGAACTTGGCTTCATCATCCCCAGCGTTCGGATCTTGGACAATGTCCAGCTTCCCTCCGACGGCTATTCGATCCGGATCCGAGAGATGGAGGCCGGATCTGGGCGGCTTCGCATGGGCGCGTTGCTGGCGATGGACCCCACCGGGGCCGGGGTGCAGATTCAAGGCGAACCCGTGAAGGAGCCTGCCTTCGGCCTCGATGCCACCTGGATCGACGAGGCGCACCGGGAAAACGCCACCTTCCGCGGGTATACAGTGGTTGATCCGGCCACAGTCCTTGCGACCCATCTGACCGAGCTCATCAAGGAACATATGCCGGATCTGCTCACCTTCGCCGAGGCCAAAAAGCTCATCAAGGAACTGCCAAAGGAGACACAGTCGCTTTTGGACGATGTGGCGCCGAACCATATCAGCTGGTCGGGCGTCCAGCGGGTGCTGCAGAATTTGTTGTCGGAGCGGATCTCCATCCGGGACTTGACGACCATTGTGGAGGCTATCGCAGAGGCAGCGCCAGGAACCCGAGACATCGTTCATATCACCGAGCATGTCCGCTCGCGCCTGTCCCGCCAGATTTGCGGCCAGCACAAGGGACCTGATGGCCAATTGCCAATCGTCACGCTGTCGGCGGCATGGGAGCAGGCGTTCTCCGAAGCCATGATCGGGGAAGGCGCCAACAGACAATTGGCGCTCGCGCCGTCAAAACTGCATGAGTTCATCGCGGACGTGCGGCGAGCGATGGAAAAGGCGGCCACGATGGGGGAAAGTCCGGTCCTGCTTACCTCTCCGGGCATCCGGCCGTTTGTTCGCTCCCTGATTGAACGCTTTCGGCCGCAGACGACGGTGATGAGCCAAGGCGAAGTGCACGCCAAAGTCAGGCTGAAGGCGGTGGGCCAAATCTGAACGCCTCTTCATGCTTTCGATTCATCGCCTTTCAACCATAAGGCCCGATGCTGAGGGTCCTTTTAACGAGCCGTCAGCGCCGTCGCCATGCCCATGAAGGCCCTTCCCTCTCCCACCACGCACCGCCGAGCCAAGCCGGCCTTGGTGCTGGCGATTGCTTCAGGGAAGGGCGGGGTCGGCAAGACCTGGTTCAGCGCCACCTTGGCCTCAGCGTTCGGTCGCCTCGGCCGCAGGGCGCTGCTGGTCGATTGCGATGTCGGCCTGGCCAACGCCGATGTGCAGCTTGGCGTCCGGCCGGAAGCCGATCTTCAGGCGGTCGTGCGTGGATGGGTCGGCCTTGAAGCCGCCATCACGCCGGTTCTAGGGGGACCGGCGAGGCCAGGCGGGTTTGATCTGGTGGCAGGTCACTCAGGCACGGGCGCTTTGGCGCAGATCACAGCGGACGAGGTGCTCGCTGTCTGCCAAGGGGTGAGGCAGGCCGCGCCGCATTATGATTTTGTTTTGTTGGATCTCGCTGCGGGCCTTGACGCAGCGACACTGCGTTTTGCGCGGACGGCGGACCGCCTTGTTCTGATCATTACCGAAGAACCAACATCGCTGACTGACGCTTATGCTTTCGCCAAGGTCATGCGTCTGCAGCACGCGGAAACAAAGCCGCCCCTGGTTCTTGTCAATATGGCGGAGAGCAAACAGAGGGGCCGCGCCGTCTTCGAGCAGTTCGCAGGGGCCTGCGACAAATATCTGGGAATGCGCCCCGAGCTCGTCGGCGTGGTCTGCAGAGACGCACGGGTCAGCGACGCCATCCGGGCCCAGACCCCCCTCATCGTGCGGCATCCGCAGTCGCCAGCCTTCGACGACGTCAGGCGCGCCGCGGAATCCTTGTCAGGGCTTTAATCGTCCGGCTCTGGCGTGTCTGAGCGTGGACGCCTCGTCCAAGGCGTCCCGCTCGCGGCGCGCCTCGGCCAGGGCTTCGCGTTCTTCGCGCCATTTTATCAGCCGTTCTATCTTGAATTGTTCGGCTGCTGCCGCGGCGAGCGTCTCGCGCGCTTGAGCCACCGCCTCGCCGCTCTGGCTTAAAGCGGTCAGGAGCGACGCCCGGTCGCGGCCAGCTCTCTGATAGAAACTCGCGAAGGCGATGAGAGCCTCGTGGGACTGCATCGCCGCCTCGCGCTCCTTGAACACGAACTCATCATGCCGACGAAGCGCAAGCCCTGCTGTGGCTTCGGCTTGGAGCGCTTCGGAAAGGAGGCGAGAGCGCGTCTCGGTCTCGATCGTCGCCAGACGCAGAAGGGCCTGATAGGCGCGCATAGGCCATCATCCCTCAAGAGCTGCGCGAAGGCGTTCAAAGCTCTCTTCTATGTTGGAGAACTCGTCTTTCCCCTGGTTCAAAACCGCTTCCAATGCGCTCCGAAGACGGATCGCTTCATCGATGTCTGCGTCAGATCCAGGCTTATAAGCGCCAATACGGATCAAATCCTCCATTTGCGCATAGGCCGCCATCAGCCCCCGCGCCCGACGCACGAGCGCATTCTGGTCTTCGGTGTGGCAATCAGGCATCAATCTAGAGACTGATTTCAAGATATTGATGGCGGGGTAGCGTCCGTTTTCGGCGATGCTGCGCTCCATCACGATATGGCCGTCAAGAATGCCGCGAACTGCGTCGGCGATGGGCTCATTATGGTCGTCGCCATCGACCAGCACCGTGAACAGGCCAGTGATCGATCCCTTGCGGCCGAAATGACCTGGCCCTGCCCTTTCGAGAAGGCGCGGCAGTTCAGCGAAGACCGAAGGCGTGTAGGCTTTTGTGGCCGGAGGCTCGCCGGCGGCGAGCCCGATCTCGCGCTGGGCCATGGCGAAGCGGGTCACGCTGTCGAGCAGCAGCAATACATCGAGGCCCTCGTCTCGGAAATGTTCGGCGATGGCGCAGGCGGTATGGGGCGCCATCCGGCGCTTTGCCGCTGTTTCGTCCGAAGTCGCCACGACCACCACGGAGCGGCGGCGACCCTCCGGACCCAAAATGTCTTCAATGAATTCGTTCACCTCTCGTCCGCGCTCTCCGACCAATCCGATCACAATGATGTCGGCGGCAGCGGCCCTGGCGAGCATTGAAAGCAGGACGGACTTCCCGACCCCAGAGCCGGAAAAGACGCCCATGCGTTGGCCGCGACACAGCGCGGCGAAGAGATTGATGGCCCGGACGCCGACATCCATTCGCGCGCCGACCCGGGCGCGGTCATGGGCTGTGGGCGGCGGAGCGATGATGGGACGCGCGGTCGGCCCCTGCGGCAAACGGCGTCCATCGAGAGGTTCGCCGAACGCGTCGAGCACCTGACCCAACCAGGCCGCACAAGGCGCGACGGTCTGACGCTCGGCAGCGAAACGGACGCGCGCGCCGGGCCGGATCTTTTCAGCCGCGTCGTAAGGAATGAGGAGGGCCCGGCCATCGCGAAAGCCGACGATTTCGCCACGCAAAGGCCTCTCGCCCTCGATCAGCGCCCGCGCGCCCAGCACCAACGCCTCAAGAGGGCCGCTCGCCTCTATGACAAGACCATTGACGCCCCTGACGCGCCCCTCGAATTCGAAGGGCGTTAAGGCTTCGATATTGCGGGCGAGACGGGCCAGGGGGCGCAAGGGTTTTCCTTCACGGTCAAACGGCACCATAGGGTTCTTTGAACTGCCTCCGTGTCCGCTTGGTTAACAGGGAGATATTCTTGTGTTTCGACAACTGGTCGAGCCGCTTGCACGATGGTCGAAATTCCGACTTGCTCGTCCCGACGAAGCACTCCACGAACACAATTCATTAACGGTTACGCGCGAATCTCGCCGCGTCGCCATTTATTAGGGTTAGGGCAAAGTTTGCCCCCCCTTTGGGGAGTGCATCATGCGGGTCTTGCTGATCGAAGACGACAGCGCCACGGCTCAAGGCATCGAAATGATGCTGAAGTCGGAGGGCTTCAACATCTATTCGACCGACTTGGGCGAGGAAGGCATCGACCTCGGCAAGCTCTATGACTACGACATCATCCTGCTTGACCTGTCTTTGCCGGATATGCACGGCATGGACGTGTTGAAGCAGTTGCGGGTGGCGCGGGTGAATACCCCCATCCTGATCCTGTCGGGTACGGCCGATATCGACACCAAGGTGCGTGGTCTCGGCTTCGGCGCAGACGACTATATGACCAAGCCTTTCAACAAAGATGAGTTGGTGGCGCGGATCAATGCGATCGTCCGTCGGTCCAAGGGGCACGCGCATTCTGTCATCAAGACCGGGGACATCGTCGTGAATCTCGACGCCAAGACGGTCGAGGTCCGCAACCAGCGCGTCCATCTCACTGGAAAAGAGTATCAGATGTTGGAGCTTCTGTCCTTGCGGAAGGGCACCACGCTGACGAAAGAAATGTTCCTGAACCATCTTTATGGCGGGATGGACGAGCCCGAACTGAAGATTATCGACGTGTTCATCTGCAAGCTCCGCAAGAAACTTGCAGGGGCTACGGGCGGCGAACACCATATCGAGACCGTCTGGGGTCGCGGTTATGTGCTGCGCGACCCGGGAGCGGAGACTGCGGTCGCCTGAGGCCCCCTCCTCTCTTCAAACGCGGCATGTCTCGACGGCGCGCTCTCTTTAGGGAGGCGCGCCGTCCTCGCGTTTATGGGGCTCGCTGCACGGGTGGAGCGGGCCCGGCGGCGGAGATCAAGTTCGCCTGGACGGCCTCGACCGCGCGGGCGTCGCGCAGACGATCGATGCGGTTGCGCTCCTGGATGAAAGCGACAAGGTCGTCTCCTTCGAGGTTTGCGCCGACGCCGAGATTGAGATTGGTCGGGTTGATATGGGCGCCGTTGACCAGCACCTCGTAATGAAGGTGGGGGCCTGTCGAGGCTCCGGAGGAGCCGACATAGCCGATGGTTTGGCCCTGCTCGACCCGTTGGCCTGCCCGCAGGCCGCGCGCGAAGCGGGACATGTGGGCATAGACAGTCTCGTACCCGTCGCGGTGCTGCAGACGCACATAGAGCCCGTAGCCTCCGCGGACATCGATGGCCTCCACGACCCCGTCGCCGGCAGCCATGATGGGGGCGCCGACGGGGGCGGCGAAGTCAATGCCGCGGTGCATCCTTGTGTATCCGAGGATTGGATGCAGGCGGAGCCCGAAGCCGGAGGACAGGCGTGCCCCGTTGACAGGCGTGCGCATCAGGGCGGTGCGGGCGCTGCGGCCGCCGCCGTCATACCATTCGGGATCGTCGGAGGCGTTCGCTTGGAAGCGATAATAGGTCCGCCAGCCGCGGCGCGTTTCTAGCGCCAAAAAGAGAGGATCGCCGGTGCGGACGGTTTGGCCGAGGTCGTCGAAGAAGCGTTCGAAGACGATTTCGAACCGGTCGCCCTCACGGATATCGCGTTGGAAGTCCACGTCGTAGCCGAACACTTCGGCAAAGAGACCGACTTCGGCTTCCGTCGCCCCTAAGGCGACCGCGCTTTCATAAAAACTGCCTTGCACCACAGCGGCGATGCGGGCGATCTCGAAAGTCAGCGGCATTTGCACGGCGCGCGCGTTGAAGCCGCCGTCCTGCTCGCGGGAGACCGTGACGGCCTCGCCAGGGCTGGAGCGGAAAGAGAGACCCGCGAGGCGGACGCCTTCAGCGGCGCGTTCAAGGGTCAGGTCGACGCTCATGCCAGGACGAACCTGGCCGACGGCGAAGACGGCCCCAGCGGCGCGGAGCGCGGCGGCGGCTTCGGCTGCAGGGGCCCCGCTCCGCTGAAGGGCCGAGGAGAAGGTTTCGCCAGGTCGGATTTCAACGGAGACCAGATCGGCGTCACGATAGACGGCAAGGAAGCTTTCATGCTCGGCGGCGGCGGCTTGCCGCATCAAGACCGCATCGGATCTTTCGCCGGTCATGAAGCCGGAACCGCCCGGACCAGCCAGCCCGAAAGCCGCCGCCGCGCATAATCCAAGGCTCACAAGGGTCGCGGCTAAACCGGACGCCGGGCCGGAAGCCCAAGGGGCGCCGAAAATGGGGGAAGCGGTTCCTGGCGTCATGGTTTGCGTCACCCTATCAGGGCCCCAATCGGCGCGGGCGGCGTCCAAACACGAGACGCCTCGCGAACGATATCCGAAGCAAACCCCATACCGCGAGCTGGCACCCCATCCAGGCGACCAGATCGCTTTGACGTTCATCCCTATCTTGGCCCCGGAATAAGGGCTTTGTTTGTCGCCGACGCGCTAAAAAGTAGGGCGTCCATCCAGAGCGCAGCGTACAGGGATAGGTTGGCGCTGCCGCTGCGCTGTCAAGAGGAGCCAATCGATGGGCGAACAGCCCTTGCCAAGCCCTGGCCGGATCTGCAGGCTCGCCGCGCTGTCTTTTGGGGGCGGCGGCTTCGCCATTGCGGCGGCGCTGCTGGCTCTGTGGGGGTTCCGGACCCCTTTGGCGGAATGGGTTCTTGACCAGTATTTCGCGAGCCGCTCTGCGCCGGCGCAGTTCGACGTCGACGATGTGGGCTTAGGCGGGATCACGCTGCACGGGCTTCACATTGGGAGAGACGCTTCTGCGCAGCGGGCGCAGGCCATGCTCGCGTGGAGCTTCAGGGGCCCTCGGCTGTCAGGCCTTGTGCTGCAAGGGGTCGAGGTTCGGGGGCGATTGGACCAGAACGGGCTTAGCCTCGGGGCCTTGGACCGGTTGAGGCCTCCGCACCGCGAGGAGCGGCCGGTCGCGCCCGCGTTGCGGGTGGACTTTCGCGACGTCACGGTCCAGCTCACGACGCCTCTAGGCCTTTTGAGCGCCGATCTGTCGGCGCAAGGCGAATTGCGGGGCGCTCTTTCAGGGACGCTCAGACTGCATTTGTCGCCGAGGGAGGGTCCTGGCAGCGCTGTGAACGCCACGCTCTTTGGAGACACAGACGGGCTGAACGCAGTCTTGTCGCCCGAAGCCGGCAGCGCCATCGCGGCGGCGGGGGTCGTGCAGGCGCTTTGGAGCCTGGAGGCGATCGAGGCGGATCTCACAGCGGAGGCTGCACGTCTCGGCCTTTGGGGCATTCAGGCCGACGCGGCCCGGGTCGCCCTCGCCTATCGCGGAGGGCTGCCTGATCAGCGTTCAGCGCCTTTCGGCTCGCTCAGGGCGACGATGGAGGCGGCGCGGCTCGCAGCTGGGCCCTTCATCTTCCGCCAGGCGCGGTTGGAGACGACTGCGCCGCTCGCCACGAGCCTGATCGGGGCGCCGTTCACGCTCCGCGCAGACCAAGCCCAGGGTCTTGGATTTCGCAGCGGCGCCGTCGCGCTCGAGGGCGCGGGCGCTTGGAGCCGCGATGGCGGACTAAGCGTCGAGGGGGAAGCGCAATTTGCAGGCTTTGGGCTGACCCGCGGCGGACGGGAAAGGCTGGCCGCGCTTTGGCTGAGGGCGCAGGGCACGCCGCTTGAGAATTTGAGCGCGGCCGGGCTAAGAGCGACCCTGGAGACCCTCTCTGACGGATTTTTGAATGTTCCTTTTGGGCTATCGCGGGACGGCGCCGGCCTGGTCGCGCATTTCCCCGAAGCGATTTCGCTGCGCGGCGGCAACGGCAGGGCTGGCGAGATTCTCCCGCGAGAGGCGGCGATCCTGCGTTTCGGCTCGCTGGATTTCGCGTTCGCTGGCGACGCCCGTCTGGGAGGGCTTGCGCTCGAGGACGCGCATGCTGAGGGCGTCCTGGGGGGCGCATGGCGGGCGCGCGGAACGCTTGCGGCGCAAATCTGGCGCAGCGATGAGGCCACCCTCTCTCACAATGATATCGCCTTGGCGGCCTCAGGCGGCGCTGGCGATGGGTGGCTCCTGGAGGCCGAAGGCGACGCCACGGCGTCGGGGCCCGTGGCGGGAGGCTACGTCACAGGGCTGGAAACATCTTTGCGGGTGACAGCGGCGTTTGCACGCAATGGGTCGGTGACCGTTTCGCAACCGCCGGGATGTGCGCAGGTGCGCTTCGCGCGTCTGGAGACGCCCCTTGTGGGGGCGGAGGCGGGCGCGGTGTCGCTCTGTCCTGAGGACGGGGTTTGGATACGGTTCGATCCCGCTGGGCGGCTGGCAGGCGGCTTTCGGACGCCGCGCGTCACGCTTACCGGGGCGCAAGGGGATGACCCAGCGCAGATCGCTGTCGCGGGGATCGACGCAAGCTGGAGCGGGACGACCGCTGCGCCGCTTCTGTCGATCGCCTTGGAAAACCCTTCCTACGCGCTCTCCTTAGCAGGGCAGCGGAGCCTCAGGGTTTCCGCCAAGGCGCTGACCGCGGACGCGGCGTTCGGCGCAGACTGGTCGGCAGAGGGAACTTTGACCGGGGTACGGATCGATGACAATTTCAGCCCATTCTCGATCACCGAAGGGGCTGGGCTCTGGTCGGCGGCGCCAATGGGTGCGGGCCTGCAGGCCAGGCTTCGGGAGGCGTCGGCCCGCATGGAGGATCGGGCGCCGCCTGGGGCGGAGGCCGCGGCATTCACGCCGCGATTCAACCCGTTCTTGCTGGCAGGCGTCTCTGGCGCGCTGTTGGATGGGACCGCGCAGGGCGAAGGCGGGCTCGTTCTTGCGGCGAACGGTCAGATGATCGGGGCTTTCAGCGTACTGCATGATTTTGAGGCCGCAGAAGGTTCGGCTCGCTTGGCGGTCAGGGATTTATCGTTTGGCGACGGCCTGCAGCCGTTGGACCTCACCGAATATGCTCGGGGCGCGATCATCCATATGGACGGGAGCGTGAGCGGCGAGGTGGACGCCCGTTGGACAGAGGGCGCGCTTATCACCACCGGACAAGGCCGCTACGCCCTCGACCGCATCGCCCTCCCCGCCGCGCCGGACATTCGAGATGTCACCGGCACGGTGACGTTCGACGATCTATTGGCCTTCTCCACCCCGCCGGGACAGGAGGTGCAGATTGGGGTCTTTAATCCGGGCGTCGCATTGGAGAACGGCGCCGTGCGCTATCAGCTTCTCCCCCAAGGGCGGATCGCTTTGGAGGCGGCGCAGTGGGCGTTCGCCTCCGGCGTTCTCACCCTTGACCCGGCCCTGATCAGCCTCGGCCAAGAGAGCAGCATGCTGATGCTGCGGCTGAGCGCGGTGGACGCCAGCGCGGCGGCGCAGGCCCTGCAGATCAAGGACCTCCTCATCGAGGGCGAAATGGAGGGCGTCTTTCCACTGCTGCTGACGCCGTCGGCGGCGATCATCGTCGACGGGACGCTGGAGGCGACGGCCCCCGGGCGGCTCGCCTATGTCGGCCCAGCGGGGGATGGGCTGGAGGGCATGGCTCAGATCGCCTTCGACGCGCTCAGGGACTTTCGATACCAGGCGCTGAGAGCCATTTTGAACGGCGATCTGGCGGGCGATATCGACGTCGACCTTCAGATGGAGGGACTGCACTCGGGAGAGGATCTCGACTTGTCGGCGATCATTCCTCTGTCTGGGGCGCGCGCGACGGCGGACGACGTGCCGTTTCAGTTCGACATCTCCATACATGCGCCGTTCAGGGACCTTGTGGAAACTGGCGCTGGGCTCAATGACGCAAGACGATATCTGCCGCGGGCGATCGGCGCGCCAACGCAAGA
This sequence comes from Alphaproteobacteria bacterium, assembly GCA_018971945.1. Lineage (GTDB taxonomy): Bacteria > Pseudomonadota > Alphaproteobacteria > Caulobacterales > Aquidulcibacteraceae > REEB509. The sequence continues at coordinate 45,947 of JAGWZH010000002.1, read as the reverse complement.
AGAACCGGCGCCTGCGGCGGATCCGTCGCTTGACCCTTTGGGCCCCGCGCCGCCATAACGAAGGCGGCCGGCTCTGCGGACTGGACAGCAGGAGGACGAGGCGCATGGGCGCAAGACGTTTCAGAAACAGGGCGACGCAAGCCCTGGCGTTTGCGGCGCTGGCTTTCGCAGTTTCGGGATGCATTCCGGTCGAGGTCCGGGTGCCTGAGCCGATCCAAATCGAGCTCACCGTCAATATCCGACAGGAAGTGGTCTACAGGCTCGAGGGCGACGCGCGGGCGTTGTTGCAGGAACGGCCGGACATCTTCTGAGATTTGCAGGGGATGATGGCGAAGGAGGCCATCTCATGAGCGACAAGACTTCTTTCCTCTCATCGCGGGCCATGATGGCGGCGGCGGCGCTTTTCGCCTTGGCGCTGGCGACTCCTGCATCCGCGCTTGCGGACGATGTGGTGGAGGCGGCGCGGTCCTCAGGCATCGTGGGCGAACAGGCCAACGGCACAGAGGTGGGTCTGTTAGGCATTCGCGACGAGGCGCGGGCCGATGCGGACCTCCGGCGACGTGTCGCGCAGATCAATGGCGAGCGTCGACGCGTGTATTTCGATCGGGCCGCGCGCGTGTCGGTGGATGGGGTCACCGTGACGCCAGCGGAGATGGCCGCTGCGACCGCCTGCCAGCTTTTTTCAAGCCGGGTCGCATTGGGGGAATGGTACCGCGACGAAGGCGGGACATGGCGGCAAAGGACTGAGAGCGCGCCGGTGGCGACGCCGAGCTTCTGCCGATAATGGCGCCACGCCCTCCGTCTTGGGCCCCCCCTATCCTGGCGCTTTTGGCTCTAGGCGGGCTCGCCTGCGCTGTCGGGCTCGGGATCTATCATGCCTATCAGGACCTGGAGGTGGAGATCTCCGCCTTCGGATGGTTCATCATGGCCCTCGGCAGCGTCGTGACGCTCGCGCTTGCGGGGCTTTTGATGGGCCTGTCATTCTACAGCGCCCGACACGGCTTTGACGACAGGCCCCCGCGCGATCCCTCCGATGGCGCCTCGGGCGAGGCGTGATCCGCTGCAAGGCCTTCCTTAGCGCGCTGCGCGAATCGGACAAGGATATCGGCCTCACCGCAGCATCTCACGAGGTCGCTCCATGGAAGGGCCCAAGCTCACCGCCCTGATGGCTTCGCGCATGTGTCACGACCTCTTGGGGCCGGTCAGCGCCATCATCCAGGGGCTGGACATGGCCCAGCAGGCCAGCGACGGCAAAAACGCAGATGCGTTGAGCCTCCTGGAACACGGGGCGGTGAATATGTGGGCGAAGCTCGATTATTTCCGCTTCGCCTTCGCGAGCGCCTTCGTGGAAGGCGATGGTCCTTTGGATGAAGGCCGCGCGGTGGCGGAGAAGCTTTTCTCCACTTTGAAGCCGACGCTTGTGTGGGCTGCGCCGGAGATGACGGCGCCGCGGGCGGCGACGCGTGTGATCATGAACCTTCTGCTGATCGGAGCGGATTGCCTGCCGCGGGGCGGAACTTTGACCGTCGAGGCCGACGGCAAGGGCGAGGTTCGGATCGTCGCCCAGGGCCAGCGGGCGATGTTGAAGGCGGAGACCCAGCAGGCCCTTCGGCAGGAAGAGCCGGGCGACGGCTTTAAGGGCCATAATGTCCAGCCCTATTACACAGCCCTTATCGCCCAGGCCGCTGGCGTGACGCTTTTGGCCCGAGAGGCGCCAGAGCGCATCGAACTCGTGGCCAAGAGCCCAGCCTTCCAGACCACAGCAGATATTAAGTCTCGTTAACGGGCCGGAAACTCCGCTCGGAGGAAGGTTTCGGTGATCGCTTGCGCATCGGTGGCGGGGCGGCGGTTCGCTGGGGCCGGAACCATGGATGATCTTCTCGCCGAGTTTCTGAGCGAAACCGTCGACATGCTTGATCTTGTGGACGACGCGCTAGCGCGGTTCGAACAGCAGCCCTCCGACCAGGCGGCCCTCAACGCGACTTTCCGCCTGATGCATACGATCAAAGGCACGGGCGGGTTTTTGGGACTGAGGCGGCTCCCGGCTCTGGCGCACGCCTGCGAAACCCTTCTCGACGAGGTCCGGGAGGGGGATCTGCCCGTCACGCCAGAGACGCTCGCCCTCATTCTCAGATCCATCGACCGGATCAGAGCGATGACTGCAAACCTCGCGGCGACAGGGAGAGAACCGGACGAGGACGACGGCACGATGATCGAGGCGCTTTATGCTGCGGTTGAAGGCGAAGCTTGCCGCCTTGTTGCGCCCAAGGCTCAGCGCATCTACGGAGCGAACGGCGCACAGGACGCGCCCCATCAGGCGCCGGCCTCTGCTCATGCGACGGAGGCTCCCGCACGGGCTGAGGAAAGCCGCCTCTCCCCCGCCCAAGCTGGGATCGCCATGACTGCGCCTTTCAAGGAGCACGGCCTCAAGGGCGGGCGAGCCCCTTCGACCCTGACAGTTCGGGTCAGCATCGCTCAGCTCGATCAGATCATGGCCATGGCTTCAAAACTCGCGCTCACGCATGATCAGCTCGTGCGTGCGAGCCGTGTTTTTGAGCTTTCGGCCTTGAAGGCGCCGTTGCAAGATTTGGCGCACATCACCGCAGAACTTCAGGCGACCGTCAAACAGGCTCGGATGCAGTCCTTCGGCTCAGCCTCTCGGAGGCTGAAGCGGCTGGTCAGGAACGTTGCTTTCGATCTCGGCAAGAGCATTGAACTGCGCCTGGAAGGCGAAGATCTCGAGCTTGACCGAAGCGTGCTTGACCATCTCATGGCCCCTCTTGTCCACATGGTGCGCAACGCCTGCGACCACGGGATCGAGTCGCCTGGGGAGCGACTGGCGAAGGGAAAACCCGCGCAGGGCGTCTTGAGGCTGTCGGCGACGCAGGAGGATGGGCATATCATCATTGAGATCGCCGACGATGGGGCGGGACTGAACACGACCCAAATCAGGCGAAAGGCGGCGGAAAAGGGGTTGATGACGGATGCGGAAGCGTCGGCCCTGCCAGAGGCTCTCGCGCACCGATTGATTTTCGTTCCCGGCTTTTCCACGGCGGACCATGTGACGACCCTGTCCGGCCGGGGCGTGGGCATGGATGTGGTGCGCGCCCAGATCGATGCGCTCGGGGGTGACGTGGCGCTGACAAGCATTGACGGCCAAGGCGCCAGTTTCCGCATTATGATCCCCGCGACGCCGCCGATCCACAAGGCCTCGATGAAGGATGGGACCGGGCTGATCCTGGTTCGGGCCGGCGATGCCGCGCTCATGGGCGTGCCGCTGGCCCTCGCGACCGGGGTGACGCAGACCTCGACGGCGGCCCTGAAACGGGTGAACGGACAGGTGCTGGCCGCTTATGACGGCGCGCTGATGCGCCTCACCCATCTTGGAGGGGACAGCGCCTTCCGCGCAGAAGGCGTTCAGCCCGTGCTTGTGTTTGAAGGGGAGCATGGGCGGGTCGGGTTGGCGGTGGACGAGGTCCTGGACATCGTCACAGAGCCTTTGAGCATCGATCTTTCTTCTGCGAGGCTTGGTGTTCTTGGAACTGTTGCGATCGACGGGGACCTCGTCGACATCGTCGACCTCAATCATTATTTGAATCCGGCGCGTCATGCATGCGCGGACCAGAAGCCCGCAAGCCCCGGCTCAAAAGGCAGGATCCTTCTTGTCGACCATAATCATTTCACTCGCGCGCTCCTGACCCCACTTCTGGAAGAGGCTGGCTACAACGCTGTGCACGCGACAGAGTTTTCAGAGGCGCTGCGCCTGAAGGACGCCGGGGAGATTTTCGACGCGATTCTTGCCGATATAGACGCCGACCCCGCAGGGGCGGACGCTTTCGCCGCGCAACTGGAGCAGGACCCTGCTTGGCGGGACGCGGCGCGGCTCGGGCTCACGCAGGGCGCATCCCCAGTCGGAGCGTTCGCGGACGCGGTGCGCAAAACGGATCAAGAAGGACTGCTTGCGGCCCTTGACGGCGCCATACAGTCGAAGGAACGCGCGGCCTAGGCTCGACATTGGGCGCCGCCGACAGGACCCTCTTCAAGGGCTCGCCCGCCGGCCGCCTTCTTCGCAGGCCGCTGAGGCCATGGGGGCCAGGGCTTGGTCACGCCCTTTGCCGGTGGTTTGCCTCGGCCGTTTTTGCCGTTTCGGAAATATCGAGGCGTTTCCAAACGGTTTCGCCTCAGTTTTGCTCAGCGTTAACCATGGGGAAGGGTCTCATGACTGACATGTCCGCGACGCGCAATCTCCTCGCCCGGTTCGGGGCGGGCTCGCGAGCGGCGTGAAGGGGCCTGAAAGCCATGAAAAGCTGCCTTGTGGTCGATGACAGCCGTGTGATCCGGAAAGTCGCCCGCCGTATTCTGGAAGACTTGCGTTTTCAGATCGAGGAGGCCGCCGATGGCGTCGAGGCCCTGCATGCGTGCAGGCGGACCATGCCGGACGCGATCCTTCTGGACTGGACGATGCCATCCATGAACGGCATCGACTTCCTGCGGCAGCTGCGTCGGGAAAACGGCGGGGGCAGGCCCATCGTGGTGTTCTGCACAACCGAAAACGACCCGCAGCGCATTTCCGAAGCCCTCAAGGCCGGAGCGAACGAATACATCATGAAACCGTTCGACGGCGACATCCTGCAGTCGAAATTCTCCGAAGTCGGCTTGATCTGAGGGTCAGGTGGGCTTTGCTTCGCGCCTCAGCCCCTCGCCTCCAGCCAAGCCCCTGGCTCTGGAGGAAAGCGGTTTTCGTCTCTTCGGTGAGGCCCCCGCGGCTGTCGCCAAGGCGGGCCTCGCGCACGTCCTAAGACCCTCGATAAGGGGCGCGGCTGCCATTTGCGCGCCCGCCCAATGGAAAGGCCTCGAAGATGTTGCCCGAAGCTGATTTCGCGTTCATCGCGCGGGAGGTCCGCATGCGCTCAGGCCTCGTTCTGACTGCGGATAGAGCCCATATTCTGGAAACAAAGCTTGCGCCGCTTATGCGCATTGGGGGCTTCGCCAGTCTCAAGGAGTTGGCGGCTTCGGCGCGGTCGCGGCGTGATGAAGCGATGCTGTGGGCGATCACCGACGCGCTGACAACGTGCGAGACGCTTTTTTTCCGAGACAAGGCGCTGTTTGATCTGTTCCGCGAGACAGTCGTCCCGTCGCTTCTGCGCTCGAGGGGGCCCATGGCTCCCGTGCGGATTCTCTCCGCAGCCTGTTCGAGCGGTCAAGAGCCCTACTCCCTTGCGATGCTCCTCGACGAGCTTGCAGAGCAAGCAAGCCCCGTAAACGCCGAGATCATCGGGGTGGACATCTCGGACCGCGTTCTGGAGAAGGCGAAATCAGGCCTCTATAGCCAATTCGAGGTCCAGAGGGGCTTGCCCGTCAGGCTGCTCGTCAAGCACTTTGAGAAGGTGAACGAGATGTGGCGCATCAGCGATCGGATCCGGTCAGCGGTGCAGTTCCAGCGATTCAATCTGCTCGATGACCTCCACCCGCTCGGACGGTTCGATGTGGTTTTGTGCCGGAATGTTCTCGTGTCTTTCGACCAACCAACCAGAAAATCGACGCTGGAGCGCCTGGCTGGGAGCATGCCTGAGGACGGTTTCCTTCTTTTGGGGGAGGGGGAAACGGCGACGGGGGTGACCGACGCTTTTGAGAGCGTGGCCGACCAGCGGGGGCTTTATCGTCGAAACGCTCATTGGAAGGCGAGCGTCGCGGCCTGAAGCGGGATCATCCGTCTACGACGCCCCGTCGCCATTCGGCGTCGCGTCGTGGCGCGGCGAGATAGTCCGCGGACCGCATCTCCATCAAACGGCTGACGGTGCGTTCAAACTCAAAATTCTGATCACCTTCCGGATAAAGCCTGTCAGGCTCAGCATCGGCAGTGACGAGCAGTTTGGTTTTGGCCTCGTAGAGCGTGTCGATCAGGATGCGGAAACGCGCGGCTTGCTCCCGCATCGATGGCGTCAGTTTGGGGACATGCTCCACAAAGACAGTGTGAAACCGTTCGGCGATTTCAAGATAGTCGGCGGCGCCCATCGGCCTTTCGCACAGCTCTTCAAAAGTGAAGCGCGCGACCCCGGCGGCGTGGCGGGAGACAAAGAGGGGGCGGCCCTGGACATCAAGTTCGGCGCATTGCGCCTGGGCTCCAAGGGTCAGCCGCCGAAAGGCGGCGTCGGCTGCTTCCTCAGACGCCGGGCCCAGAGGGGCATAATAGACCGGGGCGGCGAGGAGACGGCCCAAACGGTAATCCTGGGGGCCAGCCAACTCCACCACATCCATCTCGCGCTCGATCAAGGCGATAAAGGGCAAGAATAACTGGCGGTTGAGGCCGTTTTTATAGAGGTCATGCGGCGCGCGGTTGGATGTGGCGACGACGACCACGCCCTGCTGCGTCAGCTTTTCAAACAGACGGCCAAGGATGACGGCGTCGGCGATGTCTGTCACGGCGAACTCGTCAAAGCAGAGCAGCAGAGCCCGCCTGGCGGTGGCTTTCGCCACGGCGGCGATGGCCTTGTCTTGTCCCTCCCCTCCTTTGGCGCGGACCTCATGCATGATCTTGTGCGCCTCCAGCATGAAGGCGTGGAAGTGAACCCGGAGCTTTCTTCTGACCGGGACGCTTTCAAAAAAAAGATCCATCAGAAGAGATTTGCCGCGGCCGACAGGACCCCAGATATAGAGCCCGCGCGGCTTTACGCCTTTGCCAAGCCATGCCTCGGGGCTCCAGCGGGCCAAGGCCTCGCTCAGCCGGCTGAGGCGCTGGGCGACCGCCTCTTGGGCCTGGTCAGGCGCAAGTCCGCCCTCGGCGACGCGGGCGCGATAGGCGTCAAGAACAGCGAGCGGTCGCGGCATTGGGCGTCATCTTAGGAGCGCAGATCGCGCCGCACGGCGGCCGCGGCGTCGGGGCGACCGGCCGGGAGCGCGCGCCAGGCGCCGTTAACCCGCCAGATCAGCACGGGCAAAGGCTCATGAAGCCCATTGGCGGCGAGCGCTGCAGTCGCGCGCTCGGCGGCTTGGCGGGCGAGTTCGCTGTAGCCCTCGGCCTCGGTGGGGTCGGTGATCATGGGCGGCAAGGCGCGCCCCTCGCGCCAGGCGCGGAAATGCTCGGCCTCGCCGGTGCGGGCGACGACGGCGACCAGTTCGGCGGCCGAAGGGGGCGCGGGATAAGCGTCCGGCACAAACAGAACTTGCGCTTCGAGGCCCGCTTGATCCAGCTGTTGCAAAGCCTCCGCCGTGGCGGCGTCACAGCCTGCGCACCCAACATGGCCGATGAGCCAGACCGGATCGCCAAGAGGGCTGCCGTCATCGGCGCTGGGACCCGCAAAAGGGGCGGCGCGCAGAGCGGCGGCAAGGTCCTCCCGTTCATGGACGATCAGGACGGGCGCCTCGGCATGAACCTCGGCGAGACGGGCCAAGGACCATAGCGCCCATCCCAAACACGCCAGGGTCAAGCCCAGCAAAAGCGCCAGCCAGCCTGGCCTTTCGATGTCGGCCTTGGGGGTATGCATGATATCGGCCCGGCTCCTGGCTTTTGTCCGAAGACGCGTCGTCCTCTTGCATAACGGGACGCACCAGCCGTGTCACGAGCGCGGCGCTTTTGGCGGGGGCACGGCGGGTTTGGCGCAGCGGGGACGCTGGGCGCGCGCTGGGGGGGCGGTTTCTTCACCCGCCGCAGCAGCAGGCCTCGCGCAGCGCTTAGGGATCATTTATGGTCGTGCTCAAAAGGCCTTTGTCTGATGACGCATTTCGCCCCCACGGCCAACGCCATGACCCGCGCCGTCGCCGTTAAGCATATCGTGGATGTGCTGATCGAAGAGCGGGCGCCGCATCTTTCGTCAAGCTGGTTCTGGCCCCTGGCACGACCGCCTTTGTACCATATCCTCAATTATCAGAAAGCGCGGCGGATGGCGGACGCCATCAGGGTCATGGGGGGCCAGGAAGCGATGCGCTATCTGAGCCGATTATTGCGACTGCAGGTGAGCTTAACGCGGCCTGAACGACTGCAGCGTGAGGGGGCTTTCCTGATCTTGGCGAACCACCCCACAGGGATCACCGACGGGATCGCCATGTATGACGCCATAGCCCCGACGCGGCCGGACGTGCTGTTCTACGCCAACTCGGACGCGCATCGGGTTTGTCCCCGGTTCGACGAGACATTGATTCCGGTGGAATGGGTGCCGGAAAAGCGCTCGCGCGAGCGGACGCGGGTGACTTTGAAAATGACGGCGGATGCGGTCAGCGCGGGCAAACCGATCATGATTTTTCCCGCGGGTCGGCTCGCCAGGATCTGGCACGGACAAGTGACGGACCCCGAGTGGCAGTCCACCGCAGTCAGTCTCGCGAGAAAATACGCCATTCCGATCATTCCGGCCCATATCACCGGGCCCTACGCAACGCTGTTCCACTTCTTCAACACCTTCTCCAAGGAGTTGCGGGACATCACCTTGTTCCATGAGCTCCTGAACAAAGAAGGCCGGTCCTATCAGCTGACTTTCGGCCCCGAGATCACCCCAGAACATGTGGCGGAGGCCGGCGACGGGCTGAGCGCGTCGCGGAAGGTTAAGCACTATATCGAGCGCATTTTGCCCAGCTCACCTGATACGCCGTTCGATCCTGCGGGCCCCGAGTGCGGCTTTCGCGATCCGCCAAAGCCCGGCGAGCCGGCGGATCAATAGTCTTTTTTCGCCGCTTCAGCGAGCCGGCGTTCATGGGCGAGCCTGCCGCCGATCTCGCCGATCCGGCCGGCGAGGACCATGCCGAAAGCGTTGATCGCCTTGCGTTTGGTCTGGGTCCAGCGGCTCTTGGCGACCACGGTCGGCTGCTTGGTCCACTCATGGTGGGTGAAAGGCGCGATAAGACGGAAGACCGCGGAGCGGCCCCTTAGAATAGCTTCCTCCCGCCAAGCGCGTTCTCCCCGCAGAAAGTCGACGATCATGGCGCCGGTCCAAAGATCCACGTCGTCGATGATCAGAACGCCGCCGACCTTCAGTCTCGGGGCGATAAACTGCCAATCGAGAGCCGGGATTGGAAAACCATGGCCGCCATCGATCAGGGCTAGGTCCAAGGGCGGGGTCTTCAGGCCGGGAAGCACGTCCTGGCTGAAGCCGAGATGAAAGCGGACTGTCTCAAGGCTCACGCCTTCTCGCTGGGCTTGGGCGACAATCCGCGCGACTTCGTCCTGGCTGGGGGTGACGCAGTGGTGGCGCGCCCCGGCTTTCGCGAAGACCAGTGTGGAGCGCCCTGCGCCGGTTTCCAGGGTCACTGCGCCCGGCGTCACTTCCTGCTCCAGAATCTTCAGAACGGCTGGGGCGATATCCCAAGCAGCCTCGCCCTCGCGGTGCAAATGATTGGTCATCGCCTGTGCCCCTGCCCTCTTGAAGACAATCGGGGACGGTCATAGCCGGAATTGGTTACGAACCGGCCATCGCTCGACACAGGGTTTCGCTCAAGAAATCCAGAATGGCGGCCCGGATCTCAGAGAAGGGGGCCATGGGACTATAGCGGCGGTCGAACGCGGCGAAGCGATGGCGGCCTTGGCTTCAGTCGGCGGCGGCGGCGGCCAGGCGCTGGCCATGGGCGAAAGGGATGTTCCCGTCAGCACGGCCATGGCTAAGAAAGATCGGTCCGGAATAGGCTTTCACCGCGCTCAAGCGATCGAGGGCGTCGCCCGCCAGAGAACGGGGGAGGCCGGCTTCAGCCACCATGTCGGCGAGGGTGGTGAAGGTCTGCTCCAAGACGACAGCGCACGGCGCGCGCGTGTGAGCGACCGCGGCGGCCGCGGCGCCGTCCAGGGAACGACCCAAGACCACAATGCGGCCGCGGTCGACTTGGGGCATGGAAGCCAAGCGATCATAGAAGGCGTGGGCGTCGCCGGGAACCGCCTCCAGATCGGGTTCTCCGGAAGACCGACCATCGCTGCGATACTCCGCCAATAGCATATGAAAACCTGCGCCAGCGTAGCTCTCGGCTAGGCCGATATTGTGATCGATCAGTTCGGCTGCGCCATGACAATAGAGGATGGCAGGGGCAGGCTCGCGAACGTCCCCGGGCGGGAAAAAACCACCCCTCCAAAGCGACCCCGTAAGGGCGCTCCACCCACACCGCCTCGCCCCCTTCTGGAGGCTTGCGTTGAGCAAACTCGAGGCTGGCGCCCAAGAATATTGCCCGATCAAAACGCCAGGACGAAGCGAGCGCTTTGGCCGCGCCCCCCAGCAAGATGGCTGCGCACAGGGCTATGATCTGAAGTCAAGCGAAGGGCTTCAGACTTGTCTCTCCACCATAAGCTTCTTGATCGTGGAGATCGCTCTGGCGGGATTAAGGCCTTTTGGGCAAACCTGCGCACAGTTCATGATCGTATGGCAGCGGTAGAGTTTGAAGGGATCCTCAAGCTCGTCCAAACGCTTGCCGGTCGCCTCGTCGCGGCTGTCTGCGATCCAGCGATAGGCCTGCAACAACGCCGCAGGCCCAAGATAGCGGTCTCCGTTCCACCAATAAGAGGGGCAACTGGTGGTGCAGCAGGCGCAAAGGATGCACTCATAGAGGCCGTCGACAGAGGCGCGCTCAGAGGGGCTCTGGCGCCACTCGCTCTGTGGCTCAGGCGTTGTCGTCTGCAGCCAGGGTTCGATGGAGGCGTACTGGGCCATGAAAGTGGAAAGGTCTGGCACCAGGTCCTTGATGACCGGCATATGAGGCAGGGGGGCGATCGTGATCTGGCCCTCTGGGAGATCGTCGACGCCTTTGGTGCAAGCCAGCGTGTTGCGCCCTGCGATGTTCATCGCGCAAGAGCCACATACCCCTTCCCGACAGGAACGGCGCAGCGCGAGCGTTGAATCCATGGTGTTTTTGATAGCGAGAATCGCATCCAGAACCATTGGCCCGCACGTGTCCAGATCGAGGTCATAGGTGTCCCAACGGGGGTTCTCGCCCGTGTCGGGATTATAGCGATAGATCTTGAAGCGGCGCACCTTCTTCGCGCCCTTTGGGGCCGGGTGGTGCTTTCCCTTTTTGACCTTGGAGTTCTGCGGCAGCGTCAGTTCGACCATGGTGGGTTTTGGCTCCACAATAGGAAAAGAAACAGAATAGAAAGAGACGTTGGTGAGCAGCGGGGTCGGCGTCAAGCGTACGAGACAATCCGCCTCAGGGAGCTTTGGCCTCTCGCCTCAAGGCTTCCGCGGGCGACAGGATTCAGCCAGACCCTCCGGGTCCGGAGCGCTGCGTCGGCGGGTCTGACCCGGGGCGGCGAAAGCCTTGGTCGCTCAGGCCGTACCAGTCGAGGTTGCGGGTGAACCACATGACCGCGGCGATGGCGACGAAGGCGGCGAGCGAACCGGCCAAAAGCGCGTAATCCTCCAGCGACATCAGCATGTAGATCAAGGCGTAAAGGGCTGAGAACGAACCCAAGGCGGCCAGGAACCGGGTTCGGCTCTTGAAGATCGCGCCAGCGTAGAACGAGATCAGCAGAACTGTGGCGCCCGCAGCGATCAGGAAAGCGATGTTAAAGCCCAAGCGTTCGGCTATCGCCAGCAACAACAGATAGAAAATCAACTGCGCCAAACCAACGAGGATATACTGCGCCGGGTGGACGCGCTGTTCGCCGGTGGTTTCAAAAAGGAAATAGAACAGGAACACGACCCCTAAAAACAGGATCGCATATTTCAGCGATCGGGTGACGGCCTGATACGGGTTGGCGGGATCGATGAAGCGGACGCGGACGTCCTGGGAGCCCAGGCCCTGGATATCGGTCATTGTGCCGGCGGCGGCCACACCGCGGGCGATGAACGGGACAGACCACCGGGCATAGGCTCCGCCCTCTTGGGCTGTATCTGGGGCCGCCGCCTCCCCTTCCGCGGTTCCATCGGCCTGCGGGAAGGCGCCAAAGTAACCGACATGCGGCCAGTTGGTCGATCGGACCGAGAGCTCGGTATTCTTGGCAAAGGGCGCGAGGGCGATGGATTCCACGCCAGACAGCCGCAAGGACGCGCTCAAAGCGAAGGTCGGATCGCCACTCTGGGCCAAAGCGGCCTCCACGAGGGTGGCGGCGTCAGCGGCGAGCCATTGATAGGGGCGGTTGCTGTAGGCGCCGCGGTTCATCTCCTCGGGGCTCAACGCCATGCCGGTGAGCAGCTGCGGATAGGCGGAGCCTGGGGTCAGAGGCAGGCTTGCGCCGCCTTCAACCTGAATTTCCGCTGCGGCGCCTTGGGCGCCGCGGGGATCGCCCACCCCGATGAGGAAGGCCGCACGGGACCAATCGACGACCGCGCCGTCGGGGGCGGCGTTGGGTTGGCCGGTGAGGTCGAAATTCGCCCGCATGGAGACGTCGGCGGTGTAGGTGCGGACCTTGAAGAGGCTGCCGCGGCGGACGATGTCGGTCTCCACCGTGGCGTCAGCGCTGCCGGTTTCGGCGAAAACGACATACCAGCCCTCTTCCACCATGGCGGGCTGCGGCGGCTGGCCGGGCGACACGGGGGCGGCGCGCACCGCCCGATAGGGCGCCACAAGGATGGGCCCCAAAAAGGCCTGCTCGCCGCCATAGCGGGCGCCGACTTCGGCGACGACTTGGCCCGCGCGGGAGGTACGGTCCCAAATCAAACCATAAATCGCAAAGGCCGGGATCGCCATCAGGACCGCCAGGGCGCACACTAAAAGGAATTTCAGGCCCAAAGACCGGGTCGGCATGCGGCGCGCTCCCTGTGGCGGCGGTTGACCCGCCTTTGTGTCTGTCTACCAAGGTTTGATTGCGCCGTCAGCGGGAGATGTCCAGTTCGATGACGCTGTCTGGAGGGGCCCATTCTTCGGTCGGGGCCGGCGGCGGGGGGGCGGGCTCCTGGAGATAGGCGTAGGCGAAGGTGAGGACCCCGGCGCTGGCGCAGCCGAGGCCCCACAAGACGGCGGCGAAATCGCCCCGCTCCTGGACCTTTTCGCTATCGTCGCCCCGGGCGAGCGCCGTCTGGCGGCGAGCGTCCAACAAGCCATGGCCGATGGCGCAGGCGAACGGCAGGGCAAAGCCCCAAGGGGCGGCCCAGGGCATCCAGGGATAGGCGAACAGGCCCACAGAACCGATGACCACGCCCCCCAACAGGGCAAGATCAAACCAGCCTTGCGCCAACGGCCCAATCGTTGAGGCGATGCGCCGGCGGCGGGCCAGGGCCTCGTTGATGAAGGCTTCAAAATAGTGCGCCATGAGGCGATCCTAGCAAAAGCGGCCTATTCGGGCGAGAGGACGCACGCAGAGAGGCCCTCGTTGCGGACGACGGCGGCGCGGCCCTGAAGCATGCGGGCGCGGCCGCGCACATAGGGCCCTGGTTCGCTCGCGTCCCAGCGGCGGGGGCTTGGGAGCACAGCGGCCAACCGCGCGGCCTCGCGGCGCGTAAGGTCGGCTGCGGGTTTGTTGAAATGCACCTGGGCTGCGGCCTCGACGCCGAAGGCGCCGTCGCCCCACTCGGCGGCGTTGAGATAGGCCTCCATGATGCGCCGCTTGGGCCAGAGGGTTTCGATGAGGACCGTGAAATAGGTCTCCAGGCCTTTGCGGAACCATCCCCCGCCCTGCCACAGGAAGAGGTTCTTCGCGGTCTGCTGGCTGATGGTGGATGCGCCGCGGCGCCGGCCGGCGCCGCGCTCTTGCTGGCGCGCGTTGTATTCCATCGCGTCCTGGATCGCTTCGATGTCGAAGCCGTGGTGGCTGCAGAAGCGGTTGTCCTCGGCCGCGATCACCGCGTTGACGATGTTGGGGGACATGTCGTCGAGGCTGATGGGCCTGCGGGTGACGTCGTCGCCGGCGAAGATCCGGCCGGTTTGAGTCCAGGTGAGCGGCGGATCGGCAAAGCGGTAGAGCAGCACGAGGCCCACAGGAATCACCACAAGGACCGTGAATGTCCACAGGATGAGCAAAAGCCACCAGGAGCGGCGGTCCTTCGGGCGGCGCTCACCCTTGCGAGGCTTCGTTTTCCGGCCCTTTCGGCGGGGCTCGGGCTCTGCGGCGCTATCTGCGGTCATGGTGCGAATTTCCCTCGCGCATGACGGCCACTCCATCAAGTCCCGCTGCAGCGTCAAGAGGAGCGCTGCGGGCGCCTTCCCCTTAGGACTTTCCGGGGCTAGGCATGGTCGCCCACCCTCGAGGACGCGCCCATGCCGACGATGACCTATTTGACCACCTGCGTTTTTGATCACGGCGCGATCAAGCAGCTGCCCGCTATCTTAAAGCGCCTCGGCGCGACGCGGCCGCTTTTGGTCACCGATGCGGGGATCCGGGCCGCGGGTGTTCTGATGGTCGCCGAGGCGGCTTCTGGCGGCGCGTTCGCCGCCGTCTATGACGGCACCCCCACGAACCCGACGGAGCCGGCGGTGCGGGAGGCGGCGGCGCTTTACCGCGAGGCCGGCTGCGACAGCCTTGTGGCGCTGGGAGGCGGATCGTCGATGGACCTCGCCAAGGGCGTCGGCCTATGGGTCACACACGAAGGGCCTTTCGAAAAATATGCGGCAGTCAGCGGCGGGGCGCGGTTGATCGGAAAGATCCCGCCGCTTGTGGCTGTGCCGACAACCGCCGGCACAGGCAGCGAGGTCAGCGTCGGCGCCGTCATCATCATGGACAATGGACGGAAAGAGACCTTCGTGTCGCCGAACCTGATCCCAGCGACGGCGATCTGCGATCCCGAACTCAGCGTTGGTCTGCCCCCGCGGCTCACAGCGGCCACGGGCATGGACGCCATGACCCACTGCATCGAGGCTTATCTCGGGGCGCCGGTGAATCCGCCAGCAGAGGCGATCGGCCTTGACGGGGTGTGGCGGGGCATCGGCCAGGGCTGGCTAAAACGCGCGGTAGCGGACGGGGCCGACAAAGACGCCCGCTGGCACATGATGATGGCGAGCTATCAGGGGGCTTTGGCCTTCGTGAAGGGCTTGGGCGCGGTGCACGGCCTGTCACACGCGCTGGGGCGGATGGCGGATTTAAAGCTCCATCACGGGACGCTGAACGCGATCATCCTGCCGCACTCGCTGGCGATGATCGAAGAGCGGGGCTTGGCGGCGGAGAAGCTTGCGCGCCTGCGGCCGGCAATGGGATTGGCGGCTGAAGCCGAGGTGTCTGAGGCGATCGCGCAGCTGATCGCGAAGATCGGGATCCCAGCGCGGCTGTCAGAGGTCGGCGTGAATGAGGAACATCTCCAAAGCGCTCTGCCCTATGCGGTGTCTGACCTGGCGACGGCGGCGCACACGTTCTCCTTCGGGGAAGCGGAATATCGGGAACTCTTTTTGCGCAGCCTTTAGGCGTCGATTTCGGGCCCAGGTTTGAGGGGGGCTTATGGCGCTTGGGCGAGAAACTCTATGATCGCGGCCATGGCTTCGGGCTCCTCCAGCATCGGGGCGTGGCCGACACCGGCAATCTCCCTGAACGCCAAGTCCGGCTTAAGCGCCTGCATGGTCGCGACGTGCTCGGGCGAGATAAGGTCTGAAAGCGCTCCGCGGATCAACAGCGTCGGGATTGCGCCAAAGGCTGCTTGAAACAGAGGTTTCAGGTCTGCCGGCGCGGGGCCCTGCGGCTGGGAGAAAGGAATGGCGATCAGCGGATCATAAGACAAAGCGATCTTGCCGTTGTCCTCATGCCAGCAGCGGCGGGCGAAGGCGTCCCAAAAGGCGTCGTCGCGGCCGGGGAACGCGGCTTCGTTGTTGGCTCGGGTGATCCCGAGGGCTTCGTCCCAGCTCTCCACCGGGTTTGTCTTACCGACATAGGCGCCGATGCGGGCGACCGCGACTGGGTTCAGTTCGGGGCCGACATCATTGAGGATCGCTGCAGCGACGCGACCAGGGGTCATCGCGGCGAAGACCATGGTGATCAGCCCGCCCATCGAGGTGCCGAGAAACACCGCCCTATCGATCTGGAGATAATCGAGGGCGGCCATGACGTCGCCGACATAAGTCGGGACGCCATAACGCATCGGCTCAGGATCGCGGTCGGAGCGGCCGCGCCCGCGGACATCCATGACAAGCACGCGGCGGCCCAGGGCCGCGAGCCGCGGGGCGATGATCTCAAAGTCCCGGCTGTTACGGGTCAGGCCGTGCAGGCAGAGCATCGGCAAGCCGCTAGAGGGCTCAAGGGGGGCGTAGTCCCGCAAATAGATCGTCAGGCCGTCGGCGGTGGGGACAAAGCGGTCAGCGAAAGCGTCCTGGATCATTCCTGCCTTCCTTTGGACGGTACCCTTGGCCGAAGGGTCCAAAAAGACAACCGCCCTCCCCCGGGGTGGGAGAGGGCGGCCGCTGGTCTCAATCCGGGCCGGGCTTAGTAGCGCCAGCCCAGGGTGGCGGTCCAGGTTTGCGGCGCGCCGTAATAGACGGTGCGGATGCCGCCGACGTTTGAGAACTCCTGGCCATCGGTGCGGTACGCTTCGTCGCCCAGGTTGCGGCCGACGACGCCAGCGGTGAGGTTGCCTTCGCTGTTCTCCCACACAAGACGGGCGTCATAGAGCCAGTAATCGTCCTGCCACAGGCCGGCGAAGCGGGCGCGGGTGGAAAGGTCGGCATTGTCCACGGCCAGGGCGTGCTCGCTACGGTAGCGGGCAGTGACGCCTGCGGTGACGCCAGAGCCGTCCGCCATGCCGAAGCGATACTGCGCGCCGAAGCGGGCGGTCCATTCCGGGCTGAAGGCGGGGGTCTGCCAGGAGCGATTAAGGGTCACGAAGCCCGTGGCGGGGGCGACCGCGGCGCGTTGTTCAAAGAACTCGCCGTACTCGGCGTCGAGCCAGCCGATTTGCGCATCAAGCAGAAGCGCCGGGACCGGACGGAAGAGGACTTCCAATTCCGCGCCCTTGATGTCGAGCTCGCCCGCGTTGAGAACGGCGAAGTCGATGGCGGGGATGGGCTGGGTGGGCGAGGTGACAACCCGGCCGACGCGGGCCTGGAAATCTTCATAGGTGTTTTGGAAGACGGAGAGGTTCGCGATCAGGCGGCCGTCCATCCACTCGGTTTTCGCGCCGATCTCATAGGAGAGCAGCGTTTCCGGGGCGTAGGGCTGTTCCTCGCCGGCGGAGTTGGCGCGGCCGTTAAAGCCGCCCGACTTGAAGCCCCGGGCGACACGGCCGTAGAGCATGATGTTGTCGGTCGCTTGGAAGTCCAGCGAGGCCATCGGGGAGTAGTCGTCCCAGGTCTCAGAGACGCGGAAGGCGAACGTGCTGTTGAACAGCGGCGTGGTGAAGAACGTCGAGGTGGTGCGGAAATAGTCTTTGGTCTCGTTGGTGTAGCGTAAACCCGCGGAGACATTCAGCCGATCGTTCAGCGCATAGGAGGCGTTGGCGAAGGCCGCCCAGCTTGTGGTGTCGAGTTCATCTGAGATGGTCCGGGTGAAGCTCGATTGGCCAAGGAAGCCGGTCACGAAGTCATCGGCGAACGCGATTTGGTTGGAGTTCACGCCTTCCTGCAGCCAGTAGAGGCCACCGACGAAGGTGAGGCGGTCGCCTTCGTAGATGCTTTGCAGCTCTTGGCTGACCTGGTGCTGGTTGACGCCGACGAAGACGTCGCCGATCTCGAGGGTGGTCCCATCGATGTCGATATAGTCTTCATAGGACAGGACGCGGTGAGCGGTAATGGACTTCACGGTCCAGTTGTCGCCCAGCTCCCACGCCAAGGTGGCGCGGACGCCGCCTTGGCTTAGCTCTTGGCTGTTGGGCAGGCCCGGGGTGGCGCTCGCCTGGAAGTTCCAGGCAGGAACGGTCGTGATCGTTCGCAGGGGCACAAGGCCAATCGTGGTCAGGGTCGATGTCGCTTGGCCCAGTTGCAGGGCGTTCTGTTCTTCGGCGTAGTCGACAGCGATGTCGGCGCTGAAGTTTGGCGAGGGGTCCCAAGCCAAGGCCAAGCGCGCAGCGCCGACATTGCGGTCGTTGTATTCTTCGCCGTTCAGCGGGTTAGTGACATAGCCGTCGCGCGTGGCCATGAAGACGGAGGCGCCGATGGCGAGCTGTTCATTGATCGGGCCAGAACCGGACAGACGGCCTTCCTGCTGGCCGTAATCACCAAACGCGAGGCTTGCGGCGGCACGGGCATTCTGACCCGGGCGCTGGGTCACAACACGGAAGGCGCCGCCGATGGTGTTCTTGCCGTAGAGCGTGCCCTGCGGACCGCGGAGCACTTCGATGCGCTCGATGTCAAAAAGTTCAAGCTGGGTCCCGCGGATACGGCTATAATAGACGTCGTCGACATAGAACCCTATGGCGGGATCAAAGGTCTGCAGCGCGTCCGGCTGGCCGACGCCGCGTATATAGATGTTGAGCGCGTTGCCCGACCCACGGCCTTGGACGATGTTCACGTTGGGGATGGCGCCTTGCAGGCCGGCGGGTTCGGCGATGTTGAGGCGCTCGAGCGTTTCAGGCGTGAAGGCCGAGACGGAGGCTGGCACATCCTGCAGGTTTTCCGCTGTGCGTCGCGCGGTGACGATGATGTCGCCTTCGCTCTCTTGAGCATAGGCGGGAGCGGCGAGCGCGGCGATGAGCGGCAGCAAAGCCACGCCTGCGCGAACGGCCAAGGTACGGATGAACATTTAGACCTCTCTGAAGAAACTGACCAGGCGGAGACGCCCTGTGCTGGCGCGCTTTCGTCAAGGAAAGGTTTAGCCAAACACGCCGGTTTTTCGGAAGACGAGCGCGGCTTGGGACACGCTTTCGTCAGGTGGGCGTGGCGGAAATGCCGCAAACACTCCGCCTTGGGGATTTTTCACCCCGCCGTCGCGCTCCGGCCGCTGGCGCTCAATAAGGGCTCGCGACCAGATTGGTTTCGGCGTAAGCGACGCCGTCCATGGCGGAGAGACGTTCGGCCCACTGGGCCGCGCTGGCGGGGTCTGGCGCGCCGAGCACGATTTCAGCGCCGCCCAGGGTGAAACGCGCAAAGCACAAGCCTCGGAGATCCCGGCGTTCGGCGAGCAGGCGGGCGGCCAAAGCCCGGGCTTCGTCGCGGCGGCCGGCGGCGAAAAGCCGTTGGGCCTCGCTCATAGGATGGCTGCGCTCGAAAGCCGCCAGGATTTCCGGCCGATCCGCACCTTGCGGGCAAATCGTCTGCGCCGAGCCTGATCGACCCGGCGGCCGGTCCTGGACGCGGGCTGGCGCGGCTTGCTCAGGCGTCACATCCGCCGCTTCGGCTTGGCCGGGTTCGGATTGGGCGGCATTGGGGCTGTCGGCGTCAGGATTGGCCTTTAGGATCCCGGGCGTGTCGACGGCCGCCGGGGACGCTGCGGGCGTTCTTGGCTCCTCGCGACAGCTCAAAATGGCGATGACAATGGCCAGCGCCATGCCGCCTGCGCCCAGTCCAACGCCCCAGCGGCGCAGACCTGGCCCCTCCCCTGATTGGGGGTCGGGCGGCGGGGGCGTTCGCCTCATCGCGGCGTCGGGGAGGACGATGCCGCGGCGAGCCCCAGATCAAGCAAGCCTTGGCCGCAGTCGCGCATGCAGCGGCCGCTTTGACCAGGAATCGGGGTGGCGTTCGGATTGCGGACGCAGTCGATCTCGCAGAGGGCGTAGCGGCTAGGATAGCGCCAGACCGCGCGGCTGAAAAACAGCGTCTCAAGGGCGCGGCCCCGGGCGCCGGTCTGCGCCGCCAGAAGCGCAAGGGCGGCGGAGACATGGGGCGCGGCCATGGAGGTGCCTTGTTGGTAGCCGTAGAAGCACTCGCTGCGTCCTTCGCGGGTGAGGACGTCGACACACTCTTGCGCGATGCGCATGGTGGAGAGAACGCCGTCAGGGCCGCCATTATTGTCGCTGTCGGCGTACATGTCCCCGCCCGGCGCCATCACATCTACTTCGGGGCCGAAATTGGAGTAAAAGGCCAAGCCCCCGCGGGCGTCGCCGGCGGCCACAACAACCACATTGTTGCAATTGGCCGGGGCAAAGAGACGCGTCGGGTTCGCATTATTGCCCGCGGCGACGACCACGACCGCGCCCCGAGCGACTGCGGCGTCGATGGCGGCCTGCATCGAGGCCGGACAAGGAGCGCCGATGGCCAAGCTCAAATTGATGATATCGGCAGGCGTTTGGTTGACGATCTCAGCGTCTGTTTCGGTGATCGCCGGGCCAAGGCCCGCAGCCCAACGGATGCCGTTGACAATGTCGCTCACCTCGCCGCCGCAGCGGCCCAGGGCGCGGATGGGCAAGACCGTGACGTTCCAGGCGCCGCCCGCCACGCCGCGGCGGTCATTGGCCGTCACCGCGCCGACGGTGCCGGCCACATGGGTGCCATGGAAACTGTCCGTCACCCGTCGGCCGCAGCGGTCGCCATCGTCATTGGCGTTGTCGTCCACGCCGTCCGCATCGCCCGCGCGCTCCGGATCGGCAATCATGTCAACGCCACGGCCAACATTGGGGGAGCCCATGATGTCGGGGTGAGCCATGTCGAGCCCGGTATCGATGACGGCCACCCGGATCTGCCGCGAGCCGACTTGCCGGGCCTGGGTCCAAAAGGCTTCGAAGCCTGCGCCCCCAGGGCTTTGGCCAGCAGCGGTCCCGCGGGGGCGATAGTGCCATTGGTAAGCGATGAGCGGATCGTCGGGCAGCGCGCCGGTAGCCTGGGTTTCAGGCGCAGGACCCGCAGGCGCAGGGTTTGTCGCGCCGCCTGAGGGCGGCGCGGGCGGCGCTTGTGCTGGGGATTGAGAGGGGTGTGAGGATGGACTTTGGGGCCGAGGGCGGAGGATGTCGAAGCCGACCTCGACAATATAGTTCGGCTCCACATATTCGAAGGCGCGGGTGGCCTGCAGGCGGGCTATGGCGCAAAGCGTGGCCAGCTCTACGCTTTGTTGGAGTTGTTCGCTCGTCGTCCCGCGGGGGCAGCGTCCGCCTTCCCATTCCATGCCGCGGAGATCGGCCTCCGCCTGGGTTTGGCCCTGGTCGACGGCGGCGGTTTCCTGAGCCAGAAGATCAAGCGAGAGGGGCGCTGCGCGCTCAGGGGTCAAATCGATGGAGACCACCCCGCCTCGGCCAACCTGGATTTCCCCCTGGACGCCGAGCCGATCCAGCACTTGGCGCGCGCGCTCAACAGCGCGCTCGCCTGCGGATTCCTCGGCGGTTTGGACCAGTTCGCCCAGCTGGGAGGGATCGATCGCGCCGAGGGCCCCCTCGCCGTCAGCGCGCAGGCGGGTGACGGTCGCTGCGGCGAAACCCATCACGGACGCTGTCTGGGCCAAAGCGTCCTGAAGCGGCGCGCCGACCAGAATTTCGCCAGGCACGACTCGGACCGGCTGCTGGACGAGGACCAAGTCTTTGTCGCTTTCAGGGCGGATTGCGCCCGCGACCGGGGGAATGGCGCTCTCCTCAATCGCAGCCTCTTCAGCGGCGGGCGGCTGCTGGCGGGCGAGGAAGTCACAGGCCGCAAGAGCCAGAAGCGGGGCCACAGCCAAGGCGAGGCGGGCTGGCGCTATTCTTACGGGGCTCAGAAAGCGGCGCTTGGACGAGGCGGACATGGCGTGCTCCCCTTTGACAGGCCGCGGCTCGGCCCGCCCTCCATGATAACCAAGACTTTAGCCGCCGCGTGCGTTAACACAAGCGCGGAGCGGCCGCAGCCGGCTTGCATCTGCTGGTTTTCGGGGAGCCATGACCGAGTACGCTATCGCCGCCAGCGCCAAAGCCGCGCTCAAGGATCCGTGTTTGCGGGCCAGGACCGAGGCGGACGCGGCGATCCGCGCAGGGGGCCCGGTGCGGTTCACGGTGCAGACCCTTGCGGAGACCTATGCCTCTGCGGACGCCGCGCATGCGGCGGCGCCGCAACTTTATGAGCATGGCGGCGAGGTGGTGTTCCAGGACGGGGCCTATCGCATCGTCGCGCGGTTTTGGCGGCCGCTGCCGCCTTTGCCGATCGCGGCCTCGGCCAAGGAGGCGCTCGAAGCGCCCCTCGCGCACGCGCGGACGGAGCGGGAAGCGGAGGCCGCCGCGGGCATGCCGGTGCAAGCGGTGAGCGCAGCTTTGCCAGCGCGTTACGCCTCGATCCCAGCGGCGCGGAAAAAATGGGGACCGCTGCTCGAGGCCGGTCTTGCCGATGTCGAGACCAGAGGGGAGAAGTTCGCGGTGGCGATCCGCTATTGGCGGCCGACGCCGCCGGACCTCGCCGCGCAGGAGATCGCCGCGCGTCTGGCGGCGCCCCTCCGCGCGCGGGCCCCGCAGGCAAGCCTTGATATCGGGCTTTTTGAGCGGCGGGCGCCTGAGAACCCCGAGGTCGTGCTCGTGGCGGAAGAAGGCTCCGGGCGGCGGCAGCAGGAATAGAAACGCCCCTATCGGTCGCGGATCCGAACCCGGACCGTTTCGCGCCGGCCCATGGCGTCGATCACGCTGAGCGTATGGAAGCCCGGACCGGATGGGCGCCATAGGGCGCGGCCGCTGGTGGCCTCGATGCTCGCAGGGCAGCCTTCGGCGAACCAGGACAGCGCCCCCTCGCCTCCCGCAGCGGACAGAGACAGGCCACGGCTCTCGGGGCCGAATTCGGTGACGAGCACTTCCGCGCCGTCGGGGGGAAAAAGGATGCGAGGGCCCTGGTCTGGCGTCCCGCCAAGCCCTTCCCGTTGGAGCCGGGCCAAGGCCGCGGGGGCCGGCTCCGGGGCCAGGATCGGCGCGATCGGGCGCCCGGCGGCCGGACCGATGGCGTCGAAGACCTCAAACAGAAGGGGCAACGCAGCGGCGCGGCCAGTGGCGCCGGGGCGCGGACTGCCGTCGGGACGGCCGACCCAGACGCCCACGACCCAATCGCCTGACACGCCAAAGGCCCAGGCATCGCGGAAGCCATAGGACGTGCCGGTCTTATAGGCGACGATGGGAGCGTTTTCGCTCAAGGCCGCAGGGGCGCGGCCGTTTGGCGTCGGCGACCCCGCAAGGATGCTCAGGACGGCCTCAGCGGTTTCTCGACGCACGAAACGACGAGGAAGGCCGTAAAGGGGCTCGGCCCGCCGCAGCGGCTGCGCCTCGCCACCATCGGCCAAAGCCGCATAGAGCGTGACGAGATCCTCAAGGGTCATGCCGACCCCGCCCAAAGCCAATGCAAGGCCTGCCTGGGAATCCGGCCCCGGCGGCAAGCGCGGCGAGGCGTAGGCTCTGCGCAGCGCCGCGGCGAAAGAGGCCGCGCCGATGCGCTCAAGCGTCGCCACAGCGGGAACATTGAGAGAGTGCTGCAAGGCTTCATAAAGGCGCACATCGCCATGGAAGCGACGATCGAAATTTTCCGGCATGTACCCGGAGAAACGGATCGGCCCATCGCGCGCGAGGGTTTCGGGGGCGGCAAGGCCGGAATCGAAGGCCAACGCGTAGATAAAGGGCTTCAAGGCTGACCCCGGGGACCTTACAGCCTGGCTCATGTCGATCCAACCGCCGGGGCGGGCGCGGCCGGCGCCGCCGACGCTGGCGCGCACTTCGCGGCTAGGCGCGTGGACAACCAGGACCGCTGCGCCAGCGTCGCGCTCCAATCTCGCGGCCTCCCTGGCGACGAGGCGTTCCACCGCGTTTTGCAGGTCTGCATCCAGAGGGGTCGCGATCACGCTTTGGCCGGGGCGCGCGGCGACGAGACGAAAGGCCAAGTGCTCGGCCAGGACCGGAAACGGGCGCCTTTGCGGCACGGGCAGCGTTTGGGCCTCTGCGACGCGGCTCTCTTCCAGCAACCCGAGCGCGCCAAGGCGGCGCAGGATGCGGGCACGGCTCGCGGCGGCGGCCTCGGGGCGGCGATCGGGCCGGCGGGCTTCTGGGGCCTGCGGCAGCGCAATCAGGAGCGCGATCTCAGCATCATCGAGCCAAGTCGGGTCTTTGTCGAAATAGGCCCGGGAGGCGGCGCGGACCCCCTCCAGATTACCGCCATAGGGGGCAAGGGTGAGGTAAGCCTCGAGGATTTCGCGCTTGGAGAGGCGTCGTTCAATCTGCAGGGCCCGGATCATCTCGATCAATTTCGAGCCGAGATGGCGTGGGCGCGGCTCCAGAAGGCGGGCCAGTTGCATGGTGATGGTGGAGGCGCCGGAGGCGACCTCCCCCGTCCGCACGAAGGAGGCCGAGGCGCGGACCAGAGCGATAGGGTCGACGCCTGGGTGCAGCCAGAAGCGCTTGTCCTCGACTTCTATCAGGGCCTTCACAAAGCGCGGATCGACCCGGTCGAGATCCGCCGCCAAACGCCAGCGTCCCTCCGCCGTGGTGAAGCCGCGGAGCCAGCGGCCCTCGCGGTCTTCGACAACGGGGCTTGTGTCTGCGGCGCGGGCTATCGGCGGGGGAAACGCCACATCCAGCGCAAAGAGCGACGCCATCACGGCCAAGAGCGCCGCCAGCCATCGCTTTGTGGCGGGCAGCGGCGTCCACAGGGGCGAGCGGCCGCGGCGCATGTTTCAGCCCGGGCGCGGCGCGATGCGGACACGGCCTAATGCGCTGCGGCCAAAGACGCCGGGGCTATACATGTCCTCGACAACAACGCCCGGCATTGTGAAGCGGCCGGGAGTGACTGCGCGGACGACGTAAGCGAAGCGGAACGGCCTTCCGGCGACATCGAGGGCGGCGACGAAGCGGTCGTCTCGGGCCTCGGCGGTAGCGCCGCTTTCCAATTCGCCCGCAAACGCAAAAGGTCCTGAACGGCGCACGCCGTCCCAACCAAGCCTGCCAAGACCGTCCGACGGTCCAAGGACTGTGTCGATCTCGAAGCCTGCAGGAAGCAGATCGACCAGCAGCGTGGGGTGCGTGCGGGCGGCGATCGGCTCGCCGCCCACCACGATGACGAGACGGTCGCCCTGGGTGAGGTTTTGCAGGTCCGCGGGGCCGCCGTCGAAGGCGTAGACATGCTTGAAAACGGCGAAGCCCTGGTTCGACGCCGCGGGGGCCGCGCGCGGCGACCCGCTCAGCAAGACGGTGCGCCAGACAGGGGCTTGGCCGTCATTCCGGAAGGTCAGCCCCTCGGCGATCCGCGGCGCGGAGGCTGTGAGGCGGCGGCCTGCGCCGGCTTGGCCATTCAGGCTGACATTGACCTCACCCTGCGCCTGCAGCGCATTGACCGCGAGGAGCATGAAGGCCTGCTCCTGAGTGGTCATGCGGCCCGGGTCAGGCGCCTGGCGTTCGAGCCGGGCGGTCAGACGACCGACAAGCTCGTCCTGGCCCGCTTCCACGGCCAAGGCTGTGACGCCCGCAAGATCGCGGACCGGGGTCTGATACCAGTCGCCGATATTGCGGTAACCCAAAGCCTGCTCAGCCATGCGGAAGGCGTTGCGGGCCCGGGCGCGGTCGCCGAACTGCGCCAGGGCCGCGCCGATCTGGGCTCGGGCCAGAGGGCTTGGCTCTCCGGCCAGGCGCACGTCATGGAAATAGCGCAAATCGGCGACGTCGCCGGCGCCGGCTTTGGCCATGACATAAAGAGCATAGGCGGCCGCGCGGGAGCGCAGAAGATCTTCGGAGTCCGTCGTGCCAGGCCAGATATGGACGCCGAAATCGTATCCAACGGAGGCGATAGAGTCCGGCCGGGCGATGATGCGCATGGCGTTCATGGCCTTATCCAGGGCGGCCTGCGGTACGGCGTAGCCTTGGGCGCGGGCGCGGATCAGCATGTCCGCTGCGTAGGCGCCGAGCCAGGGCGAAGCGTAATTGTCGTTGGCGCGCCAGAGGCCGAAGGCGCCATCCTGGCCTTGGCGGTCGAGGATGGAAGTCACCGCCTCCTGCACCCGACGGCGGACGCCCGCGCGCTCGGCGCGGCCCATCTCGGCGGCCAACTCTTCGAGATAGAGCATAGGCATGGCCACGCTCGCCATCTGCTCGGTGCAGCCATAAGGGTAACGCCAGAGGCTGTCGAGCAAGGGGCCGGGATCAAGGCCCCTGAGATTGGAGAAAGAGATCACGGCCTGGCTGTCGCCGGGGAGGAAGGCGTTCAAAGCGTCGGCGGGGACCGTGTAGGCGCGGGTGGGGCGCTGTTGGGTCACCACCGCCTCGGCGATGGGCAGCCAGGGGCTTCGGGTCTGGATGCGGTAGACGCGGTCGATGGGGGCGAAGCCTTGAGGCCCCTCCAGGCGCAAGGCGAGATCGCCGAAGCCCAGGTTTTCGGCGTTGAGCGGCGCCAGCACCCTTGCCTGGCCGCCTGGGCGGAGATCGAAGACAAAGGGCCGGCTTGGCAAAGCGGCGGCGCCAGAAGCGGCAAGGCGGACTGTGTAGCGGCCGGCGGGGCCATCGACATTGTCCAATGTGAGCGCCGCCAGCGCCTCATCGCCGGGCGCAAGGAAGCGCGGCAGGGAGAGCTCGGCCACGACCGGATCGCGGACGGTGACAGGTTGGGCGTACCCGCCCACGGCCGAATTGCTCCAGGCGACGGCCATCAAACGCAGCTCGCCGTTGAAGTCCGGCAGGGTCAGCGGAATGTCGACGCGGCCGTCCCGACCGACCTCCACCACATCGGAGAAAAGCGCCACGGTCCGCTGGGGCACGGTGGTCAGCCCCTCCCCCCCAAGGGAGTCCCCACCCGAGCGGGCCAAAGCAGGCGCTCCCAGATTGGGGTTAAGGAGGCGACCGTAATCATCGCGCAGATCGACGCCAAGCGCGCGGCGGGAAAAATACCACGCCGCGGGGTCGGGCGACTGGAAATTGGTGATCTGCAGAATGCCCTGGTCGACCGCAGCCAGCGCGAGATGGACAGTTTCGCCGCGGGGGATATTGGCGACCCTCACCGGGACCGTCAGGACCTGACGCGATTGGGTGCGCGCGATGGGCTGGTCAAGGCTCACTTCGAGCCGGCGCGCGCCCGTGTCCACCGCGATGTAACCCACGCCCACGGCGCGGCGGGGCTGGGGAAGATTGGCCGGGTCGCGAGGGGTCATCACCGTGACCAGCACATAAGCGCCCGCTCCCCAGTCCTCGTCGACCCGGAGGCGAATGGTTCGGCCTTCTGGGCCGACGCTCTCGGTCCGGGTCTCAAGCACGCGGTCGGTGGCGACGACGATCTGGGCTTGACCTGCGTAAGGCGGGCGGATCTCGATGACGGCGTTGCGGCCGGGCCGGACAGGATCGGCCGGGGCGGCGACCGTGACGAGGTCGGGGGTGTCGCGGTCGCTCGCGGCGCCGCCCCAACCCGCGCCGAAGCGATAGGAGGTTTCAGCGCCCGTCGCCTCTTGGGTAAGGGTCAGGCGATAGGCGCCGCCGCGGAGGCGATCGCGGCCGACGACAGCGGGGGCGTCGGCGCCCACGGCGATTTCCCCGCCATCGACAGGAATGTCGCGGCCGGTGCGCCGCCAGCGCCACTCGCCGTCCTGAAGGTACCAGTCATAGGACCAGTCCTCTTCGACGAGCCGCCACAGCACATTGCGCGCGGCCACGCGGTCGCCGGCTGGGTCCAGGGCTATGACGTCGAACGCGGCGGCGCCGTTCTCACGGACGACATCGTTTTCGAACCGCGGGCGAACGCCGAGATAGAGCCCGCTTAAGCGGACGGGGATGGCGAGGCCTTGGCGGACAGGGCGGCCTCCGGGGTCGGAAACCGTCGCCGTAACCCGGGCGCGCAGAGGCAGGCTTGTGTCGGGCGCGTCGTCAAGACCAAGGACCAAGGCGGCCCGACCGGCTGCATCCGTGACGGTCGGGGTCAAGAGGATGAATTGTTCGGCGAACGTTTCGTCCGCGCGGCCGAAGCGGTAGCCGTCGAAACCTTGGAAAGGCGTGGGATCGACTTGCAGGCGGGCTTCGCCTTCCACCGACAGGCCCGCGCCTGGAGCGCCATAGAGAAACTGGGCGTCCACTGCGAGACTTCGGCTCTCGCCGGCGAGAAGCGGACTTTCCTCGCCAGCGAGGGCCAAGCGGAGACGTTGGGGAACGAAATCTTCGACAGAAAACGCGATTTCCCCGGCCGGCGCTTCTTGGCCATCCACCTCCAAGACGGCGCGCCAGACCCCCCGCTGCGCGCCGCGCGCGATGTCGATGTTCTGCGCGACCGCGCCGGCTCTTTGCGCCTCGCGGAGGCGACGGCGGTCGAACTCAGCGCCGTTGGGGCGATAAATCACCAGGGTTGAGCGGCGGTTTTGGACGGCGCGGCCCGCCTCGTCGCGGATCAGCCCCACGAGCCTTACGCGCTCGCCGGTGCGGTACACCCCGCGGTCAGTGTAGAGAAAAGCGTCAATGTCGCCCGGCGGACGGCGACCGTCCACGCCGCGCTCTGAGAGGTCGATGGCGGGGCGATCAAGATCCATGACCGCAAAATCGCCCTCGCTTCCATAGGCCATGACCATCTTGGCGCGGCCGGCGCCCTCGCCTTCGAGCAGGGCCGCGGGGAAGCGTGCGAAGCCTTCGCGGCTGGTGCGGACGCGGGCGAGTTCGGCATTGTCGCCGCCGATCAGGGTCAGGACGACGCCGCCGACGGGGCGGGCGGTCTCGAGAGAGCGGACGACGACATCCAAACCTTGCGCGCCACGGAAGCTTTGCAGCGCGAGGTCGGTATAAAGCACCCAGCGATAGGCGGCGGCGGGAGAGGCGTCTCCGTCTTCGGGGCGGGGCGCGCCAGGGCTTATGTCGCGGACCTTGACGATATAGGCTCCGGGATCGACGGCGCCCAAAGCCGCTCCAAGGGCGAAGACGGTGGTGACGGTCTCGTTCTGGCTTCCGGCGATATCGAGTTCGCCCTCATAGACGCGGACGCCCGATCCTTGGCCGGCGCTTTCGACGTCGTAGTAAAGCCATGAGCCCTCCTGGCTCGTTTCGCCGCCCTCAAGGCCGGTTTGAGACAGAATGCGGTCATTGACGCGCCAGACTTCTATGGCCAGGCGGGCGACGTTGACGGTCTCAAGACCAATCCCGTCCGCCTCGTTGCGGGGAAGGATCATGCCGTCGCCAGAGAAGCCGACATAAGCAGGGCGGTCGCCGAAGGCCAAGGTGAAGCGTTCTTCGCGATCGGTCACAGCGCCGTCCTGGGCGGGGAAACCGGCCAAGACTGTGACCTCACGGTCGGGCGCGTAAGGCAGGCCCGCAATGCACGCCAAGGCGTCGGCGGCTTCAACGTCAAAAGACGCTTCAGGTTCAAGCCGGATATAATCGGCGAGGTTCGCGTCGCGGGAGACAGGCTGGGAGAACTCCAAACAAGCTTTGGGGTTGACGCCGTCGGTGTCGAGCCTGAGGCGCAGGAACGCCATGCCTTCGCCGCGGCGGACGCCGGCGCGCGGCGCGTTCGGACCGCGGGGGCCCTCCTCGCCGGCCGCGGCGAAAGCCAAAGGCGGGGCGTCCACGCCAAGGGCGGATCGGCTCAAAATCATGCCGCTCCAGAGGCCGACAAACAGCGCCACGACAGCGGCGATGATCACGTTTCTGTTCATGGCCGGCCCACCCTATCGGCTTTTCGGACTATTCCGCATTAACCAAAGCTTGCCTGACTGGCGGTCAAGCCACAACAGCGATCGGCGTCGCAGGCGCTGCGTTCGGATCAAAAAATCGGCCCCGACTGGCTTCTGGCCCAGCGCTTGCGCGGCTAGATTGGAAAGGAAGAGAGGGAGAAACGCATGGCGACGAAGGCGGCTGCGTCCGTCCGGCAGGCGATGGCGCCAGGCGACCTTGCGTCCTTGGCACGCATCGAGGAGCGCGCGCTGTGGCTTGCGTTGTGGACGATCCACAACGCCAATCATCTGCGCGACAGCCGCGATGGGCTGAAAGTGGGCGGGCACCAAGCCAGCTGCGCCAGCATGACCACGCTCATGACGGCGCTTTATTTTAAGGCCCTGCGGCCTTTCGATCGGGTTGCGGTGAAACCGCATGCGAGCCCGGTTTTTCACGCCATCCAGCACATGTTCGGCCGGATGCCGATCGACAAGCTCAAAGCCTTTCGGGCTTTCGGGGGCGCGCAGAGTTATCCGTCGCGGACCAAAGACGTGGACGATGTCGATTTCTCGACCGGCTCGGTGGGCCTTGGGGTGGCGGTGACGGCGTTCGCGAGCCTGGTGCAGGACTATCTTGCCGGGCGCGGCTGGCTTGATCCGGCGCGGCGCGGGCGGTTCATCGCGCTGTTGGGAGACGCCGAGCTTGATGAGGGCAATATTTATGAGTGCCTGATTGAGTGCGCGAAGCACGATGTGCGCAACACCTGGTGGATCGTCGATTATAACCGGCAGAGCCTCGACGCGACGACGCCAGAGCGGATGTTTGACCGCTATGACGACATTTTCGCCACCGCCGGCTGGCAGGTCGACACGCTGAAATACGGGGTCTTGCAGCGGGCGGCGTTCAGCGAGCCCGGGGGTCTTGCTCTTCAGGAGTGGATCGACGCTTGCCCGAACGCGCTTTATTCGGCGCTGACCTTTGAGGGGGGCGCGGCATGGCGGGACCGGCTGCACGATGATCTCCGGAGCGCCCGGGGCATGGCGAAACTCATGGAAGCGCGGGATGACGCGGCGCTGGCCAAGCTGATGACTACGCTGGGCGGACACTGCCTTGAAACGGTGCTCGACGCTTATGCCCGCGCCGCGGCGGACGATCGGCCGCGGTTCATCATCGCCTACACGATCAAGGGCTATCGCCTCCCCTTCCAGGGGCACAAGGACAACCATTCGGGCCTTATGACGCCGGCGCAGATCGCGGGCGTGCGGACCCAGCTTGGGGTCGTGGAAGGCGGGGAGTGGGAGGTGTGGTCTGGGCTTTCTGAACGGGAGCGGCACGCCTGTGAGGCCGTGGTGAAGGCTGCGCCGTTTGCTGCGGAGGGCGAGCGGCGGCTCGCGGCGCGGGTGGTGGAGACCCCGGCTTGGGAGGCTTTCCCGAAGCTTACGGACGGGCAAATCTCCACCCAGGCGGCGTTCGGTAAGATCATGCACGAGCTCGCCAAGGGAGACACTGCGCTGGCCGATCGGCTGGTGACGACCTCTCCCGACGTGACCGTGTCCACCAATCTTGGGGGGTTCGTGAACCGGCGAGGCATCTTCGCCCGTCGGCAACAGGACGATGTGTTCAAGGCGCGGCGGATCGCCTCGCCGCAGGTATGGGCGTCCAATCAGACCGGCCAGCATATCGAGTTGGGGATTGCGGAGAATAATCTGTTCCTGATGCTGGGGGCTTTGGGGCTCTCCAGCTCGCTGTTCGGCGAGCGGCTTTACCCGGTTGGCACGCTCTATGACCCGTTCATCGCGCGGGGTTTGGATGCGCTGAATTACGCCTGCTACCAGGACGCGCGGTTTGTGCTCGTGGCGACGCCGTCGGGAGTGACTCTTGGGCCAGAAGGCGGGGCGCACCAGTCGATAGGGACGCCGCTCGTCGGCATGAGCCAGCCGGGCCTTACAGCCTATGAGCCCGCCTTTGCAGACGAGGTCGCCGCCATCTTGCAGCACGGGTTTGCACAACTGCACGATCCAGAGGGCGAGAGCCTCTATCTGCGGCTGTCCACACGCGGCCTCAAGCAGCCTGAGAGGACAGGAGACGATTGGCGCGAAGGGTGTGTGGCAGGCGCCTATTGGGCGGTCCCGCCGGCGTCGGGGGCGGATCTCGCGATCGCTTATACCGGCGCACTTGCGCCGGAAGCCTTCGAGGCGTTTGGCCAATTGCTTGAGGACGCGCCAGGCGCGGGACTTCTGGCTGTAACCTCGCCGGATCTGCTCTATCGCAGCTACAGCGCCGGGGGGAATGGGCTGGCGGAGCGGCTGCTCGCTCCCCTGCACAAGCAGGCCGGGATCGTTACTTTGACGGACGGTGCGCCGGCCTCGCTCGCCTGGCTCGGCGCGGTGCGCGGCCATCGGGTCAGGGCGCTCGGGGTCGAGCGGTTCGGACAGACCGGGGACCTGCAGGATCTTTATCGGGCCTATGGCCTTGACGCGGACGCCGTCGTCGAAGCGGCGGCCACGCTCTATTTAAGTTGACGAAGGCGCATGCCGCCACTCGCAAAAGCTCTATCAGTTCGAAGGGAGACGCACCTCGTGACCGACGCCGCCGCTTTGCCCCCTGGGTTTCCCGCCATGCCCGTGGCGCAGGCCCATGCGCTGATCACCGCGCCCGGCTCGATGCTGGAGCTCGAAGAGAAAGAGATCCGCGGGGTGAAATTGAAAACCTGGAAGAACGCCCCGCCGACCCTGCGGCAGATCTTCGAGGTCGGTCGGATGTGGGGCGCAAGGGAGCATCTGGTGCTCGACAACGAGCGGGTGACCTTCGCAGCGCACCACGCGGCGGCCACCACGCTCGCCCATCAGTTGATCGCGGACGGCGTCAAGCCCGGGGACCGGGTGGCGATCATCATGAGAAACTTGCCAGAATGGCCCGTGGCGTTCTGGGCCACTGTGCTGATCGGGGCGATCGCGACGCCGCTCAACGCTTGGTGGACGGGGGCGGAGCTTGAGTATGGGCTGCAGGACTCAGGCGCTGTGATCGCGGTTTGCGACGCGGAGCGCTGGGAGCGGCTCCGCGAACATGTGGATGCGTGCCCCGCGCTCAAGAAGGTCTATGTCTCGCGCTCGTCTGAGGACATCGCCGACCCGCGGGCGGCGAGGCTTGAAGGGGTCATCGCCACGAGCGCATCGTGGGGAAGCTTCAACCCCGCGCCGCTTCCCGAAATCCCGCTTCACCCCGATGACGACGTGACCATTTTTTATACGTCCGGGACCACGGGAAAGCCGAAAGGGGCGGTGATCACACACAGAAATATCATCTCCAATATTTTCAACGCCATCGCCGGGCAAGCGCGCGCCTTTCTCAGACGCGGCGAGCAGCCTCCCGCCCCCGACCCATCGGCGCCGGCGAAGGCCTTTCTGCTCTCGATCCCGTTTTTCCACGCCACGGGCTGCTTTGCGATTCTTGCGCCAACCATGCTGCAGGGCTGGAAAGTGGTGATGCAGAGGCGTTGGGCGACCGAGGAGGCGCTGCCTCTTATGGAGAGGGAGAAAATCACCCATTTCGGGGGCGTGCCGACCATCGCTTGGCAGGTGATCGAGCACCCCCGTCTAAAAGAGTACGACCTTTCGTCTGTGGAAAGCGTGTCTTATGGCGGCGCGCCCGCAGCCCCGGAGCTCGTCAAACGGATCAAAGAGGTGTTCCCCAAGGTTACGCCCGGCCAAGGTTGGGGGATGACCGAGACCGCAGCCACGGCGGTGTCGAACTTCGCAGAAGACTATCTGCTGCGTCCGGCCAGCTGCGGTTATCCCGCCCCGTCGGGCGAGGCCAAGATCGTTGGCCCCGACGGCGCGGAGCTGCCAAGGGGCGAGGTGGGCGAGCTTTGGTACAAGGGTCCGATCGTGGTGCGGGGCTATTGGAACAAACCCGAAGCCACGGCGCAGACCTTCGCGGACGGTTGGGTGAAAACCGGAGACTTGGCCAAACAGGACGAAGAAGGGTTCCTCTTCATCGTGGATCGGGCCAAAGACATGCTCATCCGGGGCGGGGAGAATATCTATTGTGTGGAGGTCGAGAACGCGCTCTATGACCACCCAGCTGTGATGGACGCCGCCGTCGTCGGCATCCCCCACAAGATATTGGGCGAGGAACCTGGGGCGGTCGTGACGCTGAAACCGGGGGTTGGCGCCACGGAAGACGCGCTTCGCCATCATGTGGCGCAGAAGCTTGCGGCGTTCAAAGTTCCGGTCAAAATCCTGTTCATGAACGAGCCGTTGCCGCGCAACGCCAACGGCAAAATCTTGAAGCCGGACTTGAAGCGCCTGTTTGCGGAACAAGGCGCTGCTTGAAGGAGGCCCGCGATGAGGCGTTGGGGGGGTGGAGCCTGTGGACTGCTCATTCTGGGGCTCGCATCCTGCAGCCCCGCGGGCGGCGAGGATGGGCCCGCGTCGTCGCAGACGCCGCCGGAGGCCGACAGCTCGGGCAGTCTTGCGATCACGCCGCCGACCGTTCTGCGCTATGCGTGCACCGACGGGTTGCGGTTCACCCTCAACCAAGACATCGAAGCCCGCTCAGCGCGGCTCGCGATAGAAGACCGCGAGGAGACCCGACAGCTTGAGGCGGCGGTGGTGGCCTCCGGTTACGCCTATGTGGGACCGGGGACGCGTTTCCACGCCAAGGACGACGGGGCCTTGCTGCAGCTCGACAGCGACATGGAGCGCGCCTGCAATCTGGTGTCGGCGCAGTGAGCGAGGGCTTGGTTCTGGAAAGCCGGCCGACAGAAGGGGTCGCGCTCGTCACGCTCAACCGGCCGCAGGCTATGAACGCTTTGTCAAAAGCGCTGCGCCGGTCCCTGGCCGAGACATTTTTTGGGCTCGCAGCCGACGACAGCGTGCGGGCGGTCGTTTTGACAGGCGCGGGGAAGGCCTTCACTGCGGGGCTCGACCTTAAGGAACTCGGCTCTGACCCAAGCGCCTTGGGTTCGGCCAACGCCACAGAGCCTGCGGATAATCCCGTCAAAGCCATCGAAGGCTGCGGCAAGCCTGTGATCGGGGCGATCAATGGGGCGGCGATCACCGGCGGTTTTGAAGTCGCTTTGGCCTGCGACATCCTCTTGGCCTCTTCCTCGGCGCGGTTCGCCGACACCCACGCCAGGGTCGGGATTATGCCGGGCTGGGGCCTGTCGCAGAAATTGTCGCGGCTGATCGGGATTTCGCGGGCGAAGGAATTGTCTTTGTCGGGGAATTTTCTCGACGCTGAGACCGCCTGCGTGTGGGGCCTTGTCAACCGGGTTTATGCGCCGGAGGCGCTCGTTCCTGCGGCGCTCAAGCTCGCCTCAGAGATCGCCTCCGCGCCAGCGGAGGCGGTGCGCGCCTATAAGCGGATCATTGATGAAGGCTTTCATCTGCCCTTCGGCGCGGGCATGGCGCACGAGCACGCCGCCTCCTCCGCCCTCAACGCCCAGGTGACGCCTGCAGCTGTGGAATCCGCGCGTGGGGGCGTCATGGCGCGGGGAAGGACGCAGACCGTCGAGGACAGCGAAGGAGACGGCGCGGCTTGAACGCGGCGGACGACCCCCGGTTCGCCGAGGAACGCGGCCCGCCGCTCACGGCGCTGCGCGCGTTTGAGAGCGCGGCGCGGCACATGAGCTTCGCCCGGGCGGCGGAGGAGCTGGGTGTCTCTCCCGCCGCGGTGAGCCAGCATATCCAGGCTTTGGAAGCCTATGCGGGACAGCCTTTGTTCAGACGGCTGGGGCGGCGGATCGAGCTCACGGATGCAGGCGCGGCGGCGCGGCCTTTGTTGTCGGAAGCGATGTCGCTAACAGCACAGGCGGCGCGGGTGATGCGGCTGCCGCTCAGGACCTCGCGCGTGGCGGTGGCGGCGCCGCCGGCGTTTGCGCAGAAATGGCTCGCGCCGCGGCTTGCGCGGTTTCAAAGGGCTCATCCAGACACGGACTTATGGGTCTCAGCAGAGCCTGGGACCGTCGATTTCGCCCTGGCTGACGCAGATCTTGCGATCCGCTTTGGGCGAGGGGGCTATGTCGATGGGCATGTCGAGTTTCTGTTCAGCGAGACATTGGCGCCTGCTTGCGTCCCGGGGCTGCTCGCCCTCGCTGAGCCGGCGGAACTCTTGGGGACTTCTCTGTTGCACGACGACACCTTGGAGGCGGACCCGTGCCCGGGATGGGCGGTGTGGCTCGCCGAACATGGCCTTGAGACTTCCGCTGCGCGGCGGGGTTTGCGCTTTAACCAAGCCGCGCTCGCGATCGAGGCGGCGATGGCCGGGCAAGGGGTAATTCTGGCGCGGTCACGGCTTGTGGAGCTGGACGTGGCGGCAGGGCGGCTCGTCTTCCCCTTCGGCGAGGGCCGGCGGCTGCCGCTGGCGCACGGCTATCACATGATCTGGCCTCGGGGCCGAACCTTGTCGCCGGCGGTCAAGGCTTTCATGGACTGGTTGCGCTGGGAAGCGGCGGCGGCGGACGCCCCCGATATAGGCGGTGGGATCTGAGCCGCTGTTGGTCGCCATGCCCGTTTGAGCCGGTGCAAGGCCTGAAGTCGCTCGCGCCCAGAATCGCCAAGCCCAATGGCAAGACGCGGCTCGGCGGCTCACAGGCTGGTCTGGCCGACCATGTCAGGGGGGCGCGCTCTTTGAATGCGTTCCCAGCGCCTTCGTCGCCGGCCGAAGTAAGGGACTGCCCTTCAGCGCCCCCCCAAAATAGACCTTTTTCGGGCGGCGTTCTGCAGATCAGACAAGAGCCGCTCTGGTCCGCCGATCCCTCCCCTTCTCGGCCCGGTGCGCTTTGAAAGCCGCTTCAAGGCGACGCGGGGCTCTCCGCCGAATCGGGCGCAGCCGCCCGCAGGCGTGTCCCCTCGACCCGGGCAAGGCTTTGGGGGGATTTCGGTTTCGGCTGCGCCTGGGATAGGCTGTCGGCATGGCCGGTCAGGTTCAAAAGAGCGCGATGAATACTTCACGCCAGACGCCCCATAGACATGTCGGGATCGGCTATGTGGTGATGCTCGCGGTCGGCATGGTGGTAGGGGCCGGGATTTTCAAATCGCCAGCGCTGGTGGCGGACGCGGCGGACACCGCGGGGTGGCTTTTGATCGCCTGGCTGCTTGGCGGGCTGATCAGCCTTGTTGGCGCGCTCTGTTATGCGGAGCTGGCGAGCGCGTTTCCCAACGCCGGCGGCGATTACCATTTTCTCAAACTTGCGTTTGGAAAGCGGCTCGCTTTTTTGTTCGCCTGGGCGCGGTTGGCGGTGATCAATACCGGTTCGATTGCGCTTTTGGGGTTTGTCTTCGGCGACTATGTGAACGAGGCCCTGAAACTGGGGCCCTTGGGCCCTGCGGTTTATGCGGCGGCGATCGTTGCTTTGATCACAGCGTTCAATCTGCGCGGCGTGAAAAAAGGGATCGCAGCGCATTATGCGATCACCGGCCTTGAGGTGGCTGGGCTCTTGATCCTTGTGGCGGCGGCGGCATGGCTCGCCCTGCAGGGCGCACCGCCGCAGACGGATCTGGCGTTGGGGCCTTTGGGGCCGATGCCTCAGGGGTTCCTGCAGGCAATGGTTTTTGTGATGCTCGCCTATGGCGGCTGGAACGAGATGGCGACCTTGAGCGCGGAAGTGCGCGAGGGGCGGCGGGGAATGGCTGTCGCGCTGATCGTGGCGATCCTCGTGATCACCGGGCTTTATGTGCTGGTGAATTGGGCGTTCTGGCGGGGTTTGGGGCTTGAGGGGCTCGCCACAAGCGCTGCGCCCGCTGCGGACCTGATCAGGCTCGCTTTTGGCGACGCGGCGCAGATCGCGCTCATCATCGCGGTGGCGTTCGCGGTGATCACCTCGATCAACGCCACGATCGTGGTCGGGGCGCGGACGACCTATGCCGCGGCGCGGGATTTCCCTGCGCTGGCCTGGTTCGGGGAGTGGGACGATTCCCGCGGCATCCCGTTTCGGGCGACATTGGCGCATGGGGTGTTCGGGCTTGTTCTTGTGGGTCTGGGCGCGGCCTATCAAGGGTTTTCGACGCTCCTCGATTACACCGCGCCGGTGTTCTGGCTGTTCCTGATGCTGTCGGGCCTTGCAGTCCTCGTGTTGCGGGTGCGGCAGCCTGACGCGGCGCGGTCGTTCAAGGTTCCGCTCTATCCCATCTTGCCCTTGATGTTCGTGGCGACGAGCGCGGCGATGGCTTGGAGCGCGTTCGGCTATGTCGGGACGCTGGACGAGCGGGGGCCGGCGGCGATTCTTGGGCTTTTGGTTTTGGGGGTCGGCGTTTGGCTGATGCTGTGGCGGGGCCGCAGGGTCGCTTCGGAGGGGCAAGCATGACAAGGGGATTTGGTCTGCGCGCTTTGGCGCTGGCTTTGGCGGTGGCGGGATGCGCGACGGCGCCTGCGGTTGTGGCGGCGCCGGAGCGGACGGCGGCGGGGTTTGCGGTGGGGTATCTCGAGACCGACGCCGACGCGCGGGTGTTTCTGATGGGGCCGCCAGGCGGGGAGAGCGCCTGGCAGGCGGGAGAGCTTGCGGCCGTCTTGGCGGCGCATGACGCGGACCCTGCGCGCATGGCGCTGGCCGTGGCGGACAACCGGGTGGACCCGGGGCCTGCCTTCGCGGCTGTTTTGGGCGTGACCATCAGCGAAGAGGCGACGCCTTCCACGGCGCGGGTTTTGGCGCGGGTCGTGACCGACATCGCCGCCTCTTATGATCCGGCTAAGGAGCATTTCGGACGGATGCGACCGTTCCAGGTCGATCCTTCGATCACGCCGTGCATCGCTTCGGAGGCTGCGCAGTTGGCGCGGCTTGCGAATAGCCGGTCCTATCCCTCGGGACATGCTGGGTTCGGCTGGGCGTGGGGCCTATTGCTCGCAGACATGGTCCCAGAGCAGGCGGACGCGATCCTGGCGCGGGGCTATGACTATGGCTGGAGCCGGGTCGTGTGCGGGGTGCATTTCCCGTCGGACGTGGACGCGGGCCGCGCCGTGGCGTCGGCGGTTGTGATCCGGCTCATGGGGGATGAGGAATTCGCGGGGGATTACGCAATCGCCCGGGCCGAGTTGCGCTATGCGCTGGGGCTGGAGTGAGGTGCGGCATGGGCGCCCACCGGTCCGGGAGATGTGCGGGCGCGCGGGCGTGCGGGCGCGCGGGCCGTATCTGACTTCATGACCTTACCGCCTGCCCTTTCCGCTGAATGCCGCGCCGTGATCCTGTTCGAAGGGCAGTGCAAGTTATGCTGCTTCACCGTGCGTTTTGTGGCGCCGCGGGATCCCAAGGGCCTCTTCGCGTTCCTGCCGGCGCAATCGGCGCTTGGGCGGGCGACGCTCGCCGCGGCGGGTCAAAATCCGGACGATCCGGAGACGTTTCTGTTGATCGAGAACGG
Source organism: Alphaproteobacteria bacterium (assembly GCA_018971945.1). Lineage (GTDB taxonomy): Bacteria > Pseudomonadota > Alphaproteobacteria > Caulobacterales > Aquidulcibacteraceae > REEB509. Next base: position 7,372 of record JAGWZH010000002.1, on the reverse strand, counting down.
TCGCGTGCTGGGCTTGTCTGAAGCAGCGCTCGCGATCGGGCGGCGGTTGCGCTGGCCATGGTCTTGGCTGTCGTGGGCGGCCTGCGCCCTGCCCCTGCCTCTGCGCGATTGGGCCTATAGCGTTTTGGCGCGGAACCGGCGGCGCTGGTTTGGGAGCACGGAGGCGTGCATGGTCCCGGATGAGGCGCTGCGGGCGCGGTTTGTGGGGTGAGCCTCTAACCCAGCAACGAGACCCAGTCCGCCGGATGCGCGAAGGCGTGGTCGGCTTTGGCGCACAAAGCATCAGCGCGGGTATAGCCCCACTGGACGGCGCCGAAGGCAAGCCCCACCGCGCGGGCGGCGTCGAGGTCGCGGAGTTCGTCGCCGATGGCGATCGCCTCATCCGGCTTAAGGCGGGCCTTGGCGAGGACCCGGCGGAAGTGGGCGTCCTTGCCGAAGGCGGCCGCGCCGCAGGCATAGTGGTCGATCAAGCCCTGCGTGTCTGCCAAAACCGTCCGGACCACGCCCTCGGCGTTGGAGGATACAACCGCCAGCGCCACGCCCTTGGCGTGGAGCGCGGCCAGAGCCTCGGCGACGCCAGGGAACAGCCCCATGGTGTGAGCGTCCTGCGCCATGCGGCGGCGCATGTCGGATGCGATGAACGGCAGCTGCCACGGGCGCACGCCCAAGCGCATCATGACCTCGCGGCCGTGGGCGCCGCGGAGGGCGTGGATCTCGGCGTCGGTGACGGGGTTGAGGCGATGGCGCGCGATCATGCCGGGGACGGCGGCTTTGAACCAGCCGAAGGTGTCGGCCAAAGTGCCGTCAAAGTCGAAGATCACACCCCGGTAGCGCATAGGCCCTATGGCGCCAGATCCTTTCGCCGATCCCGGAAGAAGCCCCAGGCGCCGCGGTGGGTTTCGAGGAAGTCGAGATCCACGGTGTGGACGAGCACGCCCTCCTCCGTGCGGCCGAAGCTTTGGACGAGGTCGCCGCGGTGATCGGCGATGAAGCTGCCGCCATAAAAGTTTTGCGGCTTGCCATTGCAGTTTTCCGCGCCGATCCGGTTCGAGGCCATCACGGGGATGACGTTGCTGACCGCATGGCCCTGCATGGCGCGACGCCAGGGGTCGAGGGTGTCGAGGCTTGAATCGTGCGGCTCTGAGCCGATGGCGGTTGGGTACATCAACACCTGCGCGTCCATGAGCGCCATGGCGCGGGCGCACTCTGGGTACCACTGGTCCCAGCAGATGCCGACGCCGATGCGGCCGTGCCTTGTGGCCCAGACCTTGTAGCCGGTGTCGCCGGGGCGGAAATAGTATTTCTCCTGATAGCCGGGGCCATCGGGAATGTGGCTCTTGCGGTAGACGCCGAGGATCGACCCGTCAGCGTCCAGCATGACGACGCTGTTGTAGCGCTCCGGCCCATAGCGCTCATAGATCGAGACGGGGATCGCGACGCCCAGCTCCTTCGCCACGGGCTGGAGCGCCCTCACGCAGGGGTGTTCGGCGGCGGGGTAAGCGGTCGCAAACCAACGCTCCTGCTGGTCGGTGCAGAAATATTCCCCCTGGAAGAGTTCTGACGGCAGGATCACCTGGGCGCCCTGGCCTGCGGCCTCGCGAATGAAGCGAACGGTCTTTTCGATGTTGGCCGCCATGTCCGCGCCGTAGCTCGTCTGGATTGCGGCGACGGTGAGGGTCTTTGTAGAGCCTTGGGCCATCACGCGGGCTCCTGCTGGGTGATGCAGTGGAAAGAACCGCCGCCGGTGAGAATAGCGGTGGAGGAGAGGCCGACGATCCGGCGGTCAGGGAAGAGCGGCGCCAAGGCTTTCAGGGCGTCGTCACCCATGTCGGAGTAAATGGGGACGACGACAGCCTCATTGCCGATGAGAAAGTTCATGTGGCTTGCTGGGATGGAATCGCCGTCCTCACCCCTTACGACGCCGGGGCTCGGGATGCGAATCACCTCCAGCTTGCGGCCTTGCGCATCGGACATGGCGGCGAGGGTCAGGGCGATCTCATCCAGCACGTCCGCATTCGGATCATCAGCGCCGACGGGCGCCTGGCAGAGGATGCGGCCTGGCGCCACGAAGCGGGCGAGGTTGTCGATGTGGCCGTCGGTGTGGTCGTTGGCGAGACCCTCATCGAGCCAAAGCACCCTGGTCACGCCCAGAGCGCGCTTCAAGAAGGCTTCGGCGCTCGCCTCGTCCCAGCCGGGGTTGCGGTTGGGGTTGAGGAGGCACTGGCGGGTGGTCAAAAGGGTCCCTTCCCCATCCATCTCGATGGCGCCGCCTTCCAGGATGAAGGGGTGGCGCACGATCTCCGCGCCGGCGACGGCAGCGACAGCATCGCCCACGCGGTCGTCGAAGGGGAGATCATATTTTCCGCCCCAGCCATTGAAAAGGAAGCGGTGGGCGCGGCCGGCGCGGTCGAAGATGGGACCCGTGTCGCGGAGCCAGATGTCGCCGAAAGGGGTCTCGATGACCTCCGCAACGTCGCCCACAGCAGCGACGGCGGCTCGGTAGGCGTCCGCGCCTGCGGCGAGGACGCGGACACGATCTCCTTTCGCAAGCGCCCGGATCATGGCGGCGACCTCGTCCTGCGCGGGGATCAGGTCATCTTCCCAAAGATCGGCGGCGGAGGGGAAGGCCGTCCAGATCGCCTTGTGCGGCGCCCATTCGGGCGGGATACGCGTCATTGTCTTTTCGTCCTCTTCCCTTCGTGGGCCTTGTGGCCAAATCCGGCGTTCCCGCGGGCGAGCAAAGCGCGCTCACTTAAGCACGGCGGGCGTGGTTGCAAGGGCTTTTCCCGAAAAAGCAAAGAGGCGGCCCTCGCAAGAAGGCCGCCTCCAGCAGGTGTCTTCAGTGTCTGCTTCGCTTAGAACTCAGTGCGCAGCGTGACCAGGAAGGTGCGCGGAGCGCCGACCTGGGCGTTCTGGTTGCCCGAGATATTGGTCGAGATATTGCCGAGATATTCTTCATCGAAGAGATTGACGACGTTGAACTGGAGATAGGCGCCTTCGAGGTCGACCAGTTCGCCGAAATTCCAGCGGGCGTTGGCGTCCACGACCGTGTAATCCGGGGCGACCTGGGTGTTGGTTAGGTTCGTAAAGCGTTCGCCGACATGGCGCGCTTGAACGCCCAGATTCCAATTGGCGACATCGTACTCCACCCGGCCAGCGTAGGTCCATTCCGGGGTTTCATAAAGGCTCCGCCCCTGGGTGAGGTTGGTCCCGATATTGGTCCCGATTTCGCTCTGCTTGTAGGACGCCGTCCCGACAAGGGTCAGATTGTCGATTCCGACATAGCCGATCTCGAAGTCCGCGCCCGACAGATCAATCCCGCCGACATTGAAAGAGCCGGTGTCGCCGGTCACCTGGTCAAAGGTCCGCTCGATCCGGTTTTCGAACTGATTGAACCAAGCGGTGGCGGAAGCGATCAAGGTTTGGCTGCGATAGCGATAGCCAAGGTCATAGGCCGTGGACGTCTCGGGCTGGACGCGACCCAGCGTGGCGAGGCGGCGGCCATAAAGATCGTCCGTTCGCGGCGCCGACAAACCTTCCGCGTAGCTGAAGAAGATTTGATGCCCGTCGGCGGGGCGGAAAGTGATCCCGAAGCTCGGAAGCACATCGTCATACTCAACCGTTGCTCCCCGGAACGGCGCCTGCCACTCCAGACTATTGGTCGCGTTGGACAACAACGCGATCTGGGGCGCGCTGGTCGTGCAGATCGGGTTGTTGCCGTTGACGTCCAAGCCTTGGAAACAGTTATTGTTCAGTTCCCGCTCAAAATAGGGCAAGCGCAGGCCGGCGGTCACCGAGATCAGGTCGTCCATGAAGTTGCCCCGGTACTCCAGCGACAACTGGTTGAGGATCGCATAGGAGACCCGATCCCGGCGCCGGATGGGAGCGCCGCGGGCGTCCAGGATCGGCCGCGCATAGCCGAAATTGGAGCTGAAGACGTCAATCGGGGTGGAGTCGGCGTTGATCCGGGTGGCCTGGCCGACCTGGCGGTGACGGCCGCGGTCGTAGGTGTAGCTGAAGCGCAGACGGTTGTTGGGGTTGATGTCCCAAATCAACGAGGTTTGGAGCGACCAACGCTGGGTCGTGGTGGTGTTGGGCTGGAACAACAGCACCGTGTCAAGCAAATCGCCGTCCCCGTTCAGGTCGACGTCTGTGTTGATTCGCGACGTTGAGGCCGCAGCGCCCTCAATATATCCCGTCGTCGAGCCGCCATTGGCGAGCACGTATTGAAAGGTTGGGTCGATGGTGAGGGTCAGATTGTCGGTCAGCGCAAACCGGCTTGAGCCACGGATATTGCCGGTGTTTGACGGGTTGATCGCCAGGGGCCCGACATTGCTGCAGGTGCGGGCGACGTCGGCAACGCCGGCGACGGCGGCTTGGGCGGTTTGGCAGGCGCTGACATTGCCTACATAGGTGCTAAGGCCCGACGCTGCGAAATTCGCAACCGACATCTGGCGGATGAAGTTGTTGCGGTTCTGATTGTAATGGAATGAAAGGCTCAAAAAGTCGCGGCCTTCGAGGGGGTAATAGAGGCGCGCGTTGAACTGCGCCTTATCCACGCCGCCAAAATTCCCCAAGAAGTGATTGTATTCCTGCGACGAGAGAGACACGAACGCTGTTGCATCGGTGCCAAAAAGCCTGCCGGTATCGACCATGGCGAAGACGCGGTTCATGTCGAAAGTGCCGTAGCCATACTGCAGGATACCGCCAAACTCTTCGCCAGGCCGCCGTGTGCGATAATTGACGGTGCCGCCGGTGGCGGAAGCGGTGGGGCTGTCCACGTCTGTGGCCCCGAGATTCACCGAGGCGGCTTCGATCAATTCAGGATCAAGCTGCTGGTTTGAGTAGATGGCGTAGTTGCCGGTGTCGTTCAGCTGGGCGCCGTCGAATTGCAGGGACACGCGGGCGCCGTCAAAGCCGCGAATATTGAGCGAGCCGCCCGCGGAGCCGTAGGCGTCGTTGTTGGAGAACACAACGCCCGGGACGAGGTTCAGAGATTCGAGGATGGTCTGGCCGGGGGCCTGGGTCTCGATATATTCCTGCGTGACGGTCGCCCGCGCCTTTGGCGCGGTTTCGGCATTGATCAGGCCCGCAATATCGCGCGAGCGCTGGCCGGTCACCACGATCTCGGAATCGTCTTCCTCAAACGTTTGCGCGCCGGTCGATTGGGCCTGCGCTGTGGACACGCCAAACACCATAGACAGTGCGGTAAGGGCCGCACCGCCCAACAATTTTTTCAACATCATGAGACAACCCCCGGAGACACGCAGCGGGCCACTTTGACCTGCCTCGCCACACGCGGGTCGCCATAGCAGGGGGAAGGCGGCACATCCACGACAGTTATGTGAGACTTTGTCCACCTGCTGCTGTCCATGCTGAATGTTGCTTAAAAGACGCAGCAGCGCCCGCCTCCCCTTGTCTCGCCGATTCAGGCTATGGATCAGATGATGAACTCCCCTTCCCCGTCCGCACGCGGCCTTCCTGCGCTGTCGCCGCCTTTAAGGGCTTTTGTCGTGGCCGCCGGGATCATCACGGCGGCCAGGGTCGCGGGACTGATCGCGAGCCCAGTCGATCTGCATTTTGACGAAGCGCAATACTGGGCATGGTCGCAGACGCTGGATTGGGGCTATTTCTCCAAACCGCCGCTCATCGCGTGGGCGATCGCTTTGACAACGGCGCTGTTCGGCGAGGCGGAAGCGGCCATTCGGCTGGCCGCGCCTTTAAGCCATGCGCTTGGCGCGGTCGCGCTGTTCGCCTTGGGCCGGCGGCTCTATGGCCCCTGGGCCGGCTTCTGGGCTGGGACGAGCTGGCTCCTTCTGCCCGGCGTGGCTCTCTCGGCGGCGGTGATCTCTACGGATGCGCTGATGCTGCCCTTGTGGGCTTGGGCGCTCTTGATGCTGTTTCGGTTCTTGGAGAGCCCTGGCTGGCGGACGGCGGCGGCGCTCGGGGCGCTCATCGGGCTTGGGGCGCTGGCGAAGTACGCGATGCTTTATTTCCTGCTCTGCGCGGGGCTTGCGGCCTTGTGGGTCCCCATGGTGCGGGAACGATTCTTATCGCGGGACGGAGCGATCATGGGCGGGACCGCGCTTCTGGTGCTTGCGCCCAACCTCATCTGGAATGCGACGCATGACTTCGCGACGATGGGGCATACCGCGGCGAACGCCAATTTGGGCGGGGCTCTTTTCAATCTCGGGGAGATGGCGGACTTTGTGTTCAGCCAGGCGGGCGTCATCGGACCGGTGTTTTTTGGAGCGCTTGGGTTATTGTTATGGAGGGCGGCGGGCGGCCGGAGCGCGCTCGCGCCGACGGACAAGATCCTGATCGCCTTCATCCTGCCGCCGCTGCTGCTGATCACAGCTCAGGCGCTGTTGAGCCGCGCGCATGCGAATTGGGCGGCGGCGGCCTATCCCGCAGCGACAGTCTGGCTCGTGGGATCGCTGCTGACAGGGACGGTTTTTGGAAAGCGGACGCTTCTTGCAGCGACAGCGGTCAATGGGACGGCGGCTCTGGCTTTTTGGAGCTTCACCGTGTTCCCAGGCTTTGCAGACGCCATGGGCGCAGGCGGGGCGTTCAAGCGCGCCAGGGGCTGGGAAGCCGTTTGCGCAGCGACGCAGGCGCGCATCGCCTCCGCCGCAGCGCCCTACACCGCGGTGCTGGCGGATCATCGCGCCCTGTTCTTCGCCCTGACTTATTATTGCGGGCCGCAAAGGACGGACTCGCCGATCCCGCCGCTGCGGATGTGGCTCTTGCGCCAGGACGCCGCCAATCATGCCGCGATGACTGCGCCAATGAGGGCGGAAGACGGAGGACGCGTGCTCATCGTGTCGTTGGGAGAGGGCTATGTGGCCCTTGCGCATGAGGATTTCGAATCGGCGGCCTATTTAGGGGCGGAAGTCATCGATCTCGGTGGCGGCGAAACGCGTTGGATCGGCTTCTCCGAAGCCCGGGGATTTTCCCCTGCGCCGCGCGACGACGCGTTTGAAGCCCGGATCGCTTCAGAGCCGCCCAGACCTTTGCCCCCGATCGGTTCTTTGCCCCCCTGATCAGGATCGCAAAGGCCTCTCAGACGAGCCCCAGGTCTTGCGCCAAGACATGCACGAGGCGTTCGTGGCGGGCGCGAATTACATCCGGGGTCCATTCATCGACCGCTCCGATGTCGCGGGTGAGCGCGTAGATCGGATCGCCGTCGGCGGCGAAATATTCCCGCCTCTTGTCGTCAAAGCCGGCGTTGCCGATGCGGTTGTTCTTCTCCGCAGTGATGAGGACGAAGTTGCCGAGCAGATTGGACAACTCACGGCGCATTTCCTTTGTCGGGAAGCGGGCGATCCACTCCGCATTAGGGCTCATGGGAAGCACATGCTCAACGCTGGCG